>NZ_JH556653.1:1090380-1094970 GCF_000179595.2 Acetivibrio cellulolyticus CD2 | reverse complement strand
TATTCTATATTCTACAAAGGATCAACAGCAACTACTGAAAATGGACAGTACTTCTTGTGGAATTTTTATGAAGCTACTTCTTTATGGAATAGCAATATAACAATTAAAGGATCCGTTTTAGCTCCAAATGCAGATTGGGTTGCTAATGGATTTGGAAATGTAGAGGGCAACTTTATTGCTAATTCACTAAGTGATGGTCCGAGCGGTAGCCATTTGGAAGCTCACAATTCTTTGTTTAAAGGTACACTTCCAACAGTAACCCCAAATAATAATCCGACTGCACCAAGTTACAGTTTATCAACAGACGAAGATACTCCTATATCAGATAAGGTAGATGGTTCAGATATAGATGGAGATTCTCTTACATATACGAAAGATAGTGATCCATCAAACGGAACAGTAGTAGTTAATGCAGATGGAACATGGACATACACACCGAACAAAGACTACAACGGAACAGACAGCTTTACAGTAGAAGTAAGTGATGGAAAAGGCGGAACAGCAATAAGTGCAATAATAATAGATGTATTCCCAGTAAATGACGCACCAACTGTACCTAACTACAATGTAACAACGCCAGAAGATACACCAGTGTCAGGAACGGTAGTTGGAGCAGATGTGGACGGAGATACACTTACATATACGAAAGCAACTAATCCAGCAAACGGAACAGTAACAGTAGCAGCAGATGGCAAGTGGACATACACGCCAAACAAAGACTACAACGGAACAGATAGCTTTACAGTAGAAGTAAGTGATGGAAAAGGCGGAACAGCAATAAGTACAATAACAATAGATGTAGGCGGAAGCAACGATGCGCCGACAGTACCTGATTACAATGTAACAACACCAGAAGATACAGCAGTATCAGGAACAGTAGTAGGAACAGACATCGATGGAGATACACTTACATACGCTAAAGCAACTGATCCAGCAAACGGAACAGTAACAGTAGCTGCAGATGGTAAATGGACATACACACCGAAAAAAGACTACAACGGAACAGATAGCTTTACAGTAGAAGTAAGTGATGGAAAAGGCGGAACAGCAATAAGCACAATAACAATAGATGTAGGCGGAAGCAACGATGCGCCAACAGTACCTGATTACAATGTAACAACACCAGAAGATACAGCAGTATCAGGAACAGTAGTTGGAACAGATATCGATGGAGATACACTTACATATTCAAAAGCAACTGATCCAGCAAACGGAACAGTAACGGTGAATGTAGATGGAACATGGACATACACACCAAACAAGGACTACAACGGAACAGACAGCTTTACAGTAGAAGTAAGTGACGGAAAAGGCGGAACAGCAATAAGCACAGTAACAATAGATGTAGGCGGAAGCAACGATGCACCAACAGTACCTGACTACAATGTAACAACACCAGAAGATACAGAAGTATCAGGAATAGTAGTTGGAACAGACATCGATGTAGATACACTTACATATACGAAAGCAACTGATCCAGCAAACGGAACAGTAACAGTAGCAGCAGATGGTAAGTGGACATACACACCAAACAAAGACTACAACGGAACGGACAGCTTTACAGTAGAAGTAAGTGACGGAAAAGCAGGAACAGCAATAAGCACAGTAACAATAACAGTAACTCCAGTAAATGATGCACCAACAGTACCTGACTACAGTGTAACAACACCAGAAGATACAGCAGTAACAGGAACAGTAGTAGGAACAGACATCGATGGAGATACACTTACATACGCTAAAGCAACTGATCCAGCAAACGGAACAGTAACAGTAGCTGCAGATGGTAAATGGACATACACACCAAACAAAGACTACAACGGAACAGACAGCTTTACAGTAGAAGTAAGTGACGGAAAAGGCGGAACAGCAATAAGCACAGTAACAGTAGATGTAGGCGGAAGCAACGATGCGCCGACAGTACCTGACTACAGTGTAACAACACCGGAAGATACAGCAGTAACAGGAACAGTAGTAGGAACAGACATCGATGGAGATACACTTACATACGCTAAAGCAACTGATCCAGCAAACGGAACAGTAACGGTGGATGCAGATGGTAAATGGACATACACACCGAACAAGGACTACAACGGAACAGACAGTTTTACAGTGGAAGTAAGTGACGGAAAAGGCGGAACAGCAATAAGCACAATAACAATAACAGTAACTCCAGTAAATGATGCACCAACAGTACCTGATTACAATGTAACAACACCAGAAGATACAGCAGTATCAGGAACAGTAGTTGGAGCAGATGTGGATGGGGATACACTTACATACGCTAAAGCAACTGATCCAGCAAACGGAACAGTAACAGTAGCAGCAGATGGTAAGTGGACATACACACCAAACAAAGACTACAACGGAACGGACAGCTTTACAGTAGAAGTAAGTGATGGAAAAGGCGGAACAGCAATAAGCACAATAACAATAACAGTAACTCCAGTAAATGATGTACCAACAGTACCTGATTACAATGTAACAACACCAGAAGATACAGCAGTATCAGGAACAGTAGTTGGAGCAGACATCGATGGAGATACACTTACATACGCTAAAGCAACTGATCCGGCAAACGGAACAGTAACAGTAGCAGCAGATGGTAAGTGGACATACACACCAAACAAAGACTACAACGGAACAGATAGCTTTACAGTAGAAGTAAGTGATGGAAAAGGCGGAACAGCAATAAGCACAATAACAATAGATGTAGGTGGAAGCAACGATGCGCCGACAGTACCTGATTACAATGTAACAACACCGGAAGATATAGCAGTATCAGGAACAGTAGTAGGAACAGACATCGATGGAGATACACTTACATACGCTAAAGCAACTGATCCAGCAAACGGAACAGTAACGGTGAATGTAGATGGAACATGGACATACACACCAAACAAGGACTACAACGGAACAGACAGCTTTACAGTAGAAGTAAGTGACGGAAAAGGCGGAACAGCGATAAGCACAGTAACAATAGATGTAGGCGGAAGCAACGATGCGCCGACAGTACCTGACTACAGTGTAACAACACCAGAAGATACAGCAGTATCAGGAACAGTAGTTGGAGCAGATGTGGACGGGGATACACTTACATACGCTAAAGCAACTGATCCAGCAAACGGAACAGTAACAGTAGCAGCGGAGGGTAAATGGACATATATACCAAGCAAAGACTACAACGGAACAGACAGCTTTACAGTAGAAGTAAGTGATGGAAAAGGTGGAACAGCAATAAGCACAGTAACAATAGATGTAAGTGGAAGCAATGATGCACCTACAGTACCTGACTACAGTGTAACAACACCTGAAGATACAGCAGTATCAGGAACAGTAGTTGGAGCAGATGTGGACGGGGATACACTTACATACGCTAAAGCAACTGATCCAGCAAACGGAACAGTAACAGTAGCAGCAGATGGTAAATGGACATACATACCAAGCAAAGACTACAACGGAACAGATAGCTTTACAGTAGAAGTAAGTGATGGAAAAGGCGGAACAGCAATAAGCACAATAACAATAACAGTAACTCCAGTAAATGATGCGCCAACAGTACCTGACTATAGTGTAACAACACCAGAAGATACAGCAGTATCGGGAGCAGTAGTAGGAACAGACATCGATGGAGATACACTTGCATATACGAAAGCAACTGATCCAGTAAACGGAACAGTAACAGTAGCAGCAGATGGTAAATGGACATACATACCAAGCAAAGACTACAACGGAACAGATAGCTTTACAGTAGAAGTAAGTGATGGAAAAGGCGGAACAGCAATAAGCACAGTAACAATAACAGTAAGTCCAGTAAATGATGCACCAACAGTACCTGATTACAGTGTAACAACACCAGAAGATACAGCAGTATCAGGAACAGTTGTAGGAAAAGACATTGATGGAGATACACTAACATACACAAAAGCAACTAATCCAAAAAACGGAACAGTATCAGTAGCTGCAGATGGTAAGTGGACATACACACCAAATAAAGACTACAATGGAACAGACAGCTTTACAGTAGAGGTAAGTGACGGAAAAGGCGGAAAAGCAATAAGCAAAGTAACAATAACAATAACTCCAGTAAATGATGCACCAACAGTACCTGACTACCACGTATCAACGCCAGAAGATACAGCAGTAACAGGAACAGTAGTAGGAAAAGACATTGATGGAGATACACTAACATACGCTAAAGCAACTAATCCAACAAATGGAACAGTAACAGTAGCTGCAGATGGCAAATGGACATATACGCCAAACAAAGACTACAACGGAACAGACAGCTTTACAGTAGAAGTAAGTGATGGAAAAGGTGGAAAAGCAATAAGTAAAATAACAATTGATATAACACCTGTAAAAGATACAACACCACCAACGCCAACACATAATGACCCTGTAATAACTGAACCCAAGGATGAAGATGTTCCGGCGGCAGCAAAAATAAAAGCCGACCTTGCTGTTTTGATAGACTCATCAACAATGAGAGCAGGAGAAAACAGCAATGTAATATACACAATTACATACTTTAATAAATTAAGTACTGAAGTAAGTAATACCTTCGTACAAGTAAATGTACCCGATTTGATG
>NZ_JH556653.1:1089186-1090280 GCF_000179595.2 Acetivibrio cellulolyticus CD2 | reverse complement strand
ATACGAAAGCAACTGATCCAGTAAACGGAACAGTAACAGTAGCAGCGGACGGTAATTGGACATATACACCGAACAAAGACTATAACGGAACAGACAGCTTTACAGTAGAAGTAAGTGACGGAAAAGGCGGAACAGCGATAAGCACAGTAACAATAGATGTAGGTGGAAGCAACGATGCGCCAACAGTACCTGACTACAGTGTAACAACACCAGAAGATACAGCAGTAACAGGAATAGTAGTAGGAACAGACATCGATGGAGATACACTTGCATATACGAAAGCAACTGATCCAGCAAACGGAACAGTAACAGTAGCAGCAGATGGTAAGTGGACATACACACCAAACAAAGACTACAACGGAACGGACAGCTTTACAGTAGAAGTAAGTGACGGAAAAGGCGGAACAGCGATAAGCACAGTAACAATAACAGTAACTCCAGTAAATGATGCACCAACAGTACCTGATTACAATGTAATAACACCGGAAGATACGGCAGTATCAGGAACAGTAGTTGGAGCAGATGTGGATGGAGATACACTTACATACGCTAAAGCAACTGATCCAGCAAACGGAACAGTAACGGTGAATGTAGATGGGACATGGACATACACACCGAAAAAAGACTATAACGGAACAGATAGCTTTACAGTAGAAGTAAGTGACGGAAAAGGCGGAACAGCGATAAGCACAGTAACAATAACAGTAACTCCAGTAAATGATGCACCAACAGTACCTGATTACAATGTAACAACACCAGAAGATACAGCAGTATCAGGAACAGTAGTTGGAGCAGATGTGGACGGAGATACACTTACATACGCTAAAGCAACTGATCCAGCAAACGGAACAGTAACAGTAGCAGCGGACGGTAAATGGACATATACACCGAACAAAGACTACAACGGAACAGACAGCTTTACAGTAGAAGTAAGTGACGGAAAGGGCGGAACAGCAATAAGCACAGTAACAATAGATGTAGGCGGAAGCAACGATGCGCCGACAGTACCTGACTACAGTGTAACAACACCCGAAGATACACCAGTATCAGGAACAGTAGTTGGAGCAGATGTGGACGGAGATACACTTACATAC
>NZ_JH556653.1:1088826-1089086 GCF_000179595.2 Acetivibrio cellulolyticus CD2 | reverse complement strand
CAATGTAACAACACCAGAAGATACAGCAGTATCAGGAACAGTAGTTGGAGCAGACATCGATGGAGATACACTTACATACGCTAAAGCAACTGATCCAGCAAACGGAACAGTAACAGTAGCAGCGGACGGTAATTGGACATATACACCGAACAAAGACTACAACGGAACAGACAGCTTTACAGTAGAAGTAAGTGATGGAAAAGGCGGAACAGCAATAAGCACAGTAACAATAGCAGTAACTCCAGTAAATGATGCGCCAA
>NZ_JH556653.1:966958-1088726 GCF_000179595.2 Acetivibrio cellulolyticus CD2 | reverse complement strand
TACCTGATTACAATGTAACAACACCAGAAGATACAGCAGTATCAGGAACAGTAGTTGGAGCAGATGTGGACGGAGATACACTTACATACGCTAAAGCAACTGATCCAGCAAACGGAACAGTAACAGTAGCAGCGGACGGTAAATGGACATACACACCAAACAAAGACTACAATGGAACAGACAGCTTTACAGTAGAAGTAAGTGATGGAAAAGGCGGAACAGCAATAAGTACAATAACAATAGATGTAGGCGGAAGCAACGATGCGCCGACAGTACCTAACTACAGTGTAACAACACCAGAAGATACAGCAGTATCAGGAACAGTAGTAGGAACAGATATCGATGGAGATACACTTACATATACGAAAGCAACTGATCCAGCAAACGGAACAGTAACAGTAGCAGCGGACGGTAATTGGACATATACACCGAACAAAGACTACAACGGAACAGACAGCTTTACAGTAGAAGTAAGTGACGGAAAAGGCGGAACAGCGATAAGCACAGTAACAATAACAGTAACTCCAGTAAATGATGCGCCAACAGTACCTGATTACAGTGTAACAACACCAGAAGATACAGCAGTATCAGGAACAGTTGTAGGAAAAGACATTGATGGAGATACACTAACATACACAAAAGCAACTAATCCAAAAAACGGAACAGTATCAGTAGCTGCAGATGGTAAGTGGACATACACACCAAACAAAGACTACAATGGAACAGACAGCTTTACAGTAGAGGTAAGTGACGGAAAAGGCGGAAAAGCAATAAGCAAAGTAACAATAACAGTAACTCCAGTAAATGATGCACCAACAGTACCTGACTACCACGTATCAACGCCAGAAGATACAGCAGTAACAGGAACAGTAGTAGGAAAAGACATTGATGGAGATACACTAACATACGCTAAAGCAACTAATCCAACAAATGGAACAGTAACAGTAGCTGCAGATGGCAAATGGACATATACGCCAAACAAAGACTACAACGGAACAGACAGCTTTACAGTAGAAGTAAGTGATGGAAAAGGTGGAAAAGCAATAAGTAAAATAACAATTGATATAACACCTGTAAAAGATACAACACCACCAACGCCAACACATAATGACCCTGTAATAACTGAACCCAAGGATGAAGATGTTCCGGCGGCAGCAAAAATAAAAGCCGACCTTGCTGTTTTGATAGACTCATCAACAATGAGAGCAGGAGAAAACAGCAATGTAATATACACAATTACATACTTTAATAAATTAAGTACTGAAGTAAGTAATACCTTCGTACAAGTAAATGTACCCGATTTGATGACATTTGTTAAAGCTGAAAACAATGGAAAACTAGTCGGCAATGAAGTTGTATGGGATATAGGTACTCTAAAAGGTAATGCAAAGGGAACAGTGAGTTTTACCCTCAAAGTTAAAGATCTTGCTGTGCAAGAATCAACTGTATCTCTAACTGCAAAGATATATACCAAGTATGAAAATACAGAACTTATAAATCCAAATGATGATGAATCAAAAATCGAAACATTTATATTTGCAAATGATTCTGAATTTGTTCATACAAGGTTTATATTAGGTTATCCTGATGGAACCGTTAAGCCAAAAGGAGCAGTAACAAGAGCAGAAGTTGCAGTAATATTTGCAAGGATACTCAATTTAAAAGATAAAGGTCATGTAAAGGGAGTTAAGGTATTTAATGATGTAGATGTAGACTTCTGGGCTGCAGAACACATTGAAGCCGTTGCTGAAGTTGGTCTATTCAAAGGGTATGAAGACAATACATTCAGGCCAAATCAGCCAATAACAAGAGCAGAACTTGCTACAGTAATATCTAAGTACTTAAGGATTACAACTTATCCTGAATATAGTGTTTTGGCCAAATACTTTACTGATATATCTGGACATTGGGCAGAAGCTAATATTGCAGAGATATACAGATATGACATAATTAAAGGGTACGAAGATAACACTTTCAGACCTAACAATACAATAACAAGAGAAGAAACAATAACAATGGTAAATCAAATGCTTCATAGAGGTCCATTAACAAACATAAAACCATCATTCCCTGACAATTTAGAAAGCAATTGGTCTTTTGGTCATGTGGAAGAAGCAACAAATTCTCATAAATCATATTATAATGAGAATGGAAGCGAAACGCTTGTAGAAATTATTCCAGAAGGTATATGGTAAAATATTAAATAAAGAACACCAAAAAGATAATCCCTGTTCATATGAAATGAATGGGGATTATTTTTTGTATAAATTATGAAAGTTTCCCATAAAAATAATAAGTTAATATCAAATAATGAATCTTGATTTATTTTAGATTGATGTTTTATAGTTGATTTGTAATATGAGGTTTCAAAAATAGGGACCTCACTGGAAATAATTTAGGGTGGAGACAATCAATAGTTGTACAAAAAGAGCTATAGCTAAGACAACACAAGTACCAATACTGCTTTTCTTCATATTACTAACATCCCCTTTTAAATTATGTAAAAAATGTATATATAACTGATGCATTAAAAATAATACCAGAAGTTCTCAGCGGAGTCAATAACTTGTTCTTGGCGTTTTAAATTTATTTAGGTTATTATGGCTCGCATTTTCTGCTTTTTCCGGACATTATATATCACCAAAATTTTACTTTAAAGAACAAAAGTGGCGCTTTTAAGAGTTGGAGATAGATTATAAATTACTCTGCATTGTTCTTTAAAAATAAGTAGGGTAAATAAAATCCCTTGTAGACCGGATAAAACCGATTTACAAGGGATTATTCGATCTACTAATATTCCTTGACTAAAAGAGCTCTGACATATCCTCTGTCTTTATTTGTTGATTCTATATAAAAGCCTCTTCCGTAATAAAATCTGATTAGGTCCTTATATGTTGAGGCAGTATGCAAACTGACTTTTTTTATACCCCTTGCCAACATCAGCTTATCTACAAGGTTCATAAGGGATTTGCCAATACCTATATTGTGGTATGCAAGGCTTACACCAAACCTGCTTATATAAGCAGTATTATCAGGTAGAATTTGAACCCTTATAGCTCCTACAGGAGTGTTATCAATGAAAGCAACAAATACTTCCTTGGACATAATGTCTCTCGTGATATCTTCCAAAGACTCATCCAAAGCTTCCATAGAGCCCTTAAGACCTGTATCTTCCATATATTTTTTGAATGCTTCCCGTGTGATGATTTGTATAGCTTCTACATCATCAACGGTTGCTTTTCTTATAATGAACGAATAATTCATTTTGACCTCACAATTCTTTTACTTATCCATTAAGAGAGCCATTATTGCCTTTTGAACGTGAAGCCTGTTTTCTGCTTCGTCAAACACAACAGATTGTGACCCGTCTATAATTTCCTCAGTTACCTCATAACCTCTATATGCAGGAAGGCAATGGAGGAAAATAGCATCTTCCTTTGCTTTTGCAAAGAGATTTCCATCAACCTTGTACGGCTCAAAAATCTTGATTCTAGATTGTTTTTCAGACTCCTGACCCATACTTACCCAAGTATCTGTATATACAACATCTGCATCCTTTATTGCTTCAACAGGATCTTCTGTCAGAATAATGTTTGAGCCTGATATTTTAGCAGCTTCCTTGGCTTCGGATATAACCTGTTCATCGCATTGATAACCTTTTGGAGAGCCGATTGCTACGTCCATACCAACTTTGGAACAACCATGAAGCAGTGAATTGGCTATATTGTTTCCATCACCGAGGTATGCCATTTTTAAACCCTTCAGAGTTCCTTTGTGTTCATAAACAGTGAAGAGGTCAGCAAGGATCTGACATGGATGCATCAAATCGGTAAGACCATTTATTATGGGGATATTTCCGTACTTTGCAAGATCTTCAACATCACTGTGAGCAAATGTTCTTATCATTATTCCATCTATGTATCTTGAAAGAACCTGTGCAGTATCATAGATTGTTTCACCTCTGCCGATCTGGATATCGTTTGAGCTTAAAAACAATGCATACCCGCCCAATTGATACATACCTACTTCGAATGAAACTCTTGTTCTTGTGGATGATTTTGTGAAAATCATACCTAGTGTCTTGCCTTTCAAATAATGATGAGTTACACCTTCCTGCTGCTGCTTTTTTAGTTTTTCTGAAAGGTTTAATATTTGTTCTATTTCTTCTAGTGTTAAATCGTTAAGACTTATTAAATGATCCATAGCCGACTCCTCCATATAAAATAATTTTGTTATAATTAATTCTCAGTTGATATGCATGAGTTTATTTATCTATATCAATGATTTGTTTAGTTCTATAAGACGAACTCCCCATTAAACTATATTTATAATTATACAGAAAAATGTATAAAAATGCAACACTTAAAGTGGAAAATTTAAATGCGCGTTAACTATATAAAACATATTAGTATTAAAATGTAAGTTTGGAATAAAAAATAAAACACCCTCCACATATGGAATTGATAGATCAATGTATTAAGGAAGGTGCTTTTTTATTGAATTAAGGAAGTTTTCTTTCATACGTGACTTTTCTTCCTCTAAGACAGAGAAGAAGGCGTAAAGAGAATTGTTGTTTTCTTCCTGCATATCAGTATAATGCATTCCGTAGTCAATATATGAATCATACTTGCTCTTTCGGTTAATATTGCCCTTAGCATCGATTGTGTTTTTATTGGGAAGATATATAGTCAAGTTAAGCTGTTCGGTGCCTATTTCAAAATGTTGCTTAGAGTAAAATGCCATTCCGGTCAAACTAATATCATGTATGATTGCAAAATTTTCTTCTCCACTGCTTTCGGATTTTATATTAGCGGCCAAATATACATCGTATCTTGGAAAAACCCTTGAGTTTTTTAAGTCTTTTATACTTTCGATGTTTACCTTTATATGGCTGGGAAACTGTGGTTGGATTTCGCCTACAGTACCGATAAACAGATATTCCATTTCCTCGTTTGTAAGTTTAAGAGTTATAGCCTGACCTGGCATTATTATATTTTCTAAAAATCCGGTTATTAAAGCTATTGATACAGATTTGTTTTCAACTTTATATACAATATTCTGATGCCAAACATTACTTGTTGAAAGCTTGGTATAGATAAGGGTACCTTCTTTTAATATTGTATTGAGCAAATCTTTTCCCAAAATAATCAATCCTCCTGTGTAAACCAATGTGATTAACTGAGTAATCAATTGCTTGAATAAACGCTAAACCTAACTTGTGTATTTCATTTGCACAATAGCCTAATAATTGCAGTTTTCACAATGATATGAATAAAGAAAATAATCAACTATATTATATATCATTAACTAACATTTTAAAAGTATATTGTTATATAAAAGTACTAATATTATGTACACACTTTACCATTTTTATTATATTCTAAATAACTACCAAAAATCCTTCAAAAAAAAGTAATTTTATAATTTTTCACTGTTATGATATGGAACCTTTTCCTTCATGATCATAGTTCCAATTCCTCTGTTTGTGAATATTTCAAGCAAGAGACAGTGAGAAATTCTGCCATCAATAATATGCGTTCTTCCTACGCCCTTTTCCAGAGCTTCTATGCACCCTAATACTTTTGGGATCATTCCGCCGTCAATAACTTTTCTTTCAATAAGATCATGCGCTTCATGGGTGGTTAGGGCAGTTATAATATCATTGCTGTCTTTGTTCATCTTAACACCCTCAATATCTGTAAGGAGCATTAACTTTTCTGCCTGCAGAGCAGCTGCAATTTCACCTGCTACAGTATCGGCATTTATATTGTAGCTTCTACCATCTTTACCCACTCCTATAGGAGCAACAACAGGTATATACTCGTCTTTTGCGATTAATTCGATCAGTTTCGAATTGATATTGGTTATTTTGCCTACATATCCTAAATCTACTTCATTTCCATCAACAGTAGTTTTATATTGTTCACATTCTATCAGGTTGCCGTCAATACCACATAAGCCGATAGCATTGCCACCCATTTTATTAAGAAGGGATACGATTTCCTTGTTTGTTTTTCCCACAAGCACCATTTGAGCTACTTCCATAGTAGAACTGTCAGTTACTCTTAAACCATTTACAAATTGGCTCTTTATATTAAACTTATCCAATGCTTTATTTATTTCAGGTCCTCCGCCGTGTACAACTACAGGGTTCACACCAATATATTTAAGTAGTGTTATGTCTTCCATAACGGAGTTTTTAAGTTCATCGTTAATCATGGCATTTCCGCCATATTTTATTACAACAGTTTTTCCGGCAAGTTTTTGTATATAAGGCAAAGCTTCTATAAGAATTTCTGCTTTTTTGATTATAGTTTCCATTGAAGTTTCCATTTAAATTCCTCCAGTAATAATTATGTATTGGGAGAAATATAACTTCCGCTTTTTCACGTGTACTATTTGACATCAAAAGTGAATTTGTAGTGGAAGTTATATTTCATCATTGCTATAGATATAACCCGGGGTTAGAAAGACCAGTGTGTTCGGGAAATCCACACATTATATTGAGGTCCTGAACGGCTTGACCGGCGGCACCTTTTCCGAGATTATCCACTGCTGATAAAATGATAACACGGTTGAGTCGTTTATCTACAACAATACCTATATCAATATAGTTTGAGCCAGCAACATGTTTTGTTTCAGGAAGGTTGCCTTCATCCAGTATCCTAACAAAGAATTCATCCTTGTAGAATTCCTTATACAGGTCAATCAACTCTGAAGCTGACTTATCGCAGGATAGATTAGCATAAATAGTGCTAAGCATTCCTCTCTTCATAGGAGCAAGGTGCGGAGTAAACGAAATCATAATTTCTTCACCGGCTAGCAGTGACAACTCCTGTTCAATTTCTGATGTATGTCTGTGAGTAGACACTTTGTACGCCTTAAAGCTCTCAGTGCATTCACAGAACTGATTGGCCAGCTCAGTACTTCTGCCTGCGCCAGTTACACCTGATGCAGCGTCAATTATAATATTTTTAGTTTCTATTAGTTTATTTGAAAGCAAAGGGGCAATACCTAAAATAGAACATGTTGGATAGCATCCGGGATTCCCGATTATTTTTGCAGTTTTAATTGCTTCGCGGTGAAGTTCAGGAAGTCCATAAACAGCAACATCCAATAGCTCAGGCATGCCATGTTTGGTATTATACCATTTTTCATATACTTCTACATCTTTATAACGGAAGTCGCCGCTGTGGTCGACAATTCTTTTGCCCTTTTCAATGAGCTTTGGTATAACATCTTGAGATACTCCATGAGGGAGTGCAGTTATAAATATATCAGCTTTTTCCGAAATTTTATCTATATCAAGTTCTTCGCATTCCATATCGAATACATTTCTTAAGTTCGGATAAACGTCAGAAATTTTTTTTCCGACAAAACTTTGGGATATTACAGTGCTTATATTGATTTCGGGGTGATTTTGAAGAAGTCTTACTATTTCTATTCCAACATAGCCTGTAGCCCCTATTATTCCTACATTTATCATAGTATTTTCCTCCTCTTATTGCTATATGATTTATAATTATACAAAACTATGTATAAAAATTCAATATTATTTATAAATATTCATGGTGAAATATTTAATTTGGAAAAGCCATATTTTCAAGATGTTTGTATAGAGTTTATGCAAAGTTACTAATCTACAAAAATAAATTTTGTTAAAAAGTATACTAGTTGGGGGTTGGCTAAAGTGTTATATTTAATATGTAGAATAGATCGGAATAATTGGGAGGGGAAAAGATGGCAAGCGTTAAACTAAAAAACATATTCAAAAGATATGCAGGTGGGGTTACAGCTGTTAATGATTTTAATTTAGACATCGAGGATAAGGAATTTATCATATTGGTAGGTCCTTCTGGATGTGGAAAGACTACAACTCTTAGAATGGTTGCAGGTCTTGAGGAAATTTCAGAAGGTGAATTGTATATAGGAGACAAACTCGTTAATGATGTTGCTCCTAAGGATAGAGATATAGCAATGGTTTTCCAGAACTACGCTCTTTATCCACATATGAGTGTATTTGACAATATGGCATTCGGATTGAAACTCAGAAAGTTGCCAAAAGATGAAATTAAGAGAAGAGTTCTTGAAGCTGCAAAGATTCTTGACATAGAACACTTACTTGAAAGAAAGCCAAAGGCATTGTCCGGAGGTCAAAGACAGAGGGTTGCGCTCGGTCGTGCTATCGTGCGTGAACCAAAAGTATTCTTGATGGATGAGCCTTTGTCAAACCTTGATGCTAAATTAAGGGTTCAGATGAGAACTGAAATCAGTAAATTGCATCAAAGACTTCAGACAACAATCATATATGTTACTCATGACCAGACAGAAGCCTTGACAATGGGTACAAGAATTGTTGTTATGAAAGATGGATATATTCAGCAGGTTGATACTCCATCAAGCCTTTATGAAAGACCAAACAATATGTTTGTTGCAGGATTTATAGGAAGTCCTCAAATGAACTTTATAAATGCAAAAGTTGAAAAACGTGGAGAAGAAATGCACCTTCTGTTTGGAAGAGAAGATATCAAACTTCCAGAAGGAAAAGCTAAGAAACTTGAAGGCAGTGAATATATAGGTAAAGAAGTTGTTATGGGTATCAGACCTGAAAATGTTCATGACGAAGCTATGTACCTTGAAACACTTTCAGACAGCATTATAAGTGCTCAAGTTGAGGTTGTAGAAATGCTTGGTTCTGAAACATTGCTTTACTTGGTAGTTGATGAAATTGACTTTGTTGCAAGAGTTAACCCAAGAACTAAGGCAAAACCTGGCGATACTGTCAAACTTGCGTTTGAGACTAATAAAATCCATTTGTTTGATAAGGAAACCGAGAAGACAATAATGAATTAATTGACATAACAAAATTTGATATAAAGGGAAAGATTAAAATTAATCTTTCCCTTTTAAATTTTTTGTGTATAATTATATATGTACTACAAATCCCTTATTAATGATGGACTTATTTTTGATATATCTTAATAGAATGATAGGGGGGATAAAATTGGCCGTTAAGCTTTATCAAAGTTTGGTTAATCAAGTAAAAGATATAGTTAATGAAGAGTTCGGTATTATGGATGACACTGGGCTTATTTTGGCGTGCTCAAATGAAAAGGTTATTGGTCAGAATAATGCTTTGGCTCTTGAAGTAATGAGATCCAAGGATCAGTTTGTTGTTATAGACGGACAGTCTTTTCTTAAGGTTTATATAAAAAGCAAACTGGAATTTATTACTTTTATAAACTCACAGGATAAGGAGAATTACAAATACCTGTCTTTGATATCAGTAAATGCAATTAATATGAAAACTTATTATGAGGAGAAATATGATAAGTTAAACTTTATAAAAGGAATAATAATGGATAATATTCTACCCGGTGATATTACTCTTAGGGCTAAGGAACTTCATTTAGCTAATAATGTCAAGCGGGTTGTTTTTCTTATAAATACGGAAAAAGCCAAAGATATATATACCCATGAAATAATTGAAGGATTGTTTCCAGGGAAAAACAAAGACTTTGTAATTATTTTGGATGATGAGAGTACTGTTTTAGTTAAGGAGATTAAGCAGGAATTTGATTACAAGGAAATAACCAAGACATCAAGGATAATTATTGATACTCTTTCTTCAGAGCTTGTGAAGGCTAAAGTTGGGGTGGGTACTGTTGTAGATAATATAAAGGATATTGGCCGCTCATATAAGGAAGCTGAAATGGCATTACTTATTGGGGGGATATTTGATGATGACCAGCCCGTTAATGATTATAACAGGTTGGGGATAGGAAGGCTGATTTATCAACTACCTACAACATCATGTACTCTTTTCCTTAATGAGGTTTTTAAAGACGGGTCTTTTGAATCGCTCGATTCGGAAACAATGTCTACTATACAGAAATTCTTTGAAAATAACTTAAATGTAAGTGAGACATCAAGACAGTTATATATCCATAGAAATACTCTGGTTTATAGGCTGGATAAAATTCAAAAGATCACAGGACTTGACTTGCGAATGTTTGATGACGCTATAATTTTTAAGGTTGCTATGCTTGTGAAAAAATACCTTGATAGTAATAAAAGGTTTATGTAGACACGAGCAATATTTTCATCACAGTAGAGATTAACGGCAAAAGAGGGTTTTTAAGGGGTGTGTAGAATATATAATCTATATATTGCACTGTTTTTAGGAGGTTAAAGTGGTAGAATTCAGATCAGTTACAAAGGAATATTCTAATGGAACTGTGGCACTTAACAATATAAATGTTAATATAAACAAAGGTGAATTTGCTTTTATAGTAGGACAGAGCGGTTCTGGAAAATCTACTATGCTAAAGCTTATCTTAAAGGAAGAGGATCCTAGCGAGGGAGAAGTTTTTGTAAATGGGTATAATGTTTCAGCATTGAAGAGGAAGGAGATACCATACCTCAGAAGAAGTTTGGGTGCTGTTTTTCAGGATTTTAGACTTTTACCCAACAAGACAGTTTATGAAAATGTTGCTTTTGCAATGCAGATTACAGAAGCTCTTCCTAAGGAGATCAGGAGACAGGTACCGATGGCATTGGCTTTAGTAGGACTTAGCAAAAAAGCAGATGTATATCCCGGGCAACTTTCAGGAGGGGAACAGCAAAGAGTAGCTTTAGCAAGGGCTCTGGTTAATAATCCTGCACTGCTTATTGCTGATGAACCTACAGGAAATTTAGATCCTGAAACTTCCTGGGAAATAATGAAGCTACTTTCCGAAGTTAATTGCAGAGGTACAACTGTGATTGTAGCCACTCATGAGAAGGGAATAGTAGACTCAATGAAGAAGAGAGTAATTGCTATTGACAAAGGTTCTATAATCAGGGATCAGGAGAAAGGACAGTACGGAGATGAAGTTAAGAACAACCAAGTATATAATTAAGGAAGGTATGATAAATACTTATAGAAATGCCCTGATGTCTCTTGCATCTATAGGTGTTGTTACAGCTTCAATGATTATATTGGGTGTATTTCTGGTAATTACAATAAACTTAACACATAATACGGAGATTTTGAAGGCGCAACCCCAAATGCAGGTTTTTTGTGATCCTGAGTTAGATGACAGGCAGGTTATAGTCATTGAACAGGCTATTAGAACTGACTCCAGAGTTAAAGAGTATACATTTGTCTCAAAAAAGGATGCTTTTTCGAAAACAAAAGAATTGCTGGGGAACGATACGGATGTATTGCAGGGCCTTGAAGAAAGTTTTTTACCTGCTTCGTATGTTGTTGAATTAAAAAATTCTCAAGATGCGCAGGCTGTAGTTGAATCGTTCAAGGAAATTCCAGGTGTATCAAACGTAAGGTATTCCCAGAAAACAATAGATATGATTTCGAAGGTAGCAACCTGGGTTCAGGTCGGAAATGCTGCGCTGATAATTATTTTACTTGTTGTAGCTATGTTTATTATATCTAACACCATTAAATTAACGGTATTTGCTAGACGAAAAGAAATCAGCATAATGAAATATATTGGGGCAACAGATTGGTTTATAAGGTGGCCATTTGTCGTTGAAGGTGTTATAATAGGTTTAATTGGTGCAGTAATAGGATTTATAGTTGTTAGTATCGCTTATGGAACGTTTGCAAGCAAGTTTTCTGCAGGTGTTAACATTATCAAGCTTGTTAATTTAGGAGACCTTCAATTTGAAGTGATTTATATCTTTTCATTGGTAGGTATTGTTGTAGGCGCTCTGGGGAGTACTATTTCCATTAGGAAATATCTGCGTGTTTAGGGCATGTGACAAAATAATCCTTTTCATAATTCTCTCTTTAGACGCTGTTTCTTCGAAATAGTCTATGGGAAAAAGAAAGGTTGGTTATAGTCGAAGTCCTTAGAAATCTAACAAAGGAAAAAAGTTATACTAGGAGGTAGTAAACGTGAAGAAAGCTTTATGCATTTTTATTTCTATTGTAATGGTTACGTCACTTATGATGCCGGCTTTTGCTGATAAGCTCACGGATGCTAAAAGACAGAAAAGAACTGTTGATAAAAAGATCAGCGATTTGGCCAAGCAAAAGAAGACCGAAGAGAAGAAATTAAAATCAGCAAAGGAAGTAAAAGAAGAATTAGAATCAGCACAGAAAAAAGAGAATAAAGAATATCAGGGGTTATTAACTAAATTAAATGAAATAAATGATGGCATAATAGACCTCGATGAAGCAATTGCGGCTAGTGAACAGGAATACAATGATAAGATGGAGATCTTAAAAGTACGATTGAGGATAATGTATGAAAATTCCGATTTTACATATATAGATACACTGGCAGAATCAAAGAATGTTGTTGATTTCTTAGAAAGACTTGAATTGGTATCAACAATAAGTAAAAAAGATAAAGAGATAATTGATGGAATTAAAGAAGTTAAGACTGATATAGAGTACAAGAAACAAGAAGCAACTAATGAAAAAGAAAAGTTTCAGGAAATTGCTAATCAGTCTTTGAAAACGATAAATAACTTAAGTGCTTCAAGAGCAAATGTAGACGAAGAGATAAGGGATATTAATTCACGCCTTGATAAACTTGAAGATGAAGAAGATAAGCTGCTGAGTCAATCAAATGCTTTAGTAAACCAGATTAAGAATCTTCAGAGAAAAGGATCATATGCAGGTGGAAGTATGACCTGGCCATGTCCTAGTTCTTCGAGGGTATCCTCTTATTATGGAAATAGACTGCATCCTATACTCAAAAAGTATAAAATGCATACAGGAATAGATATTTCGGCAAACCAAGGTGTTTCAATAGTAGCTGCAAATAAAGGAACTGTTATTATGGCAGGTTGGCAAAGTGGATACGGAAATACAGTAGTAATTGATCATGGAGGAGGCATAACAACCTTATATGCTCACTGCAGTAAGTTGCTGGTTAGTGTCGGTGAGACAGTAAAAGCAGGCGAAACTATTGCTAAAGTTGGAAGTACCGGGATGTCGACTGGACCACATCTGCATTTTGAAGTGAGAAAAAATGGTTCTACAACTGATCCTTTAAGATATGTAAGTAAATAGTAAAATAAAATGAACCTATAGGTTTGTGCAATAGGTCCGGATAACTCCGGACCTTATTTAAATTTTTTTACAGGAAGATGAGCTATTATATTATTAAATCAACAAGCATATGATATAATGATTAAGGCTTTTAAAATAGTAACATTAATTTAAAATTAGCTTGACTTATTACAATATAAATCAGACCCTAGGGGGAAATAAAGGGAGTGTTCAGACTTTGGAAAAAAACATATTTACCGGAAAAGTTTTACCGATTATTGTTGCAGTTATAATGACAAATGCTATTACTGTGCTGGGGTTTTTATTATGGCACTATTTCAATCCGAATTATGTAGTTATACCTGATGTTACCACACAGGATCAAGCAAATGTTGCGGAGTTTAATCCAAACTATGCAATCCAGTTTAACAATAAGAATGTCCAATATGAAAATGTAAAGAAATTTGATAAAGTAAGGGATTTACTTGAAGAATACTACTATAAGGATACTAATGAAAATGAAATGCTTGAAGGTGCAATTTCAGGCATGACAGAAGCCTTGAATGACCCTTATACAGTATATTTTACAAAAGATCAAATGAAACAGTTTAGTGAAAAGTCACAGGGTAGTTATGTAGGTATAGGAGTACAAGTGCAAATGGATGAAAATGGTCTTCTGACAGTAGTGGAACCTTTTGAAGGGTCGCCAGCACTTGAGTCAGGTGTTGCCAAGGATGACAAGATAGTGAAGGTTGACGATAAGGATGTTACAACTGTTAGAGATGAAGATATGATCATAAGCATGATTAAGGGGAAAGAGAACACAAGTGTTAAGATAACAGTTTACCGACCATCTGAAGGGAAATATCTGGACTTTAACGTTACAAGGAAAAAAATAAAGGTTGTAAATATAAAAAGTGAAGTGTTGGCAGATAATATCGGATATATAAAGATTTCGATGTTTGACAGCGAGATCTCTAAATACTTTCAAGAACATTTAAATGGCTTACTCGAAAAGAATATAAAAGGACTTATAATTGACTTGAGGGATAATCCTGGAGGTGATTACGACCAGGTTTCATCAATAGCAGACAGGTTGGTACCTGAGGGGTTAATTGTTTACACAGAGGATAAGAAGGGAAATAAACAGGAGAAAAAGTCAGATGCAACTGAGTTGAATGTACCAATAGCAGTATTGGTAAATGAAAATAGTGCAAGTGCATCCGAGGTTCTTTCGGGAGCGCTTAAAGATCACAATAAAGCCACTTTGGTTGGAACAAAGACTTTTGGAAAGGGCCTTGTTCAAGCAGTAGTTAATCTGGATGATGGTTCAGGTCTGAAAGTTACAATTGCCAGGTATTTTACACCTTCAGGTGTATGCATACAGGGTGTAGGTATTGAACCAAATGTAAAAATTGAGGTTCCGGAGAAATATAAGGGTACAGCTGTATCCCAAATTCCAAGGGCTGAAGATAACCAACTTCAGAAAGCTATCGAAGTGGTTAAAGGGGCTATTAAATAACAGATTATATACATTTACAAATCAAAATTTAAATCATAAATGGAATACGTATAAAAGGCGTATTCCATTTTTTGTGTATATTTGGGTGAATTATGTACATAATACTGTTAGGAGGTGTTAATAAATGAAGGATGTAGACGAAAAATTAAAATATGAGGTAGCAAATGAGCTTGGATTGTTTGAAAAGATTAAGAAAAACGGTTGGAAGAGCCTTACTGCAAAAGAAACAGGCCGTATAGGCGGATTGATGACAAAGAAAAAAAAGATGCTCCAAATGGAAAAGGGCCAATAGATATGCATACATAATAAAATTGCTCTTTATATGTTTATCGCAATGGTATTTACTGCAAAATTGCAGATTGCCACTGCGATATATTATTTTGTAAGGATTTTTTGATTGTTGCTCTGATTGTTACTGCTGTCTTGATATGTTATAATGAAAAAGTTGAAATTTTCTTTGATGGGGGTGGAACCAATTTACTCTAACTTTGCTTATATATATGACAAGCTCATGTATGATATAGATTATACAAAATGGGCAGATTATATTGAAGAAATATTTAAAATTAATAATCATAAACCATCGTTGATCCTTGATTTGGGGTGTGGCACAGGCAATTTTTGCATTGAAATGGCTAAAAGGGGCTATGAGATGATAGGTATTGATATGTCGACCGATATGTTAAGCTGTGCTAAGTTTAAGAGTGAAGAGCAGGGGTTAAATATTTTATATCTGAATCAGGATATGACTAACTTTGAGTTATATGGTACTGTTGATACAATAGTGTGTCTTATGGACAGTCTTAATTATATACTCTACAAAAAAGATATAAAAAGAATGCTTAAGCTTGTAAAAAATTATTTAAATCCGGATGGATTATTCATTTTTGATATAAATACACCTTACAAATTTGAAAATATATTTGGAGAAAATGTGTTTTATGATATTTCTGATGAAGCAACCTACATATGGCAGAACTATTATAACAAAAAGTCAAAGGTTTGTGAGTTTGAATTGACTTTTTTTATCAAGGATTCCGAGTGCTATAAAAAGCATGATGAAGTCCATTATGAAAGGTCATACGATAAAAATGAACTCAAAGACTTGATAAATGATAGCGGATTAAAGCTTTTAAATATATATGATGAGTTAAAGTTAAGCTATCCTTCTAAAAAAAGTCAAAGAAATTTCTATGTATGTAGAGCCAACAAGATCTGACGTATTTTATAACAAGTTTATTTTAAGTTAAATTTATGTTGGAGGTTTTATGGCGTTTTTTGAAGACGTATATGAGGTAGTGCGGAAAATTCCGAAAGGTAAAGTTGCAACATATGGTCAAATTGCTAGAATACTGGGCCAGCCAAGGCGAGCTAAGATTGTTGGGTGGGCGTTGCATAAAAATCCATACTTTGGTGATGTGCCGTGCCACCGTGTAGTGAACAGAAACGGGGAAATTAGCTCGGGGTTTGCATTTGGAGGTTTGATGGAACAAAGAATATTGCTTGAAAATGAAGGTATAATTTTCGAAAAAGACGGCAAAATAAATTTGAAAAAATATATTTGGGAGCTTTAGAAATGCCATTAATTTTATAAATATAAAAATTATTGGATTGACAAGCTATAGCAAATTATGATAAACTGTTAAAGATTTAGTAATCGCATGGAAATATGCATGCTAAGTTAAAGTATCTAGTTCAGGAGGAGTGCAGGATGGAGAGAGGAAGAGTTAAATGGTTTAATGCTGAGAAAGGATTCGGCTTTATCGAAAGAGATGGCGGAAATGACGTTTTCGTTCATTTTTCAGCAATAAACATGGATGGCTACAAGACATTAGAAGAAGGTACAGAAGTTCAGTTTGAAGTTGTTGAAGGTGCTAAAGGACCTCAGGCTTCAAATGTAACAAGAGCCTAATCGGTGTCTTAAAATATTATATAAAGATGGCCGAACTCACCCCGGTATATTATATACCGGGGTTTTACATTTCTAAAAGTATATTTTTGAGATAGTAGAAAACAATAATTCAATATTTTTGTAGAATTTAAAACTTAATTTTTGTAATATATAATATGGATAAACGATTGTAATTTTAACAAAACTATGGTTTAAGGGGAAGGGATAGTTTTTATGGAAGACTATGTAATTAGGGCGACAGCGGCAGAAGGTACTGTTAGAGCAATTGCGGCAATTACTACAAATATGGTAAAGGATGCAATGAATATTCATGGGTTATCTCCGCTTGCTTCCGTTGCATTAGGAAGGACAATGACTGCTGCTTCATTAATGTCTACATTTTTGAAAGGCTCGAAGGATACACTTACTATTCAGATAAAAGGAGATGGACCTCTTGGTGGAATTGTTGTAGTTTCTGATTCAAGCGCAAATGTTAGGGGCTATGTACACAATCCATTAATTTATTTACCGCTTAATGAAAATGGTAAATACGATGTTGCAGGAGCAATCGGCAGCAATGGATACCTTAATGTTATCAGGGATCTTGGACTAAAAGAGCCATATATTGGATATGTTGATCTGGTAACAGGGGAAATAGCTGAGGATATTGCATATTATTTTGCTTCCTCTGAACAGGTGCCTTCTGTAGTAGCTTTAGGGGTACTTACAAATTCCGAAGAGTTTATTCTTAGTTCAGGTGGATTTATAATTCAACTTATGCCTGGTGCTGACGAGAATACAATTAGCCTTATTGAGGAAAAAATAAGCGGAATACCTTCTGTAACGAAGCTCCTTTCGGAAGGAAAAACTCCTGAAGATATTCTTGAACTCATTCTAGGCGATATGAATCTAAAAATCGGAGAAAAAGCTCCATGCAAATATCAATGTAATTGCACTAGAGAGCGTATGGAAAGAAATATAATGAGCCTTGGCAAAAACGAAATAATGAGTATGGTTGAAGAACAGCACGGTGCTGAAACACAGTGCTATTTCTGCAATTCCAAATATCAATTTTCAGAAAAAGAATTGCTGGATTTAATTGAATAGGGGCATCAATGTAAAGGATAATTTATAAGGAATTTTGTAGAGAATAAAAATGTATAAGAATGAGTTGTAAGACTGTGTAATAAAGAGTATATGAAAGCTTTTTAAAGGAATAAAACAATAAATTTAAATTAATAGCATTTTGGGTGTTGACTTAAGCTGATTAATTTTGTATACTATCAATTGTCGCTGAAACGCGATACGGTGGTGCGGGCGCTTAGCTCAGCTGGGGGAGCACCTGCCTTACAAGCAGGGGGTCATAGGTTCGAGCCCTATAGTGCCCACCATAAATTGGCCCGGTAGTTCAGTTGGTTAGAATGCCAGCCTGTCACGCTGGAGGTCGAGGGTTCGAGCCCCTTCCGGGTCGCCAATTTGCCCAGATAGCTCAGTCGGTAGAGCAGAGGACTGAAAATCCTCGTGTCGCTGGTTCGATTCCGGCTCTGGGCACCAAAGATTCCTGCATAGCAGGAATTGATTATGCGGGTTTAACTCAGCGGTAGAGTGTCACCTTGCCAAGGTGAAAGTCGCGAGTTCAAATCTCGTAACCCGCTCCAAAATAATACAGGATAGAGTTGCTAAAGTCAGAGAAGATATCTGACTTTTAGCATCTGAATCCAGTAAAAATATGGCGCCATAGCCAAGTGGTAAGGCAGAGGTCTGCAAAACCTTTATCCCCCAGTTCAAATCTGGGTGGCGCCTCCAATGATACCAAGCCCTCAAGGGTTTGGTATTTTTCATTATGAGGGCAAATACCGACACTTTACCGACAACCCGAAAAGTTACCGACATTTCTACCGACAGAAAACGGACAAATAAAAAAGCCCCTATACGGAGCCGGATGTTTGATACTCAATTTGCTTTGTTCCCTTGCTGCTTATCCTCACTCTGGGGATATAGTTTGTCCATATGTACTGCTGCTTCCTCATCACGTTTTTTGAAAGCATGTGCATAAATACTTAATGTTGTATTACTGCTGCTATGGCCGAGCCTCTTAGCGACAGATACAACATCCTGTCCGCAGGAGATGAGATAGGATGCACTGGTATGCCGTAGCCCGTGGAAGGTGATCTTGGGTAGGTCTGACTTATCGATGAATGCCTTCCATTGTTTAGATAACCTGTTAGGGTACATAGGTGATCCGTCTGCTCTGGTGAATAATCTATTAGGCCTGCCATCATATTCCCTTTCAGCTTTATCCTTGATATTACCTCCCTGCCATTTGTTTCCCAGCTTCACTTTACTGACTTTTTTCTCATATTCCAGATGAGAGATCATATCCATAACAGGTCTTGGCATCGAAACAATACGCTTAGAAGTTTCATTTTTAGGGTCTTTTGTGAATACGCCCTGTCCAGGTATATACTGACCTGCTTGTCTTATATCTATTGTGCATTTATCATAATCAATATCAGACCACTCCAACCCAAGTAATTCACCCAAGCGGCACCCAGAAGCAAGAGTGACATGGACGGCAGTTTTAAATTGAATGTCTGTATCTTCAAGAGCAGCAATAAGGGAAGATATCTGCTCTTGATCGTAATACTTAGGTTCTTTCTTCTTAACATGTGGCACATCGGTTCGGGTGATTGGGTTTTCCTTTATTAAGCCTTTTCTGAAAGCTGTTTGCAGTATGGTGCCAATTAATCTGTGAATATGCTTTATAGTTTGCTCAGATAGGCTATAATCTTTTATTTTTTCAGTTCCATCCTTTTTTCTATATTTTCTCTGCTTCAGCTCCCGCATATTATTATAAGCAGTATCAAGCAGCAAGGCATTTATCTCTTCCAGCTTATAACCACCTATCTCAGGAATGATATGCAGCCGGAGAAGATTGCAGTACCGATAGAACGTCAGGGGTGCTAGTTCCCGCTCCTTACTTTTCTTCCATTCCTCAGAATACTGGGCGAATGTGTACTTTGTTGGGGCTTGGAAGTTGCCAGATTCAACCTCGGCAACAAACAAGGCCAATTGCTTCTCCGCATATTTCTGTTGCGCCTCTGGGGTTTTCCCTTTTGCTTGAATAGTCTTGTATGCTTTATTACGCTTGCCGCCCCCGGTGTGACCTTTGCTGACTTCAAACTGGAACTTTCCGTTCCCAAGATCTCGCATGTAGCCTGGCATTATTATTCCTCCTCTGTGACCGCCCTTGCCTGTGACTCAAGTTCTTTTCTTGATTCATCGAATACCTGATCAATTTCTTTCAGTATTTTCTCTTGCAGATCCCTATTGACTTTATCTATACGACTTAATATCGGTGTAGTTTTAATCCTGATTTCATAAATCCTAGATGCTGCTATCTCATTAATAGATTCATAATTCCAATACCTCGGATCCCAGTTTTGCTCCAAACAATTCTCCTGCGTTTTCTCATATTCTTTATCCACTAAATCAATAAACTTATAGTATTCGTTAAATATCTCTTGTAATGTATCAGAATAGGCATCGTGCTCCAGTAAATACTCCGTTTTTTGCCCAAGATCAGAGTGGCTAATATTTGTTCTCCCTAATAGAAAATCTGTAGATACATTAAAATAATCTGCAAGTTTCAAAAGGACCCCATAACTCGGCTCTCGTTCACCAGCTTCATAATTTGATATGGTTTGATTTTTTACTCCTAATATTTCAGCCAGTTGATGTTGGTTAATTTTATTTTCCTCACGTAGCTGTTTTATTCTCTGACTCATAAGGGAATTTGCTTTTTCTTTTCTACGCATACTACACATCCTTTCATAGGTATTTTATCAAAATGTGAGCATAAAGTCAACGCATAGCATATGTTTGCTGTTGACATTTGCTAACGTTTATATTATAGTGTAATAAAAATATGCCGAATGTTGTACAAAATATAGTAAAACAACAAAGTGTGAATATAATTAAAAGGCTAGGAGGTGTGCCATATGAGAACTATAATTGCAAAACCGGATAATATCATTCAAGCTCGCTTAAAAAAATGTCTCAGCATGAGGACATTATCTAAAGAGGCTGATGTTGATGTCGCAACAATACATCGAATAGAAACTTGCAAGACTAAAAGCGTATCAGTTTCTACAGCCGGGAAGATTTGCAAAGCATTGGAAATCGACTTCGATGAAATATTCCAGATCATAGAGGGCTAGATAGGGGAGGTGCAAATAGTTATGGCTAAGCGTGAACTTTTTACAATAACAGAGCTTGTTGAATACATGGATGGAAAACTAACTAAGGATACTGCAGGAAGACTTACAAGAGAAGGAAAGATTCCTTATATAAAATTTCCTGGTATAAGGAGATACTTTTATGATCGAGAAGCTATTGATAACTGGCTGAGCGAACTTCAATCCAATTCTGTAGTGGTTCCTGATAATAAAAATGCTTTGAGAATGGTCAGGTGATGACATAATGCTTGAAATATCATTTGGGAAAAACCGCTCAGATACCAATTGGAAACCAGACTATCCAGAGTGGGCAGATCTAGTTGATCGTTTTAAAAGAGTACGCCGGACTAATGAAACTATGGCCGAATATGATGTTATGGCGAAGGAGAATCGAGACAGAATCAAAAATGGCCCAGCATTTGTTGGTGGTTTCATTAAAGGCGGGCGTAGGAAAAAGGAAAACGTTGAGAACAGATGGCTTATAACGTTAGATGCTGACAACGCAGACAATAACTTCATATTTACATCAAGCCTTATGCTCGATGGCACTGCTTATGCTATATATTCAACTCACAGCAGCAGACCAGATAAACGAAAATACCGCTTGGTAATACCCGTTGATCGAGCTATGTTGCCTGACGAGTATGCAGCAGTAGCTCGAAAGATGGCAGACAGAATCGGAATGGCATACTTCGATAAAACCACATTCGACGTACATCGGCTTATGTACTTTCCTAGCTGTTCCAAGGATGCAAAACCAGAATTATCTATTGGAGAGGGCGAGCCTTTAATAGTAGATGATGTATTGAACGAATACGCAGATTGGAGAGACCCCTCAGAGTGGCCAAAGCATCCAGACAGTGAGAAGTCGATTAATGCAGAACTCAAGAAGTTAGGTGACCCTGAAGAAAAGCCCGGTGTTATCGGTGTGTTCTGTAAACTGTACAGCATCCAAGATGGTATAGAAGCATTCATCCCAGATGTATATCTACCAACTACATCGGATGACCGTTGGACTTATGCTGGAGGCTCTACCTTCGGAGGCATGCGAATATATGATGATAAATGGATGTACAGCGAGCACCAAAGCGACCCAGCCAATGATGGGCATTGTCATAATGTATTTGACCTTATACGTATACACAAGTTCGGGCATCTGGATGAGGATGTGAAAGAGCACACTCCTAGCAGCAAATACCCAAGCTATAAGGCTATGATGGAGTTTGCGGCGAACATCCCGGAGGTAAAAAGGGAGCGTTTGGCGGATGTACAGGATGACTTTGAAGCTATTGGCACTGATCCTGATGATCCTGACGCATGGAAAATACATCTTGAAGTTGAAGCAAAATCTGGCATACCATATCCAACATCGAAGAATGCTGAATTAATACTTAGAAGTGGGGCTTTCAAGGATGTAATCGCCTATGATGCGTTTGGTAATACAGAGGTAGTTAAGCAAGATCTACCATGGAGAAAACGAGAAAGACCAAACCAAGAGTACGAGCCATGGCTTGGGTCCGATGACAAACGAATGCTGCACTATTTCGGAAAGCACTATGGCTTCAAATCAGCTGCAACAGTTCAGAACGCATTTACAGAAGTGGTACACTCCAACACATTCCACCCAATAAAGGATTATTTGGAATCAGCGATATGGGATGGAACACCTAGAATAGATTATATCTTTCGTGATTATCTTGGGACTCCCGACGGGGTCTACGAGCGGGAAGTATCTAGAAAAATACTTGTAGCAGCCTGTAAAAGGCTTTATGAGCCAGGGTGCAAATTTGATGAGGTTGTAGTTCTGGTAGGTCCTCAGGGATCACATAAAAGCAGTTTTATAGCAAGACTAGGAGGCGAGTGGTTTTCTGACAGTATCAGAAACTTTGATAATAAAGAAGCAGGCGAGCATTTGCAGCGTGCTTGGATTATTGAACTACCTGAGCTATCAGCCTTGAAAAAAACAGAATCAGAAGAAACAAAAGCCTTTCTATCGAGAACTACAGATCGTTATAGAGTTGCTTATGATCGAGTTGTTTCTGACTTTCCGAGGAAATGCGTATTTTTTGGAACAACCAACACCTTTGATTTCTTAAAGGATAATACCGGAGGACGTCGGTTTTGGCCTATAGAGGTAATTCCACAGAATCGTAAATATATCCATTTTGATCATCTTACCGATGCACTACTGGCACAGATATGGGCTGAAGCTTTGCACTATTATAAGAATGGTGAATCTGTAAGGCTTTCACCAGAAGCTGACGCTATCGCAAAAGAACGACAGGAAAATCATACAGAGATAGATCCAAGGCTAGGTAAGATTATGGAATACTTGGAAACGCCAATCAGCGATAACTGGGCACAGATGGATAAATATGAACGTAGAAATTACTATGCTTCACCAAATGGGAATATTCGCCGAGATCGGGTTAGTGCTATAGAGATATGGGTCGAGTGCATTGAAGAGAATGGAAGTATACCTAATTGGGAAGCGAGGGCAATTATCGGACTCTTATCTCGCATTCCGGGATGGGAACCATACAAAGCCAATAAAGGTCAAGCGAAAGTGCCGGGCTATGGTCTTCAAAAGGTATATGTTCGAACACAAGATAGGTAAGTCGACAGGTAAGTCGAGGTAAGCGGAAAGAATTTCCAGAGGTAAGTCGAGTAAGTGGATGGTAAGTCGAAAAAACAAGTATCGACTTACCGGGTGCAATCCAGTAAATACAATGGGTGTAGCCTTGTTGGTAAGTCGAGTAAGTAGATATTTAGTAAAAGTAATGAAATAGAGAATAAGTAGTGTATAGGCATATAAATATACACTTAAAGTAACTTAAACGTTATGTATATATAGGAAGCATAAGAATTCACTTACTCGACTTACCAAAAATGATGTAACCCTTATATTTACTGGATTGCATCGGTAAGTCGAGAGAAATAGATGGAGGTGCAGCGATTATGGAAAAACAGAAAAAGCCGGATCCTGACGCATGGAAAGCACATCTTGAAGTTGATGCAAAGACCGGGAGGCCACTCCCAACTGCTATTAATGCTGAATTAATACTAAAAAGTGAGTTCAAAGATATACTCGCCTATGATGCTTCTAATAACATCGTAGTTATAAAGGGTCCGCTTCCATGGCGAGATAGGGAAAGTCCCGATCAAGAGTATGAACCATGGCTTGGTTCAGATTACAATCGTATGCAGCATTACCTTGATAAAACATACGGATTCAGGTCAGAAAAAACTATAAAAAATGCTTTTATAGAAGTGACACGGCGAAATAGCTTCCATCCTATTAAAGACAGAAAAAAGCAGAAAGAGCCCTTGTTAGGCAATCGGATGAAAGCCGCTCTCGAATATCTGGGGGACTCCTACAAAATCAAAATGATTGATAAAGAAGACTGTATATACATCTATATAGGCAATGGCTATGATATTGAGGTTTCTGGGATTGCTCATTCACGAAAAGGCGTTTGCAATTATGTATGTGTATGGAATATGTCAAGAAGGCTATCAGTGGATTATATATGGTATCCGCAGTCATTACTAGAGCTTAAGCACATCCTTGATAGCCTAGTAAGCAAGTATGGTAGGAGGTCAAAATGAGTAATGAGGAACTTGTTCAGAAAATCAAATCAGGAGAAAAGGACTTCATGACCGACCTATGGGATCAGGTAAGACGATTTATCCATAAACAAGCGTACTTATTTATACAGCGTAGCGGTAATACAAAGGTTGAATTGGATGATCTTGTTCAATCTGGATATCTGGCTTTGTGTAGTGCAATAAAGAACTACGACCCTGATGCAGGATGTTCATTTATAGGATATTTAAGCTTCTACCTCCGACACCAATTTAGGAAAGAGATAGGAACCCGAACTAGCCGAAGGGATGTATTACTTACAGCAGAATCACTAAACAAACCAATCTCAGAAGATAATGACGAGTTGCACTTAATAGATGCTGTACCTTGTCCAGAGGCTGAATTAGCATTTGATGATATGCTCGAGCAGTTAGAACATCAACGTATTATGAATATTGTTTTTGAGTGCATGCAAAGGCTTTCACCAAGGCATAGAGATATTTTAATTCTAGCTTATTTGAAGCAAGCAAAACAAGACGAGATAGCGGAACAGTTGGGCATTGTATATGGCAGTGTTCGTCGAATTAAAAAAGATGCCTTGAGAGAATTAAGGAAAAAGCCCGCAATAGCTAGAATTCAAGCAGAACGTATATTGGATGGACTTACTAACTTCTATAAACGTAAAGGGTACACAGCTTTCAATTCAAGTTTTAGTTCAGCAGTGGAAGACCTGGTACTTAAAAGAGAGGAACTAGCTAGAAGGGCGGATATTTGGGATTATGAATCCTTGCGTAGGGGCTTCTAATTCAAGTTTTGGGGTGGTTATCATGAAGTGTATTTAATCGGCCTTCGGTATGAGGCATTAAAGAGCATACTGAACCTGTTTTTCGCATCAGTGAATGAAAAAGCGGTACCGTGATTTTTCTTGTGTGTGTTGTCCTGGGTGCTGGACGTTAAAGAGAACACCCTACCCGGCGGGTGAATGAACGCGGCTTTGTGCTTTTATGTATTATCTAATATGTATTTAGGGGCGATTAGGTTTCGCTTCTCGCCCCAAACTTTCTTTTTAGAGGACTATAGTAAAAACATATATCAAAGAAAGAAGAGGATCGAATATGCAGAGAGCAAAGAATTATATGAACGCATACGTAAGTTATGCAAAATCAGAAAGAGAAAAGTTCGAGGTAATGAAAGGCAGTAATATGTATTCACAGGAGTATTTGTTGGATGCAGAAAAGAAGATGAACCAAAAACTTGAAAGTAAACGGCAGGAATACATTAAAGGCATTAATGAGGTTATAGACGGAAAGCTTGCTGACATCACAAAACCGGATACAAGTAGCGTAGAGTATCAGACAGTAGTTTCTAACATTTTTACAAAGATGCAACTTATCGGAAGAGGGCTGACACCTAAACTGTTAAACGAGATAGTAGCACCGGCAATTGAGAAGCAGGATAACAGTACCATAGAATCAGTTAGAAGCTTTATAATGGGTATTGCGGACTTTCCAGGTGGGGCTCCAGTGAAAAGATCTTTACTGGAAAGCTTGCCAAGAGTGGTAAACCAATCTGAGTTATTAGAGAATGCAAGAGCTGAAATTAATAGAACCTTCAGCAGCAGCTATGGTGCTGGAGATATAATTAGCGGTATAGCAATCCACTACTTAGAACAGAGCGGAGTATTCAAACTGTAAGGAGAGGTGATGGTAAAATGATAACAACCTCTGAGCTATATAAAAGCTACATTGGGCTACCAAACAGAGAGTTTGAAGCGCAGGCTATCATAGGTGGTCTAGTGTATGGCAGTGATGAGGTAGTAGAATTCACTGTTGAAGATATGATTACTGGTGGGGATGAGCTAACTATCGGCACAGTCATACCTGCTAAGCTAAGTATGAAGCTAAAAACAGCAAGCGTAATATCTACTAATGCGAAGATAGTTCCCGAGATTAGGCTTAATGGTAGTGGGGGCTATACAGAATGGATTCCTATGGGCGAGTTCTATATTGATGCAAGAAAATATCAAAATGGCGTCTGGAGCTTTGAATGTGTAGATAAACTCATAACAACAGAACAGCCATACATATCTAGCTTAACGTATCCAGTGTCGATGGCTTCAGTTTTTGATGAGATATGCACTATACTGGGCATTGATTCCGATGTAGTAATTAATCCTGCTTTCCAGATCCCGTATAAGGATGAGACTATAAGCATTAGAGAAATGTTGTCCTGCATTGCATCAGCTCATAGTGCTAACATAAAGCTGAATAGAGCTGGGGAATTGATATTTGTACCTCTCACAACAAGCTTACCTGTTGCAACCATAACAGCATCCAGCTATATACGAGCAGAACAAACAAATCCTCAGAAAACTTATACTAAGCTTCAGGTAGTACATAATGCAGAAGGAGAGGTATTGGAACTTGGTACCGGAACTGATGACAATACATTGAAGTTTGAGAATCGGTTCATGTTCTTAGAGCAGAGCCAGTTCAGTAATGCGTTTTCTGTCGTGGATGGGCTTTCTTATGTTCCGTTCAATATGAGCTGGCGTGGTAGACCAGATCTGGAGACAGGGGATGCCATAAAAATAGTTTTACTTGATACAACAGAGATCACAAGCATACTTGCCGTTAACAAAATCAGCTTCAAAGGTGGTTTGCTTCAACAGAGCTCGGCACCTTCCAAAAGTGAGCAGCAAAGTGAATTCAAGTTTCAAGGATCCCTTACAAAGCAAATGGCACAACGAGTTGTAAAAGATCAAGTGTATAATGGTGCCAGCTTTGGACCCGGTTACGGGCTAAAGGTTGAACGTTCTGACGGAAAAGCTCATGTTCTTGCAAACGCGATAGAAGGAATAAGCATATATTCAAATTCTGGAAGCGGTCTTGAAAGGAATTTTTTCGTTGATACTGACGGAAGAATAAAGGCTAAAAATATTGACATCGAAGGCTCTGGAACATTTGGCGGAAATATAACGGCTGCAAACGTAACTATGCACAATGGATCCGGCACGGGAAGCCTTAACTTTAATCTTGGACCCGATCAATATATAGTATTGAAAACAGCTTATACAACAAATGGCAATACTTTAATAATAGGCAAATCCGGTATAGTTGGTGGAACACCTGCAAAAATGGAACGTATAGATTTTATGGCGGGTACTTTGTACGTGTATGATAATTTATACGTTGCAAACAATGTAACCTGTCTTAAAATTAATGGTGTTGATTCTACAGAGTACTTACATAGCAAAAACCTGACAATTAGTGACGAAATAGACCATACAACAATGTCATTTTTTGAGAATGAAACATTTAGATACAATGCTCCAATGGAAACAATGTATGGTTTAGGGAATCACGACTATTCAAATGCAAACGTAACTGGGGTAATTCCTGTAATGACTCAAGCTGAGGCTGCCGCAAAAACTGATTGGCTACCAAATCAATTGGTAATTGTTATTGACGGCGAGTAAGAAGGAGGATTCGAAATGGCACAAATTCTAAATAGATGGAATGGAACTGACTGGGTTCCGGTTTCGGTTTCAAATGTAAATGATGCAATTAAAACTTGGGATGCAGCAGCTATAACTGAACTTGAAGCCCTTGAGGCAACTTTAAAAGCGGACTATAACAGATATCTTGATTCATTAGCAGCTTATGTTGCAAGGGTGAAGGCCATTAATGACGCAAGGCAGAGCTTTTTTAAGATTATTCAGATTAGTGCGGCAGCTTCAATTAAGAATCAAGCTGCAAAATATATTCTTGATAATGGTGGATCTCTTATGCCTTCAATTCACATTGTGAATTCTTGCGATTCAGACAAACTACTCAACAGAAAGCAGCCATAATATACTGGCAAGCACAAAGCCCTTTACACTAGCTAGCGAATATATAGGACTTAAAACAAAGAAAGGTGGATTAACCATGGCTAAAGTATGGAGCACTTTAACAGACGGATATAGCAATGAGGATCAACTTACAATTCCTTTTATCAATGGAGTTGGATGGGTTCGAGATGGCGTACATATGAACCAGCTAGAAGCATGGTATGGGTATCATGTTGATAGGTCAACAGACGAGCAGCCGGATGCATTAGATAGAGCCACAAAGGCAGAAACAACGGCATTATGTGCCCAGTATTCTATTGACATGTCCAATAAGCCAAAATGGACAATTATAGCTGAATTAAGAGCCGCTATTGGGGTTGTTGCCCCAGCAGCTACTGAGTTTAAATACGGCTATGATTTAAACAGATGGCTGGAAGCTCATGAGCTAAAAGAGTAAACACAATGCCCTATACACTGGCTAACTAGTGTATAGGGCTAAAACAAAGAAAGGTGATTTAGATGGCACAACTTACATTGAAACAAAGAATATTTGTAGATGAGTACCTGATAGATTTAAACGCCACTCAGGCGGCGATTAGGGCGGGGTATTCTAAAAAGACGGCTTATAGAACTGGAGCCGACAACCTCATAAAACCTCAAATCCAAGCACAAATTCAAAAACGGATGAAAGACAGAGAAGAAAGAACAGAGATAACGCAGGATTTTGTCCTGCGAGAGCTGTATGCAATAGCAAATGCTAATGGTGCCGACTTCGCTAAAGTTGTTAAAAAGTCAATCACGCAGCCTGTGCTTGATGATGAAGGTAGCGTTATTCAAAAAGAGGAGTTCTATAATGTTGTAGAGATAGAACCAACAGACGAAATTCCAGATGAAAAGAAAAAAGCTATCGCAGGAATTAAGCAGGGCAAGCATGGAATTGAAGTAAATACCTGTGACAAGATAAGGGCTTTGGAACTGCTCGGAAGGCATCTAGGAATGTTTACGGATAAAGTGAAGGTAGATGTCGGTAGCGGTTTTGATATGCTAGAATCAATCATGATTCAGTTGAAGGAATGAAGCTGAGCTCAAATTTGAGCTCTGGTAATAGACGGCAAATCAGAATACGTTGATTATGCTGGGTAGTATTCGAGGAACTCCTGCCCTAGTTTTTATGGGCTGTAAATCAGGAGGGGTTAAATGAGTAATGAAGAAATAGTATTGGCTTATCAGACGGCAACAACGGACACTGACAAGATTAAAGCAATTAATGATCTGACAGAAGCAAATATAAAGTTACTGCATTACTTTGCTAATAGATCAGGGGGAACAGTGATAAGTGCCTGTGGTGACGTAATAACCTACGAAGATCTAATTCAAGAGTCATGGATTGCTTTACTTGGAGCAGCTAAAAGCTTTAAACCGGATAAGGGTGCATTGTTTACAACATGGGCGTCCCATTATATTAAGAACAGAATCAAACGGCACATTGGTGATTACACGCCAAAAGTAACCACGATTAGTACCAATACACCTGTAGAGCCTGACAGTGATATAACCTATGAGGATATGATACCAGATTCAGAAGCGGAAAAGAGATTCTGGAACTATATACACAATAAAGAGTTACGGTTTGAGCTTGAGCAAGTCATGAGTGGTCATCTGACAGAGCAACAGCAGGAAATAATAAAAATGTTCTATGGGTGGAATGGTTATGAATACACATTTGCACATATAGCTGGTATATACTCATGTAGCAGCGAAAACATACGGCAAATACACAACAAAGCACTACGCCAAATAAGGAAATCAGAATGGGGTCAGAGGATGCTTGCAGAGCACGAGGCTGAGATTCGGTCAAAGAAATATAACGTTAGAAGGGGAAAGGCTGTAGATATGGCAATCTTAGATGATTATTACAAGTTTGCGTATTGAAACTAGTGTGTTATAATTGGGCTTATAGGGGTGAAGTGATATGGATCGGTACATACCTGTGGAATGGTTAGTCAATAAAGACAACGATCACAAAATACGTGAGATACTCAACAAAAGATACTTTACTGATGTGGTACTTGTAAATGACCCACGACCGACAGCAGAGGAAATAGCACAGGAGCTGCAGGATATCGGTGAAACTATCATAGCTCAAAAGGTATTAGAAGGATATTTTTACGCAGACGCATAAAGGGAAGCACTCTTTAACAGGGTGCTTTTTTAGTGCTTATCTGATGAATTAATAGAATGCTTGAAAATAAAGGCTTCAACCATGTCACCTTTGAGAAACGGCGGTATTAAATCGGGGCTCAAATTTGAGCTACGTGAAATAGACTTGGTTGCTTCGTCCGTTTTAAGGACACCTCTTTTTCGCTCAACCCATATTTGGGGTAAGTGTTAATTTTTGAAATCACTCAGTCCAAATTTGGATTGAGTACCTGATAGCGTCACCATATCTTGCGGCGGCTGTACCAGTACAATCTTTTCTTTAACTAAACGCAAATTTGCGTTGAGCATCTACACCACAATCTACTGAGCCGAAATTTGGGCCGAGCATCTACACATCTACTGAGCTGAAATTTTAGCCCTGTGGCAAAAAAAAAAAGAAGGAGCAGATCGCTCTGCCCCTTATGACTTATTTTTTATTTAGTTCTTCTAGTTCTTTAATCTCTTTTCTGGCCTGAAATACATAATCAGTGATGATATCTGTAAACGTCTTGTATCTTGAAAACTCATATACTATAGCAAATTTAGCATCTTCACTACTATCAGAATACTTGTGGAAATACTCTTCTGTAAGCTCTTGTAAGACCACAAAAGCCTTTTCTAACCTATCCGACACTCTCCAAAGTCTTCTTTCAGTATCTACGGTGTTTTCAGTTTTTAATTTTTCCATATACCTTAACCTCGCTTTCTAATATATATAGTAAATATTCTAGGCTTTTGTTATATCTTGCCAAAGGTTCACATAATGCAATTATGACTACTATTTGACTACTGTAAATACAAAAAGATATTTAGAATTACCTAGAAACTCATGCAGTTCATTAGTAACTTAACTGCGTCTGAAAATCCCTGGCTATATGCTGTATCTGTGACCTCTGCTTCAACATCAGCAACCTTATTACATATTTCAGATTTAAGCTTTGGATCGTTTGAAAGTTTATTATGAATCTCTTCTATGTAGTTATTATATTTCTTGTTGCTCTTTAACTTTTCACCGATATCCTCGTATACATCTTCCATGCTCCTGCTTGTTATTAGGTCAAATAAACTTGTTTCTTTACTCATAATATTATCCATCCTTTCAAGATTAATTTTTATTTGCCTTGAAAGAGCTAATTAATGTATAATAATTGTGTCCTGCCCTGTCAAGGGTGGTACAGTGCCGGGTATTCTCTGCCATGTGAGAGTGGAAGAGAATATCCGTTTCTTAATTTTCACTTTTTCTGATTCATTTCATTAAGTATCATATTGCCGAAAATCTCTACCAAAGGCTGATGGTATTCGTCTTCATCAACCTCTTTTTCACCGATGGCTTTCTCGCCCAACTTCTGGCCTGTTTTTCTGTCAATTGTGATTTGAATAATGTGAACTTTCATAAGTAGCCTCCACTATGCTGACTGGTCAGACTTGAATAAATACTTTGATTAGTCATAAGAACCCTCCTAAAAATTTATTTGGTTTGCTCTGACTATTGATGTTATACTAATTATAACATGACACGTCATGACACGTCAATACGAATTATGAATAAACTTGATTAATAATTACTTTTCATGTATAATGTAATTAGAGGTGGTTTGATGGATAGTAAAAGGGCACCATATGCAACCAAAATACTTAAAGAGTACAAAGAGCTCATGCAGGAATTATCTACGGAAACGAGAATCCCACAAAGTAAACTGCTAGATGAAGCTATCGAGGATTTATTAAAGAAATACGGAAAAATAAAAGACACCTGATTGGTGTCTTTTTATCTTAGAAGTTGTTGTGCTTTTTTTGTTATAATAGAGAAAAAGAAGAGGAGATGGTTTTCAGATGGAATCAATTTATTGTTCAGCCATCAAAGAGGATGTAGTAGTGCATAAAATAAAAGGGAACTATTCTTGTACAGCTGGCAGGAGAGCCGAAAATTACAGAAGGTGCAGGGATGAGATACAATGCAAGTGTATAGTAGGCAATAATGGAAAGTTCAACCCATTTGAGCCTAAAAAGCCTTAATAGTGATGGGCTGAATTATCATGGTAAGGGTTTATTGTCGGTATGGGTAAGGGTTTTTTCTACCGACATTTCTACCGACAGCTTTTATAGAAAATGACCAATTTTAATCAACCATCACAAATTGTTGATGTCTCAGAAGCCGCTTATATCAATCGTTGCAAATCAGCACAAATTTTTATAAATCGTGCTTTATGGGTCTGCAAAACCTTTATCCCCCAGTTCAAATCTGGGTGGCGCCTCCAAAAGAGAATCCTCAAAAGGCTTAAATTCAAGACTTTTGAGGATTTTTATTTTACCGGGAGGTTTTATCAACTCAGTAAATTTCGGTGGGTTTTATTTTAGTCAAGTCAAAGGAATATGATTTTTATAATTGAGAAAAATATTTGTTGATCGTTGATTTGCGTTTTGTTATTATAAATTTCATAACTATCAAATATCATAAAGTTATTGACGTTTTGTGTTAATTAGAATATCATAATAGTATAAAGGTTAGTTTTTTAGAGGGGAGGCTTAGTTATGAAAACGTTATCTGCTAAGAAGTTAGCTGAAACAGTGACAAAGCTTAGAGAGGAAAAAGGACTTACTAAAGAGGAATTAGGAACTTTGACAGGCATAAATAGAATTATGATTGGCCGTATCGAACGTGAAGATTTTGTACCATCTATTGTTCAATTTGAGGCGCTAGGTAATGTTCTTGGGTTCGATGTTTCAAATATGTTTGTTGAAAAAGAAACAACCAACTCTTTTATTGCGCTTAGAAGCGAAACGATAAATGACACTGAAAAAGAAGGCGTGGACAGACTCTTTAAGATGATGATAGCACTGAGGCAACAAATTATTTTAAGGAGAAAATACGAAAATGAATCAATCCATAATGCTTAATGAATGTCAAATTGATGAAATACGAAAACTTGCAAAAGCTAAGCGCCAGTCTTTAAGCATAATCGGTGAAATCCCAATTGCTAATGATATTTTTACAATCTTGGAGCAGCTGAATATTAAATTGCTGGAGTATCCCATTCAATCAGAAGGTGATGGGCTAGCTTTTTCTGCTGCGATTATGTGTTCTGAAGAGGATGGGGAAGAACTGGTATTTATTGGGCTAAATACAGCAGACTATTTTGATAAACAGATATTTGCTATAGCACATGAATTATTTCACTATTTTACCAAAACAGCATCCCATTTAAGTCGATTAGGTGATATAGAAAATACCTTAATTGAAGCAAAAGCTAATCGATTTGCTGCTGAATTCTTATTTCCGGAAGCGGCATTAAAAAGTATAATTCTTGATGAATTTAAAACTTCAAAATTAGAAAAAGTGGCAGAGAAAACGATTCTAAGATTTATTGCAAGACTTCAATGTACATGGTGGTTACCTTATCATTCAATAGTTAAAAGGTTACATGAAATTGGCGCCATTTCAGAAGAACAATACGGAAAATTATACGGTATTGATGAAAGAGATTTGTATTCAGAATATGGTAAGATGGGAATGGCTTTTAATGAGGAAGTTTTCAAAAAACTTAATAGTAAAACAAATTCAATTGGTACTTCGATGAGGGATATAGATATTATTATCAGGAACTTTGAGGACGGATTAATTAATGAGGATAAGTTAACTGTTACTTTAGGTCTTTTTAATAAATCACCTGATGATTTTGGATATAGAGTAAATGTGTCAAATGAAGATGAAGAAGAATTTGATGCTTTCTTTTCTGGGGGAAGCTCCGATGAAGATTAATTTAACGGAAGTGAATCCTTCTCTAAAAAGTATTTTCAATAATCCAAATCAAATTATAACCCTCGATGCAAACTTTCTGATTCCACCTGATCGAAGTAGGATTACTAAAAGAGGTTTTGATTTTCCTTTATTTAAGAAAGTATGGCTTGATCCGATTTTTACAGCGTTTCCGAAGATTGCAATTCATGAGGCTGTTTATGATGAATTAGTTATTACTTCTCTTCGCGAATATGTAGAAATGTTGAAAGTTGAAAATCCCCCAAAAATTATAATTCATTCTGACTCGGAATTGACAGCTGTCGAGAAAAATCTTCGTGATTCAATCGAAGATAAAATTTACCCACATACAAATTACGATCCTAAATTAGACAATAAAGATGACCGTGGGGAGGTAAAATCGCTTTCATATATTGCAGTAAAAGGGCTTTTGTATTTTGCAGCGCATGATAATAATGCATTGCAGCTCATTGAAAAGGCAGAGCAATGGTCTACTGGACTGGATAATGTGAAAGCGATTCAGATGTATGAGCTTATATTTTATTTATACACCAAAAATCTGGGAGATAAAGATTCATTAAGAATGCTTTATAAATATCAGTACTACTTAACAGATCATGAAAAGAGGACAAACCCTGAGTGGGGTGAGTTTACTAGTACAATGGGAAGTCTATACAAATGAGATCATAGCTTAATCATAATGAAACGAGTCATTACGCCCAAGTTATAGAGAGCTGCTGCATTTTACCAGCTCTATCTTTTCTTCTACACCTGCTATAATGTTGGATTTGGACTAATCGATTCCTGTATAGGTAAAGGATATAAACAACTATATGTAAAAGAGTAAAATAAGTTAGGGGAATCAATATCCCCTAGCTTATTTTATTGTTTTTACATTTTTTATTGACAGTAACATCTATAGGTAGTAGACTGTGAATATAGCACTTATGGGTATTGTATATTAAATTTAAATGAAAGGAAAATGTACTATGGAAAATTCCCAAATAGCCAAGATAATTAAGGAAGAGCTCTTGAAGGCAGAAGAAAGAATTATTCAAAGGTTGACTTCAGATGAACCACCACAGCAAAGCGATCCATCCACCAGTCCCCGTAAACCTCTACCTGGAAACGATAATTACGCGAAGGCTTTGGCATCTTACTTAAATGGTGGAACTCACTCTGGTACAGCTAAAGAACTCGGTGTCAGTATGGCACAAGTCAAAAAGTATTACAATTGGCTTGTTAAACACGGATATCTCGAAGTAGAGAATGCTGAGTTATCCGAAGTTGAACAGCATGTAGTTAACTGCATTTACAAAAAGAAAATGTCCCTACGTGAAACGGCACAAGAACTCGAGTGCTCTGTTAGTAACGTTACTTTTCGTAGGGATAGCGCCATTCGAAAGGGATATGTGCCAGAAGAACCAGACGCTAAAAAATAAGAAACCCTCTATCGGTGTTTACTGACCTATCAATTCACTACCACAACGGTTAGTGCGGCGGGGGTCATTACGATCCCCAGCGCATGATTTCCATAATTGCTGTTGGTATGCTTTTTGACCTGCGTTGAGATTGTTGATCCCGACGGGTATATAAGGGCGAAAAGTTGAATACTGTAATATTTTGTGATACGATAATTCTGTAAAAAAGAACATATTCAAAGAATGTGAGGAAACTATAATGACGGACATTTATAGTAGCAAACAGACAACTATCAATATATCAGAAAAATCAAATATGATTTGGAACAATGCCAACCACCTTGTTGGTTTATATAAACCCCATGAATATGGAAAAGTAATTTTGCCAATGACTGTAATCAAGCGTTTTCATGATACTTTACTCCCTACTAGAGACAAGGTTTTAGAAACCTATGAAAAGGTTAAAAACTTTGAGGTTAAGGAAGGATTCTTGGAAAGTGCTTCTGGATATAGCTTTTATAACACAAGCAAATTTACATTCGATTCTTTACTTTCAGATGCAGAGCATATTGAGGAAAATTTCCGTACATACTTAAATGGCTTTTCTGACAATGTGCATGACATATTAGCCAACTTTGAGTTCGATAAAGAAATAACCAAACTTGCCAACAATAATATTTTGTTTTTTATTATTCAGGAGTTTAATAAGAAGACAAGCTATTTGGGAGCAGATTTAATTACTTCTGTTGATATGGGTTATATATTTGAAGACCTTATCAAAACATTTTCTGAAACATATAACGAAGAAGCAGGAGCACATTTTACATCAAGAGATATTATCTATTTAATGACGGATTTGCTTATCTGTGATGAAAAGGATTCAATGCTTGAGAACGGTGTAGTAAAAACAGTATATGACCAAACAATGGGGACTTCACAGATGTTGGGTTGCATGGAAGAAAGACTACATGCTCTTGATGCTGATGCGGAAATCAGACTTTTCGGACAGGAATTTAACCCTGAAACCTATGCTATTGCAAAGGCTGATATGCTTATCCGTGGTGGCAATGCGGATAATATGAAATTTGGTGATACATTATCTGATGATAAGTTTAGCGGGTACACTTTTGATTATTGTATTTCAAATCCACCATTCGGCATAGATTGGAAACGTGAAGAAGAAGCTGTTAAAGCAGAAAACAAGCTTGGAGATAAAGGCAGATTTGGAGCAGGGCTACCTAAAATTTCTGATGGACAGATGTTATTTATGCTAAATGGTGTTTCTAAGCTGAAATCCACTGGAAAAATGGCTATTATACAGAATGGTTCTCCGCTCTTTTCTGGTGATGCAGGTAGTGGCGAAAGCGAAATTAGAAGGTATTTAATAGAAAATGATTGGATTGATGCAATTATTCAGCTTTCAACCGATACTTTCTACAACACAGGCATTACTACATATATTTGGATAATTACGAAAAACAAACCTGCTCATCGTGAGGGCAAAATTCAGCTTATTGATGCATCAAAAATGGCTGAGCAAAGAAGAAAATCTATTGGGAATAAGCGTTATGACATAACAGACGAATGCAGGGATCTTATAGTAACGGCTTATGGAGAATTTCTAAATAAAGTTTATACATTGGGTGACAAAACTTGTGAAAGCAAAGTAATTGATAATGTTGACCTTGGTTATCACAAAATAACTGTTGAAACTCCATTGTATGATGAAAATGGTAATATAGTCATAAAAAACAAAAAGCCAGTAGTAGACACAAGTAAGCGTGATACCGAAAATGTACCACTAACAGAGGATATTGATGTTTACTTTAAAAGAGAAGTTAATCCATATAACAAAGATGCCTTTATTGATAAGAGCAAAACAAAAGTTGGTTATGAAATCCCCTTCACAAGATATTTCTACAAATATTTAGCTCCTGAAAATAGTGAAGATATTGCTAAAAGAATCAGCACTCTTGAGACGGATATTACTAATTCATTGAAGAAATTGTTTAGAAGGACGGTGTAGACAATGGAAAAAGCAATGAAAGATAGTGGCATTGAGTGGATTGGAGAAATACCGCAGGAGTGGGAAACGATAAAAATTAAGTATTTATCACCAGTTCTTAGGGGGGCAAGTCCGAGACCCATTGATAACCCTATTTATTTTAATGAAAACGGGGAATATGTTTGGACTAGGATTGCTGATGTATCAAAATGTAATAGGTATTTTGAAAAATACTACGAATATATGTCTGATTTAGGAACAAGCAAATCGATAAAGATAGAGCCAAATTCTTTAATCGTAAGTATATGTGCAACTGTAGGAAAACCAATCATAACTAAAGTAAAATGTTGTATACACGATGGCTTTGTTTATTTTCCTTTATTAGACCCAAAATACAATGATTTTTTATATTATATATTTAATAATGGTAGTTGTTTTGCTGGTTTGGGTAAATTAGGTACACAACTAAATTTAAATACAGAGACTGTTGGAAGTATAAGTATTCCTATAATTGATGATTCTGAATTGAAAAGTATAATCAAATATCTTGATGAAAAATGTTCCGAAATTGACAATATTGTTGAAAACACAAAAGCTTCTATCGATGAATATAAAAAATACAAGCAATCTGTGATTACTGAAGCTGTTACAAAAGGACTTAACCCAAGTGTAGAAATGAAGGATAGTGGAATTGAATGGAACAGACATATCCCTTTACATTGGAAGGTTGTTAATGGACGTAGATTGTTTGAACTCCGTAAAGATAAGGCTATGCCAGAAGATAGACAACTAACAGCATCACAAAAGTATGGAATAATGTATCAAGATGAATTTATGCAATTAGAAAATCAAAGGGTTGTTACTGTTCAAAAGGACTTTGATATATTGAAACATGTTGAGCCAAATGACTTTGTAATAAGTATGAGAAGTTTTCAAGGTGGATTAGAATACAGCCAGTTAAGGGGATGTATCAGCTCTGCTTATGTTATGTTGATACCGAACGAAAAAGTATATTGTCCATATTTCAGATGGCTATTCAAGAGTGTAAAGTATATAAATGCTTTGCAGAGCACTTCAAATTTAGTTAGAGATGGTCAAGCTATGAGATTTTCCAATTTTGTTCAAATTCCTCTTTTCCTTATACCAATTGATGAACAAAAGAGAATAGCTGATTATCTTAATGCTAAGTGTGCAGAAATAGATAATATTATTTCTAAAAAACAGCAAATTGTAACCGAACTGGAAAACTATAAAAAATCTCTAATATATGAATGTGTGACAGGAAAAAGGAGTGTCCAAACGGAGGAAAACAATCAAACGACAATGACTGTTTATCCTTTATTTCCTGTATTACTTGCGACTGATAAAAAACGCTTTGCTCAAGCGGTTTTGGCAAGCAAAATTATTGATATGACTAACACATCACAATTTGGGCGTGTTAAGCTTGAAAAAATACTATACACGGTTGAAACACATATAGGCTTTGATTTTGATACTGATTATAAGCGACAAGTTGCAGGTCCGCTTGATGGCTCAATTTATCAATGTGAAAGCATGATATCCAAAAGAAATAAGTGGTTTAATATTAATGAAAACAAAAAAGCTGTCGAATATAGTCCTGCAAAGGACATAGCTAATTATAATAATTATTATAATAAGTATTTTGTTGACTACAGTACTGAAATTGAAAGAATTATAAACATTTTCAAACCACTTTCCACTGACCAGGCAGAAATTATTGCTACATTATATGCGTCATGGAATGATTTCATCATTATAGGTAAGGCTTTTACTGATGAAGATATTGTAAATGATGTATTAAATAATTGGCATGATAGCAAAAAAAGATTTTCAAAGGATATATGGCTTTGTACTATTGACCAAATGAGAAAGCTTGACCTTGTTCCAAAAGGTTATGGTAAAAAGACAGCTATGGCATAAGGAGATGTAATAAGTGGAAGATAATGAAAAAAGATTTGAACAGGATATCGAAAGCTTTTTAACCTCCGAAATAGGTGGTTATGGTAAAGGTAATCAGAACACATATGACTTTGAAAAAGCTATCGATATGGACAAGCTTATCTCTTTTATCTCTAATTCTCAGCCGAAAGAATGGGAACGACAAGTAAAAAGGGATGGTGTAGAAGCTGAGAAAAAACTATATAAATGCCTTCAAACAAATATTGATAATGAAGGGTTAATATACGTTCTGCGACATGGAATTATTGATAGAGGTATAAAGTTTAAGTTTGTGTCTTTTCGAGCAGAAACGGCACTTAATGAAGATGTTATCAAAAGGTATAATCAGAATATTTTAACATGCACAAGGCAGTTTAGATATTCCACTCAAAATAGTAATACCCTCGATATGGTTTTGTCTTTGAATGGTTTTCCGATTATTGCCGTAGAGTTGAAGAACCAACTCAAAGGGCAATCGGTTGATAATGCAAAAAAACAATTCATGTATGACAGAAGTGAAAAGGAGTTTGTTTTCCACTTTAACAACAGAATCCTTGCATATTTTGCCGTGGACCTATATGAAGTTGCAATGACTACGCAATTAAAAGGGAAAAATACATTTTTCTTACCGTTCAACCAAGGCTCAAATGGTGCTGGTGAGGTGGGCGGAGCAGGTAATCCAGCCAGAGTCGGCAAACCAGGAGATTATGAAGTTGGTTATGTAACCTCCTACTTGTGGGAGAATGTTTTACAAAAAGATGCTTTACTTGATATTTTGCAGAGATTTATCCATCTATCAGTGGAAGAAAAAACCGAGAAGGTTAATGGCAAAAGGATTAAGAAAGTCAGCAAGAAAATTATTTTCCCTAGATATCATCAACTCGATGTAGTTACAAAGCTTATAGCTGATGTCAAAACCAATGGAAGCGGAAAAAACTATCTAATTCAGCATAGTGCGGGAAGCGGAAAAAGTAACTCTATTGCATGGCTTAGTTACCGCCTCGCAACTCTGCATAATAATAACGATAAAAATATTTTTACTTCAGTCATTGTAGTAACTGACCGTAGGGTGCTTGACAGTCAATTGCAGGATACTATTTCTGGATTTGACCATATTGAAGGTATGGTTGAAACAATCGATGAAAAGAAATCATCAAAAGATCTCAGAGATGCAATAAATGATGGTAAAAAAATAATAATCACAACATTGCAGAAGTTTCCTGTTATTTATCAGGAAATTGATGATAATAAGGGCAGACGATTTGCAATTATTGTTGATGAAGCTCACTCTTCTCAGACTGGTAACAGTGCCAAAAAGCTAAAGGCGGCTCTTGCAGATGTTGAAGAAGCATTAAAGGAATACGCTGAGATAGAAAGCTCTGAAGAAGCTGAGAATGATGCAGAAGATAATCTAGTTAAAGAAATGGTAACTCATGGAAAACACAACAACCTGTCCTTCTTTGCATTTACTGCTACGCCAAAGGAAAAAACACTTGAAATGTTTGGAGAAAAACAAACCGATGGATCATTCAAGGCGTTTCATATCTATAGTATGAGACAGGCGATAGAAGAAGGCTTTATTCTTGATGTGTTAAAAAACTATATGACATATAAGACTTGCTATAAGATAGCCAAGAATACACCAGATAATCCGGAAGTGCCAACAACAAAAGCGGTCAAAGCAGTTAGACGCTATCAGGAATTACATCCTCATAACTTACAGCAAAAGACTGCCGTAATGATAGAACAATTCAGAGAGGTAACAAAAAATAAAATTGGCGGCAATGCTAAAGCAATGGTTGTAACTGCATCAAGACTTCATGCAGTCAGGTATTATCATGAATTCAAAAGATACATTGAAAAGAACAAGTATGATGACATAGATATTTTAATTGCATTTTCTGGTGTTGTTAATGATGTAAACATCAAAGGCGATAGTGTTGCATACACAGAAGAAGGTATGAATAAAAGAGCTGACGGAACAACAATTAAAGAAAAACAGCTTCCAGAAGAATTTCACCATGATTTCAATTGCCTGATTGTTGCTGAAAAATATCAGACAGGATTTGATGAACCTCTGCTACATACAATGTTTGTTGATAAGAAGCTCGATGGTGTTAAAGCTGTTCAGACTCTTTCAAGGTTAAACAGAACTTGTAATGGCAAGGAAGATGCTTTTATACTTGATTTTGTCAATACCGCAGATGATATGAAAGCATCATTCTCAAGGTTCTATGAAGCTACAACATTGGATGAGGAAGTAAATGTAAATCTCATTTATCAGACACAAACAACACTTAGAAAATACAAGCTTTACAATAATGATGATATAGAAAATTTTGTTACCATTTACTATAAAGATGGAAAGCAGACAGATAAAGACCTTGGCAAAATGACTGCACTATTGAAGCCGGTGGTAAATAGGTACAATGAGCTTGAAACCGAGGACAGATATGAATTTAGAATGACTATCAGAAGTTTCAACAAGTGGTATTCCTATATTGCACAGGTGGTTAGACTGTTTGATAAAGACCTTCAGAAGGAATTTTCATTTACTTCGTATCTTGCCAAAATGTTACCAAAAGAGCCTGATAAGAAAATTGATTTGGATGGGAAGCTAAAACTGGAATTTTATAAATTGCAGGAGACATTTGCAGGATATATTGTTCTTAATCCGACAAAAGAAGACACTACCCTAAATAATGTGAAAAGCTTTATTCCTCAAGGGGTTACAGTAAGTGATGATGAATTGCTTGAAAGTATCATAAAAAGGATAAATGACCGATTCAATGGTGCATTTACCGAGGGTGACAGGGTAATTGTAGAAACTATATATAATAGGGTGATTAAAGATAATAAAAAGCTAAAGACCTATGCAAAAAATAATGATGCCGAGGTATTTGAAAGAAGTATTTTTCCTGAAATCTTTAAAAAGATTGCACAGGATTGTTATATGGAATCGATGACTTCATTCGGGAAACTATTTGAAGATAAGAAATTCTATAATTCAGTGATGGAGGAGATAGCCAAGGCTTCTTATAAAGATTTGCGGAGCGCTAAGTAATTATAATTTGACTGATCATGTCAGAAATGAGGTTGAGAAAATGGACAGCCGAATTAAAGTCAATAACATTAACTTATATTCATTATAAGAATCGCCCTTCAGAAGGGTGATTCTTATAATGAATATCAACGTTTCCGAATTACCTATACGGTTAGGTCAGTCCCAAAAGTCAGTCCCAAAAGAACTTTGGAAAGAAGCTGAAGCGTAAGGCTATTGCATTAGAAGAACTTAAGGCCATAGCAGGTGTATATAATTAAATTAATTGAAGCATTCGATTATATCAATCGCATGATAGAGGATAGGTGTTACAATGGGAAGTAGTGGAGAATATGCTGGTTTAATTTGGGAAGCTAATTTCACAGATGTGCCTACAAGATACGGAATTAACCAGGGGCGTGTTTATTATTTAGAAATTAAGAAAGTTGAACATCATGATGGTTATACCACGAATCAAATATTTTATAGGTTTGAAAGAGGTTGGGTTACAATCGATCGAAAATACAGTATTATTTCTGAAGTTGTCAAACATGTTATGGAATTGTATGAATAAAATGCAGTAAAGGTGATAGATACATGTTAAATATTAATTTGTGATAACAGCGGTAGATATAGATTTAATGCAATGGAGGAGCAAGAACTCAACAATTGGATGACTACCAATGCGGTATCGGCTACTGGTGAATTAGTAAACGCAGATGAATTTATTCTGGCATAAAGGTGTTAATAGAAAATATTAGGAGAAGAATAATGGCACTAGTTCAAGATGAATTAATAATAACAAAATTAAAAGACTTGCTTGCTATAAATTTGACCTTGCCATCATATCAGCGGCCATATAGTTGGAGCGTCAAGTCAACCAATACCTTATTTATTGATACATATGAGGCGTTTAAAGAAGGAATCAACGAATATCGTCTTGGATCGGTAATCTTACACAAAGAAAGCTTTGAAAAATATAATATTGTCGATGGGCAACAAAGGCTAACTACATTATCAATTCTGCTTTATTGTTTAGGCGATGACAAACAAAGTCTGTTGAAAGAAAAATACAGCAAACTATCGAATGATGTTATAGTCACAAATTTTGGCGTCCTTTCTAAAAGAGCTAACGAATTATCCTATGACGAACGTCAAAAATATAAAAATTATCTTTTAAATCAATGCACAACGGTTCAAATTGTCACAGACAGTGAGCAAGAGGCGTTTCAGTTCTTCGATTCACAAAATTCTCGTGGCAAAGAGTTAGCTCCTCATGATTTGTTGAAATCATACCATTTGCGAGAAATGAATAATGAAGATGAAAATCAAAAGGTTAAAATCATTAATCGTTGGGAAAACATAAACCAAGACGATCTAGACGATTTATTTAAAAACTATTTGTACCCACTGACTCAATGGTATAAAGGAAAAGAAGGTTTAGGTTATTCTTCAAGCAAAATTGATTCTTTCAAAGGAATAAAGGGAGCAAATATCTACAATTATGCAATATACCATAAAGCTAGTAATCTTTATGTAGAACAATTCAATGCTAACGGAAGTAATGAATTGCTTGCAGTAAAGTTTTTGAATCAATTCCAATTGACGCAACCTTTGATAGCCGGGAAACGATTCTTTAATTACACACTTCATTACGGAAATTTATTAGAAAAAATACAAAAACAAATTAATCGTTTTCATGAACGAGATGAAATTCCAAGTAAGCGTTCTGGTGATATTTACATTAAGCAGCTGTATGAATGCTCGTTATTATTCTTTGCTGATAGGTTTGGTCTTGAGAGCATAACCCAGTCTGTGATGCAGCAGCTTTACTCGTGGAGTTATTCATTACGAATGGCAATGAATGCAGTGTATCCGCAGACCATCAATAGATATGCAAAGGGTCAACATGAGCGAGCAAATTATGGAATCGATATGTTTTCTGCGATCAGTGAAATGGCAGAACCAGAAGGATTGAAGTTACTTGTGCTTAAACAGCCAGATATTGATGACAATAATAAAGAAAAATACAATGCAGTCTATCAATTGCTTTGTAAATGGAATAGGTGGTAGGAGATGACTAAAGATTTAAAAAAAATATCGGTGTCACAAATTTTTGAGAATATTAATTACCTAGTGCCGATTTATCAACGTAATTATGCTTGGAATGAAACGCAAATAGAACAATTGATTGAAGATATTGAAAGTTCTAATAGAGACTACTTTTTAGGGAATTTGATTGTTAATCAAACGGATAACAATGTTTATGAAGTGATTGATGGGCAGCAGCGATTAACGACTTTATATCTTCTTGAAAAATATTTAGGGCTTGTATTTGCTAAGGAAGCTCTGCGTTTTGAGGCTCGTGAAAAATCAAATCGCACCCTTTCTTTTGTTAGCGATAGGAGTAATCCAGGATTAATAGAAGAATTATCATCACCAGAAATCTTGAATGGTTTTCAAATCATAGATAACTACTTTAAGACGAAAAATATCGATAAAAGTAGATTTGTTAAAAAGTTGGAGAGAGTTTTTCTTATCCAAGTTCAAGTTCCACAGAATATTAATTTAAACCACTACTTTGAAATTATGAATACTCGTGGAGAACAATTAGAACTTCATGAAATAGCTAAAGCTAAGTTATTAGAAGTGCTTAAAAGCAATGAAGACAAAAATGTAGCAGCTATGATTTGGGAAAAATGTTCAGATATGAATTCGTATGTTCAGATGAATTTTGATGTTGATGTGAGAAAAAGTATCTTTACTAAGAACTGGAGCAGTCTAAGTCAATCAATTGAAGATTTTGATTCTATAAAAAGTAAAGTCTCTTTAGTGAATAAATCAACAGATAAAAAAACATTGATTGATATCTTGAGAGAGAATAGATTACTTAATGCGTCAACTACGCAATACCAAGATGAGAATGAACGATTTGAATCAACTGTTTCATTTCCAAACTTCTTATTGCAAGTCAATGCTGTCATAAGAAAACTTGGAGAAGAAGATACAAGTCTTGATGACAAACACTTCCTTAATAATCTATCTTGGGCATGGTCATCACCTAGAAAAGCAAAAGATTTTTTGTTCCATTTATTGAAGTGTAGAGTAATATTTGACAAGTATGTGTTAAAACGTGAGTTTGCTAGAGATTACAAAGAAACGGGTAAATGGTCCCTGCAACGTTTAGAAAAATATCATGATAACAAGAAAAATAGTGATAAACCTAAATATGTTGGCACTTTTGGGGATGAAGGTAATGATAATAAGAAGTTAAGAACACTTCAATCTTGTTTGCGTATTACTTATACATCACCAAAAACTATGCACTGGATTACCATTGTTTTATCTAACTTGTTAGAAAACGAGGAAACTGACATTGTTGGCTTGTTAGAAGATTATTGTAAGAAGAAAGTTGATGATTCCGATTACCAAAACAGGAATGGTTTTGGAGTTGAACGAATTGTATTTTCATATCTTGATTATTTAATCTATCGAGATGGCTATTCATATGGCAAAAAAGAAATCATATCTCCTTTTCAAGATGATTGGCAATTCCAGTTTAGAAGTTCCATTGAGCATTTTCAACCACAACATCCGGCAGAAGGAGAAACTTGGGAAGAAGAAGACTTGGACGGATTCGGTAATCTAGCCTTAATAACAGTTTCAGGGAACTCTAAGTTTTCTAACTTACCACCTGCTGGAAAAATCAATTCATATCCAAGTATCATCAATCAAAGTTTGAAGTTAAAAATCATGCAGAAAATGACAAGCTTTGGCGATGGGAAGTGGACAGAAGAAAAGGCAAGTAGACATAAATATGAAATGTTCAAAATTTTGAAAAATAAAGGGTAGAATAATACTCAAGGAATAAGGGAGGTTGCTATGCCGCGAAAGAGTAAGAATAAATTTGATATACATGGTGATACAATTTCAATAATGCATGAGGGCTGGGACCATTTGGCTTTCGCAACATATCGAGAGGATTATTATGAAGAACTATCAACACATACATGGAAACTATCAAATGGGTATCCTTCTAATGACACACTTGGCGGGGGGCTTCACCGATATATGATGGCTAAGTGGTATGGTGATGATGTTCTAAGGGATTTAACAGGAAAAGGATATGTTGTTGACCATATGAACAATGATCATATGGATTGTAGAATATCTAATTTGGAATTCTTAAAGCACAATCGTAATGTCGCTAAAGGAATGTATTTGGATAAAGAAGCTAAGAACATGAGTTATAGGCTTGCGGTGAGCCTTTTTAAAGACTTTTCCACTGGATGCTATCAGATTACAATAGGCTGTAATGACCACATTGTGACGAAAGACAGTACTGGGCAAGAGCGCCATATAAATGCAATAAAGCTCTTGTACAATTGCGACTATTCGTTGGTAGTACTTGATGCAGAAGCTATTATTACAGAATATGAAGCTGCGGGAAAGTTTTCTGTTGCAAATCTACATTGTTGCGACAAACGAATTGAAGAAGCGATTGATATTAAGTTAACTGATGAAGAGAAAAATCAAGCTTTTGTAATTCGTGATGGTGTGCCTTATTTTATTATAGGAAACGGAAAGACCTTCCTAAATTCAATACACTACGAAGCAGGATGGCTTCCACCTGAAAAGAAGTAAATGGTGTTGATATGTTCCCGAGTACCATAAAATTGTTAATATATTTCCACTACTACGAAAGAGCTTGAAAACGGTTGACATGTTCGAGCATACTGTGAAAAGCTTAATGAAAAAGATATTATGACAGATGTAACTTTGATAAGATTAAAGGTACCCTTGATGCGCTAGACTAAAAGAACCGTTAAAAGAAAAAATTGAGGTATTCAAATGCTTACTATTGAGGAATACATTACCCGAAGGAAAAAAGAAGATAAGCTCAATGAGTTTGACCTTGATGCACGCACTCAAAACATGAGAATTTGTGTTGATTATGTATTTGAGTACTTTAATAACTATCTGAATACTACAGAAGCTGATGAAAAAACTGTACTACATAATGAAAAGCTTGAGAAGTATCGTAGGCAGCTTAGGGAGTATGAGCCTGAAGTTAGGGAATGGGTTGTCGGCATATATAATGAGTATGGGAAGCAAATACATAAGTATATTGGAAACATTATGAAGGAGAATGATCTGTTCTTTTTATTTGATACTGACAGTGAATTTAGAAATGTATCATATGATTGCTATTCAAGGCTTATTAAAAAATTATCGTTTCTTAAGGATCAGACAGAAATGTTATTTCTTTTAATTAAAGACTATCACAGGGTTGAGAGTGAGCAGCGGTTTGGCTTTGGTATACCTTCAATATCCGAAGAAATAACTAATTGGGTCGATAAAACCTGGGCAAAGCACCAGGTTAATATTCTTGCTTTTGCTTACAGCTGGATAAATAGTTTTTATGAAAATGATGATATTTGGCCTTCAACACATAGAAAGAAGAGCCAATATACTTGGAGAAAGTATGATTACGATTATAAGCAGAAAAGTAATCTCTTTAACCTGGATTCACTGTATAGAAAGATGCCTAAAAAATTATTTATCAAAGGGAGGAAGCAAGAATTAGAAATTCTATTTATGTACTATTGGCTTCATGAAATGGAGGGTGATAATGATTATTGGCAGGAGTATTTAGAGGCAGTTTTGCCTGGTTTGAAAATGGAATAATACTGAGGTTATTAAAGGCAAAATACAGATAATCGCATGCTAATTTTAGGAAGAGAAATATAGGTGAGATCGAGATGAATAAAAGCAATTGTATAGATAATAAAATAATTGATAAATTGGCTCAGTATAGAAATAACAGTAAAATTATTCGGAGTAATGAAGAAAGAGAACATTCTCAAGTTAAAGTAAATAAGCATCCTCATAAAGATGAAATGTTTGTGGACCATAAATATGATAATTTGGATTGGCGGAAAGAACCTGTTGAATTTGAGAAGGAATCGTATATTTTATGTAATTTTACAAGCTGTAAATTTGGTAAGACGGCTGTCCTAGATGAAAGTAGAATGTATCATACTAAAACATCATTCTGGAATGTAACCTTTGAAAATTGTATTTTTGAAAATGTGTATTTTGAAGCATGTTATTTTTGGAATTGTATTTTCAAGAACTGTCAGTTTAAGGAGTATAAGGTGGTGTTTGAACGTTGCTGCTTCAGAAATATTAAAACTATTTATAATGAAGCAAAAAAGGAGCATGAGAAATATTATTCATCATCGGAGTTTATTAACTGCCAGTTGACCGGAATTGAGTGGCGGGAGTGTTTTGGAGATAACCTTATATTTGAAGGGAATACTTTAATACGTTCCGCTTTCAAGGATTGTGAGATGCCTGGAGTTATAATGAAAGATAACATGTTCTATTCAACATATTTTAATAACTGTGATATCAAAGATTTGAGTATAATAGGAATGCGGTATGCTGATTTAGAATTCCACTTTACAGAAAAAAGTAAAGATATCTGTATGCATAAAAATATCTATGTTGGTAAAATGGATACAAAATACTTAAATAAACATGAAGATTATGAGATCGCTAGTAAGTTTTATTACACCTTACTAGAGTACCTTGGGATGAGGAATATTGATACACAGAATATGAGCGAATACAGGTATCGTTACAACTACTATTCTATGAAGGCCAAGCCATGGTGGGAACAGATTTGGGATAGAATCAGTTGTTTACTTTGTGGCTATGGAGAAAAACTATGGAGGTTTACGATAGCATTTCTGTCTATTATTATACTGCCAGCTATTGGATACTTGTTATGTGGTTTGAAAGTTGGTAGTGAGATATATCCCTTGAAATATCATATTGGTGGAGAAGGAACATTCAATTTAATTAACCTTGTGAAAGATTTTGGTAAGTGTCTGCATTTTAGTATAGTTACATTTTCTACTGTAGGGTATGGAAATATTGTCCCGTATGGATGGAGTTATGTTATTTCAGCGGTACAAATTCTTATGGGTGTGGTGTTTATTGCGGTATTCACTTCAGTTGTTCTCAGAAAGATTCTTAAATAATAAGAAAACAATCGAAATGTTACCAAGAACGCTGACATCAATAATGGCCGATTACAAAAAATAATTGGGTACTATTTGGGTACTACTCAAATAAAATCATACCCAATAATATAACATCTTACATATGGTCTGCTAATGAAAAACCTTTAAAATACACGGGTTTGGTATGGCTTTTAAAAATGCAAAACAGCTAATTGAGTTCTGTAAAACATTTATCCCCCAGTTCAAATCTGGGTGGCGCCTCCAAAAGAGAATCCTCAAAAGGCTTAAATTCAAGACTTTTGAGGATTTTTATTTTACCGGGAGGTTTTATCAACTCGGTAAATTTCGGTAGGTTTTAGTCAAAGGAAACTTTTGATATATTTCCAGTCCATAAATCTTCTTGAAAAACTTCCCCTGTAGTATCTGAAACCCAATAACGTGCTAGTGTCGTAGTATATTCTTTATTATTAGGGTCAATATATGCAATCCTTATAATATAATAAGACATATTATCTTCGGTAGTAGTTCCAAAATTCTGAACTTCGCAATTAGGTTGAGTTAATATGATTTTATTTTCCCTAATTAAATCGTTTATAATTGTAATAGCTTCATCTTCGGAGATTTTCATTCCTTTATCAGCGGCTTTTGAAGGTTCACTTACCTTATTTGCATTTTCCTTCCTCCATTGTTCTAATGTTATCAAATCACCTGTTATAATGCCCTCAACCATTATTTTATTTAAATCTTCATTAACATAGAAAGTATTCCACCTGACGGTATGATCTGGATGATTTTCACCAACATAAATGCAATAGAAATCTTTATATTGACTATCGCTATATTTATCAGGGACTCCATCTAATCTCATAGTTAAGGTTACTTTTCCGGTGCTATCCTTTGAAAGCTGTTCCTCAAACTGCTTTATCTCCGGAACTGCTTTAGTTAAATACTCTGTAGCTTTATCCCAATTATTAACCATTTGGCCATTATAATCAATCATTTCTTTTAATAGACTACTTTTGCCATTAACAACTATTTCAATAACATTCTTTTTTTCTTTATTACATTCTACGTCAAAAACAAATTTGTTTTTATCATCAACAACTTTGAAATTCCAATATCCATTTGCGGAAGCAATACTTTTCAAAAGAGTATCGAAATATTTTGCACCTTGAGTATCTAACCTGTATACAGGGTCAAATTCAACATTGAAAATTGGGTATTGTTTGTTATTTAGCAATTCGATTTTCATTATTCTAATATTGTATTTATTTAGTACATCTTTCACAGGATGATTCCAATTTGCAATATCTGTGATTACTTCACTACTAGATGGATTTCCATTGGTTGTTTGAGAAATGGTTTCCTCTAATTTTGGTGTACTATCACCATTTGGTAAAGATTGATTATTAACCTTATTTCCGTTGCTAGCTGAATTATTTCTGGGATTGCTGCAAGAAACAAGAAGAAAAGCAGATAAAATCAATAATCCAATCAAAGAGTTCTTTAATAATTTAATTATCCCCATAATATCCTCCTAGAAGTCAATAGTATATCAAAATCATTAATTAATACTATATCATAATTTGAATTGGAATTTACAAGGAGTTTTATCAGGTTGAATTTTTTGTAAAAATTATTGACTTACCAAAAGAGCAGGGTGTATTCTGGTAATATGTACCTTATTCATTAAAAAGATTTATGACAATTTGCGAGATGTATTTCCACACCATTACTTAATTTGCTGGAAGAAATTATATCAGAATATGAGGTGAGACTATGAGAAGAGCAGATAAAGAAATAACAGATAAAACGCTCATTGATAAAATTTTGATAGAAGCTGAAGTCGTTAGACTTGCCATGGTTGATGAAGGAACCCCATACCTGGTTGCTATGAATTATGCATATGTCGATGGCTGCCTTTATATGCACTCTGCTATAGAGGGCCGGAAGATTAACATATTAAGAGAAAATAATAATGTAGCATTTCAGACGGATACAGATGTAGAACTCGTACTGAAGGAAGAAGCATGCAGCTGTAGTACAAAGTACTTGAGCGTTTTTGGAACAGGCAAAGCAACTTTTATAGAGGACAAAAAAGAAAAGGTAAAAACTTTAGATGCAATAATGACAAAGCATACCGGGAAAGCAGGATTCGAATACCCGGAGAAAATGCTGGAAAAGACGCTTATCATTAAGGTGCAAATTGAATCTGTGACAGGCAAAAAGTCTGGTTATTAAGGAGTGTGAAAGACCCTGAAATGCTTACAATAAGCACTTCAGGGATTACGGCTTTCCTATCAATTTCCTAAAGAATATTAAATATTTTGTTCTTATTTTAGTTAGGGTAATGGTTATATTTACGTATGACATGGAACTTCTTATTCGTAACGGCAGGGACAAGATATTTCAAATAAACAAGCACCTATTCATAATGACAGGTGCTTGTTTATTCAGCTTATGCTGTAAGTATATGTATCACTTATTTAAAAGTCCTTCTTTCTAAAGGTGGCTTGCCATACCCCATCTTTAGCCACTTTTTATGTATTAATTTGCACCTAACCTGCGCTAAAGCAGGGACATCAAACTTGCCAAAAAGTTTAATATAAAATGTGCAAAACTTTTTACATCTTTCATTGAAAATATATTGACTGAATTTTTCTATATCACAGTCGGCTTCTTTAAGAGATTCTGTAGCATAACCCAAGTATGAATAGGGATTGGAATCTGGTTTTTTATGATATTCGTAAAAGTCTTTAAAACAGGTGCGCTCCGTTACTGCTTGATATTTTTTTGGATCATCAAACAATGGAGAGGCAGGCTCTAATTGAACAGGAAGTACTATCACAGACATAAGGTATTTAAACTTTGCTCTTAAGTCTTTTGTCATAAGTTCAGTGTCGTTTAAATCTTCAGAGGATTCTCCTGGAAGCCCCATTGTTAAGTATATCAACATGGGGATTTCCAGTTCATCTATATATTGCATGATTTTATACATTTCATCATTTGTATAGAAGAAGCCTTTATTCATTTTTCTGACTTTTTCAGAGTAACTTTCAGGAGATATGGCAATATATGAAGTCCTCTTATCAAAAGTCTTTTCAAACTCGTCTACAAATTTTCGAGTAGGTAGCCCCCAGCATTCAAATCCCATTCCGCAAGATAGTTTTCTTCTTCTGATTTCTTGGAAAAGTTCAACAAAGTAGCTTTCATCATTAGGGAATGGGTCGAAACAAACTACAAAAGACTCATATCCATAGCTTAAAGCTTGTTCCATAGTATCAACAACTTTATTTGCGGGACGGAATATTGGTTTTGTGCGTCTACATATTTTAAATTGTGCATCTCTCCCACCACCGCAAAAACTGCAATTAACAGGACATCCTCTGCCAACCATCAATGGAAAAGTTGAAGTTGCGCCACTAACCTGTTTTTTTATATTTTCCTCTACACTTAAATTCAAGGACCAGTACATAGGTATTTTAAAATAATCCCTATACCCATTATAATGGTCAAGATAACTGAGATTTGCATAATCAACGTTTCCCAACTCGGCATAATCAGCAAGATAGGTTATTTGGTTGTCAATTATCTCACCGTTTTTTCTGTAAATGCAGTTGGCGACATTTTGGAAATCATTTCTTCCTTCCTTCAATAGCCTGGCAAGATCCAGCATGCCTTTCTCACCATCTCCGGCAATAATAAAATCAATGTGATCATAATTCTTCATTATTTCATTCGAAAACAAACTTGCAGTATAACCACCTAATATAATTTGTGTTTCCTTTGAAACTTCCTTAATTCTTTTTGCAACCTCAATTACATCATAGGACTGAAAATGCCAATGCAAGGATAGTGCAACAACTTTAATGTTATTTTCTTTAACGTACTCTGCAATGGAAAAGTTTTTATCATTGATGTATTCCAGACCCAGGTGCTTGATTTTTGATGATATTCCTTTTTTATTTAGAATATCACATAACGCAAAAACTCCCATTGGAATATAATTGATAAACATAAATTCATCCAATGGCTTGTAATAGCTAGAAAATTTAGGAACGTGGATAAACAGGAAATCGGCACAATCATTTTTAATTTGCGACATATTTCTATCCCTCCCAAAATCAATCTATTTTCTTCATTATATCATATATATGGCATAATATGACTTGAATTAATAATTTATTCTATAAAATTTTGATGATTTTTGTAATGTTTTGAATAGAAACTTTCTATATACAAAACTATTTCTTAGTTCAATACTGAATTTATACGTTACTTTCGCGTTACCTATTCGTTACTTCTGGCACTAGTTGCCAAAATTTCTTTTTTCTATAATTAAATTATCCATTGAGTTGTATTTTTTATATTCCTAAACAATTTATTATGAAAGGGGAGATTATTGTGGCTGGAAGTTTTGAAAGGAACCTAGAGGTTTTAGTAAACTTAAATGAGTTTACTGAGGAGAATGAAAAACTGGATATCTGCGCCTATGTCTTCAGTAAATCCGGGAGATTACTTGAAAAGAAGAAAGTAATCTTTAATGAAGAACAGCAAGGAGTTGGAACAGCAAATTTCAATCTTAAATTAAAGAACGACAATGTTGTTGTAAAACTTGGACCCGATGTTGAAGTACCATCAAAGTTGGTCAAACATGCACCTTTGGTTGAGAGTATCCTGTTGAAGGATGAAAAATCTTCATTATCCCTTGAGATTAAGCAGCCAATATGGACTGTTTGGAAGAGAAAACCCTATTTTATCCGTGGAAATGTTGTAAAGTCGGATAATGGTAAAGAACTTGATATACCTTATGGTGAAGTGGACATCTATGACGTAGATATCGGCTTTTTCACAAGATTAAGCGATGACATAATAGAAAGACTTAGAGACGCATTAATAGACGTTATAACAAACCCACCACCAGTATTGAATGGTTTTAAAACTGAGGAGATATTCAAACCATCCTGGTGGAAAGATGATTACTGTGGTACACATAAGCCTATAGAACCAATGCCTCATAGTTTTGAAATTGCTAAAATCCTAGAGGAATTACCTCAGGAATGGGCTTTTTCGCGTCAAAGATATGACGGGCTTTCAGAGGTTAGAGCGAGAATAAACAAAAAGATTGAATCTATGGATGCGGAAGAAAAAGTTAAATGGCTGGAATGTCAAGTTATTGAGGATGTAAAAATTTCATCAATAATCTATACAAACACTGCGCAATTAAAAAAACTACTTGTGGATAAGTTCCAATCATTCAGATATTGGCTTTGTTGGTTTCCATGGATTTATTGGATTTGGGCACCACATTTCTGGTGCAGCCTTGAAAAATTGGGAACGGCTAAAATCAAACAGGACGGGAGCTTTACAAAGTTATTATGGCTCTCTGTAAATAGAAAAGATATTCCCGATTTGTGGTTTGTTGTGCGACAACAGATAAACGGAGTGGATAGAAGAATTTATGCCCGATACCCTATTCCTTGTAATACACATTGGAATCATCCAAGTTGGGATTCGGTAAAATTGATAGTTACAGATCCTCTTGCTATTGCTTTGCACACCGAACACGATATTTCAGAGGATGACGAGCTTTGGGTTTGCCCGCTTGCTATTGGAAATTACTCCTTAAAGAATGTATATGGAACAGGGGCAGATTATGGTGCTATATCACCTTATGATTTGAGAATAGGCAGATATAAAGAGATATCAACAGGCCTTGGTGGCTCATTAGACCTATTTAAAGATGGGCCTTTTGGGGGACTAATTGGGTTAAGAGTTCTTTTCTCCTCTGCTCTTTTAGAAAAGGGTGTTAAATTCTATAAAATCAAGTACCGCTCTAATGGAAATGGTGATTGGATTTCAACAAACCATGAGGTTAGGAGGCATTATTCTCATTATAACATTGCTACGAAAGTATTAGAGTTTTTGCCATACCAACTAGGGCCTCAGACATTTGGTCAAGAGAGCAATCTGTTTGAAATACGGCCTAAACTGCCGCCTAATATAGACGATGAGCCTAATGCTGACTGGTATGTACTGGATGCAAAAGTCGATTTAATTAGTGGTTATATTGATACAACTTTACTTTCAAGCGGTTTTATTGAAATAAAGCTTGAACTCTATGACAAAAACGGTACAAGGATAAATCCACCTAACTTCGACACCGGTATCCAATTTAAATTGCCTACCAATGTAGATATATCTGATACTGTTGAGACAGAGTTGGCGTATATTGTAAATCCCGAACTTATAAAGCCTGACCCTGAAAACAATAAGTATACAGCATTTGTATTTAAGCTGCAGATTGACAATAGAACGCCTACTGCTGTAATTGAGGCTCCGATAGTAATGAGCAGTAACAATACTTCGACTGACTGCGGTATAGTGCATTATAAACCTGGAGATGCTAAAGTCAAGCTCTCTTATGAGGCTAGACATCCTAATAAGTTCGCCATGTACTCTTTTAAGGTTATAAGATGCATAGATGAAGTAATAAGTACTTCAGGTCAGGCAGGCGATATGGGTGATAGTGGTCTTTTTGAAATAAATCCACTTATTAAAAAAGATACAAACATTCCTAAATACCCTTATTTGTTGAAGTGTCACGAGGATGCTGCTTTCAGTATGAATCTCATGGTTTGGAATATGTCTTACGATGGATGGAACAGAGTAGGGAAGGATGTGCCTTATGTAAGAGCTTTTGCACTTGTACCGGAAAAATAATAATGGTTATAATTACATTTAAAAGGGGCCGGGATGGCCCCTTTTATTGTGCTTCTTCCGAACGGAGTGAAAGAGCAAAAGAGAAGAGGCTCGATGCCCCGGAATTTTTATTGTGAAGATTATGTTGTAAATGGGTCGCATATCGGCTTGTTAGGGGATTGAGATCAAACTGTTGTCGAAATTACATACTGTTATAAATTAAATTTGGTATAAAGTTCTAGCCGGACAAAATTTGACTATATAATTTGCTGGGAAATATAGATAGTAAGAGCTATGCTAATTAAGAGGGAGATATTGCCTTAAAGTGAACTTTAGGGAAATAAAATAGTTATTGGCAGTTGTTTTTGGGAATTTATTATCTAAAAGAAAGGTATTATAATTATGAAATGTTATTCTCTACAAAGATAAACTGCAAAAGTGAAGAATGTGGAGTATTTTTCACATTCGCTTTAGTAGTTTATTATTTTTGGAAAATTTAGGGGAGTGGATGGTAGTTTTATGCTAAAAAAACTAAAAAGATTTCTAATTGGTAGACCTTTAAAAAATGAGGCAGCGGGTGATGAAAAATATGGTATACTTTGGGGACTACCGATTCTTGCTAGTGATGCGATTTCATCAGTAGCATACGCTGGACAGGAAATGTTAATGGTGCTTATACCGGCGGTTGGTATGGCAGCGTATGCACAGGTTTCTTATATATCGCTGGCTATTATTGGTTTGTTGATTCTACTTATGCTTTCATATCGACAAACAATAGAAAACTACCCAAATGGTGGTGGGGCATATCTAGTAGCGAAGGACAACCTTGGAGTTCTTCCAGGTGTAATCGCTGGTGCTGCATTATCAGTGGATTATATATTAACTGTAGCAGTTAGTATTTCATCCGGTGTAGAGCAGATAACTTCCGCGTATGCACCTTTGAAGAAATATGCAGTTATTATTTGTGTAGCTGTTGTCTTGTTATTAATGATAGGAAATCTAAGAGGAGTAAGAGAGTCTTCCAAGGTATTTGGTATACCTGCTTATGCTTTTATAATTGCGATGTTATCAATGATTGTTGTTGGCTTTATTAGGCTCAAGATGGGTTATGTACCTACTCCTCCTCCTACAGTAAAAACTATAGTAAAACCAATATCAATTATCCTTATGCTGAAAGCTTTTTCAAGTGGTTGTACTGCATTGACAGGTGTTGAAGCAGTGAGTAATGCAGTACCTAACTTTAAGGAGCCTTCAACAAAAAATGCAAAGACTGTCTTGCTGCTTCTTTCAATAATTATTTTGACTTTGTTTGGCGGAACATCAATACTTGCTAATTATTACCCTGTAGATCCGGATAATGGAGCTGTTCTTATTCAGATAGCAGAAATGATTTTTGGCAGAAACTTTATGTTTATTTACATTACAGCGACTACTTTTATAATCCTTGTAATGGCAGCAAATACTGCATATGCAGGATTCCCATTGTTGATAGCTGTAATGGCAAAGGATGGTTATGTACCAAGACAATTAAGTATGAAGGGCGATAGATTAAGTTATTCAAATGGAATAATTGTTTTGTCTGCTGTTGCAACATTTCTTATTGTATTGTTTAAGGCGAATGTTTCATCATTAATAGGTTTGTATGCTATAGGCGTATTCATTTCCTTTACTTTGTCGCAGTCTGGAATGTTTGTAAGGTGGATGAAGTACAAAGGAAGTTATTGGGTAGGAAAGGCTTTAATTAACGGTGTCGGAGCTTTGGTTACTGCAATTGCTGTTGGAATAATTGCCTGGGCAAAATTCCACGAAGGTGCGTGGATAGTAGTAGTGCTTATTCCAATTATGGTTTTTGCAATGCTGAAGGTCAAAAAGCACTACATTGCTGTAGCAAAGCAGCTTCGATTTAGACCAGAGGAATTAATGGCTATTAATGTTGAAAGAGATGTTTATAGAAATCGTGTTATAGTACCTATTGATAGTGTAAACAAATCAAGTGTTAGGGCTTTAAGATATGCAAGAACGATATCTGATAATGTAGTAGCTTTTAATGTTTCTATAGATGCTGAAAGCGGAGAAAGAATTCAGGAAAAATATGCTATGCTTAAAACGGACATTCCGTTGATTGTAAAGTATTCTCCTTTCAGAAAAGTTGTTGAGCCGTTGCTCAAATTTATAGAATCTGCTGAATATGAATACCAGAAGGGCGATATGATAACAGTAATATTGCCGAAATTTGAAACAAAGTCCTGGTGGCATAAGATGCTGCATAATAATTCCAGAATCTTTATTGAGTCCGAGCTTCTCAAACACAAACATATTGTAGTAGCTGTTATGCCTCTGCAGCTTAAAGATGATAATTATGTATTAAAGAACCCAAAGTATAATTAACAATATAATCGTAAGCTTGAGATTTAAACAGATGCTGCAGTATACAACAAATACATTAATAGAGCACTCCAAATTGGAGTGCTTTTGCTTTGCTTACTTCGTTTGAAAGAGGCGAAATAAAGAGAAGAGAATTCTAAATAGAATCCTCTTCTTTGGTCTCATATAAATTATAGGTAATACACTTTGATGCTTTTCTTATTCTAGTAGGTTTGGCCTTGACTTCCAAATTGTCTTTTTTTGCCTTAGATTTCTTTGTTGTTGAGGCACCGTGCTTGCCGGCTGCTCTATTGCTGCAATTTTTGTTTGTGCAAGAGCCGTCCAACACTAATGAACCGCATGTACAAAATTCTGCCAATAATATCACTCCCTTATAAATATAAGTATATCACAAAACAACACTTTTTAGTTATTAATTTGCTAATTATTGTTTGAATAGAATATAATAATATTAATAATATAAACTTTTTAAATAAGAATGGCTCGATAGCTTTTCAAAAAGGAGATTTTAATATATAATATTTATAATTAATATTGTTTTCTGAGTACTTTTTTCCGATATATATTACGGTGGCTTCACAACTATACTTCAATGGGAGTTCTTATTCATGTTTAAAAAAAAGATTTTAATAATTGATGATACTGAATTTATGACAAAGCTAATCACTGATATCTTAAGTAGTGCGGATTATGATGTCGTTATTGCCTCGAATGGTCTGCAGGGGATACAGAAGGTTAGGGAAGAAAAGCCCGATCTGGTAATTCTTGATGTTGTTATGCCAGGTATGGACGGTTTTGAAGTTTGCAAAATTTTAAGAGACGATGAAAGTAATAATCTAATGCCTATCATTATGCTGACTGCTCAGGATAATGAAGATGATAAGCTGGCTGGACTTGAAATAGGAGCGGATGATTACATTATCAAGCCCTTTAACGGCCGTGAGCTTGTCAGCAGAGTGCGAAATACCCTAAAGCGTATTGATAGGAATAGATGGGCTAATCCGCTTACAGGTCTTCAGGGAAATATAGAAATTCAGACAGAGATAAACCAAAGAATAGCAAAGCGTATGTTGTTTGCAGTAATATATGGTGACCTTGATAACTTTAAGGCGTATAACGACGTTTATGGCTTTGCAAGTGGTGATAGGGCAATTAAGCTTACTGCGGATATAGTAGTGGATAATGTTCATAACTGTGGAAACCAGGGAGACTTTATAGGACATATCGGTGGAGATGATTTTGTTATTATCAGTACCCCTGATAAAACGGAAGCCATATGCAGAGGAATAATTAGTGACTTTGATGAGAAGATAAAGACCCTTTACTGTGATGAAGATGTTCAAAGGGGATATATCGTTACAAGCAACAGGCAGGGGCAGGTTATGAAGTTCCCGCTTATATCGATTTCACTGGCAGTAGTTACAAATGAATCAAGAGAATTAATCAGTCACATACAAATTGCAGAAATAGCTGCTGAAATAAAGAAAAAGGCTAAATCGTTGCCTGGAAGTACTTATGTAAAAGATAGAAGAAAGATTTAATGTAAAAGTTAGTGGAAGTTATGCTTTCACTATTACTAAAATGGAGGCTTTGGAGTTGGAAAAGGCGGAAATATTGTTCGAAAGCTACAACATGGCTGTTGAGGAAAGTTACAACAAAATTTTCATGAGTAATAAGTCACATGAACTTTTAAATATTGAGGATGAGACCATAAGGCAGCATCTTGCTGGAGACCTTGAAAAATGGGCGAGTACTCCTATGATAGAGCTTGATGGTATTAGTCCCGAGGGTTATTTTAAATCCATTGCAGATATGGCACAGCTTGTTGAATTGTTTAAACTTGCAGCACAGCTATGCGATAACGATATACCGGACCCGCTTAACGATAGATTAAAAACCTTTAATGAAGATGCAGTTAATGAATTATTAGCACTGGCAGCTGACAAGAGCCTTCTTTGCGATGATGATGATCAAATAATCTCATTAATGGCAATCAGGACTATTGGAAAGTGGCAATCTGTTAGTTCTTTGGAACCATTAATCAAGCTTATGTTTGAGCTTGAGGAAGATAATGAAATAGTAGTTGAAGAGATCTGCGGTACTATGATTCAGTTTGGCTCGGGTGCGGCAAATCGTATTATTGAGATTCTGGATGAAAGTAGCGATATTGGAAATTTGGAAGAATATCTTTTAGACACTTTGGTTAAAATCGGATTTACAATAAAGGATAAAAGTTTATATGATTTAATATTCAGGACAATTAAAAGTGTTTTTAATAAAATGGATAATAAGCTCTTTGGGGCAATTTGCCTTGGAAACTTTGGTGACGGGAGGGCAATACCTGCTCTTCGCGGTTTTGTAGAAAAGAATAAAAATTCTATTGATTATGAGACCTTTCTCGAAATAAAGTCATCTGTCCACAGGTTAGGTGGAAATATGGATGATATACATTTTTAATTAAGAATAAATATAATATTACCTATGATCTTTTAGCTTTTCATTTTTTCTCCTTACAATCTATTAATTGTTAAATAGGTAGTGGGAGAAAAGTTTAGAAAGGGTTATTATCTTTTAAACTCCACTTCTTAAGGTATACCTTCAAATTTGGCATTCTGTCGTTTTTTAGCAGTCAACTTGTGTATATCATTAAATATCCTGTCAAGTACTGAAAAACTTACAAGGGGGATTTGCTGTCATGAGGTTTAACAAAGGCATTTTGGTACTTATAATATTTTTAATGTGTTTTAGCATGTTTTTTACAGGATGTAATACTAAAGAGGCAGTTTTGCAGGAGATATCAATTAGTCTTGGGGGAGAGCCTCAAATATTGGATCCGCAGCTAGTTACCGATGTTATTCCTATGAGAGTGGTAAATGCAGTATTTGAAGGCTTGTGCCGAAAGGATAAGGAAGGCATTCCGATGCCCGGGGTTGCGAAATCATGGGATATTAGCGAGGATAAACTTGTATATACTTTTCATTTAAGAGAAGCACGTTGGGCAGATGGCTCACAAATTACGGCAACTGACTTTAAAGAGGCGTGGCTAAGGGCACTTGATCCTAAACCTGCAGATCATCAGCCTGCACTTTTAGGGTATTTGCTCCTTTGTATAGAAGGAGCCGAACAATATTCTTATGAAGATGGAAAGAAAGAAGCTGTAGGTATAGAGGCCAAGGACGACAAAACTTTGGTTGTAAAGTTAAAGCAGCCTACTCCATACTTTCTTGACCTTGTATGCAGCAGCGTATTTATGCCGGTAAATATGAAGTTCTATGGAAACCAGCCGCTGGTTAGCAAAATAAGTACATATGGGGCAGAAGCGCAAAACATATTGGGCAACGGGCCTTTTGCCATAAAGGAATGGAATCACGGTCAGAATATAGTGCTTGAGAAAAACGAGAACTATTGGAATGAGGAAAATATCAAGCTTGATAAAGTTAATTTCAGAGTAATTGCTGACAATTCTTCTGCTATAACGTCATTCAAAGCGGGAGAAATAGATGTTGTGAGTATTACAGAAGCTCATCAGATTGATGAACTTAAGGCTAATGGAGACAAGGTAGAGAATTATAATGTTGGAGCAACTCAGTATATTTCAATTAATAATGCAGATCCGCTGCTTAAAAATGAAAATTTGAGAAGGGCTATAGCCTTGGGCATTGACCGTAAGAACCTTGTTGATAAAGTAGTAAAAGATGGCTCAAAGGAAGCTTTAGGATTTGTCAATCCTGTTGTAAGAGGGGTGGACAAAGCTTTTAGAGATGAAACGGGTGATCTTTTTAGAGGGGATAATACAGCAGAAGCTGAAAGTTATGCTTTGAAATCTCTTGTTGAGTTGGGACTTAAAGATATGCCGAAATTGACCTTATTGGTAGAAGATATGGAAACATCAAAAAGGGATGCACAGGCCATTCAGGAGATGTGGAGAAAAAACCTGGGTATGGAAGTTGAAATACAAACAATGTCCTTTGAGTCTATTCAGGATAAAATGATGCAGAAAGATTACCAGATGGCACTTCTGATGTGGTCAGGAGATTACAACGATCCCACTTCATTTTTAGAGATCTTTGAAACAGAAAACTATTTTAATGTTGCAGGCTATAACAATCCCGATTTTGACAGTATTCTTAGTAACGCCAGGAAAGAAACCGATGACAAAAAGAGAATGAATTTGCTTAGTGAGGCTGAAAAACTATTATTTAAAAGTATGCCGATATGTCCCTTATATTATATATACAATAGTTACGCATTAAAGCCGGATGTAAAGGGCTTTTTAAGAGGAAGCAGTGCTATACAGGATATAGAGTTATACTGGACTTATATAGAATGACAAAAGTATTGTAGAGAAGAATAGTATAAACTTCTACTAAAGCAGGTGAAGGCAAAAGTGCTCAAATTTCTCATCAGAAGGATAATTCTATCTCTGATTACTGTGTGGATGGTTGTGACGTTTACATTTATGCTTATGCACCATCTGCCAGGTGATCCTTTTGTCTCAAAAAAGGCTGTGCCTCCTCAGGTATTGCAGAATGTCAACGAAAAGTATGGACTTGATAAGCCCATACTTGAACAGTACTTCATATACATTGGGAATATCTTTAAAGGAGATATGGGAATATCTATGAAGTATGCAAATAAAAGTGTCAATTCAATAATTGCCAGAGCATTTCCCGTATCCTTAGATTTAGGTTTAAGAGCACTTTTTATAGCAATTTTTATGGGATTACTTCTAGGGATTGTGGCAGCACTAAACAAAAATAAACCCTTGGATGATATAAGCCTTTTTATTAGTGTAATTGGAATATCTATACCTGGTTTTGCGTTGGGTACTCTTTCACAATATCTGCTGTGTTATAAATTTTCCGGTTTTTTAGCCAAGGCAATGGGAAGTAGCTGGAGGCTTTTTCCTGTAAGCGGTTGGGGTGGATTTAGCTATACAGTAGTTCCATCCATGACTTTAGCGTTTGGAGCAATGGCGCTGATAATAAGGATGATGAGGGCCAGTTTGCTGGATGTTATAGGGCAGAATTATATAACAAATGCAAGGGCTAAAGGATTATCCGGAAAGGAAATAATACTTAAGCATGGAATAAAAAATGCCTTATTTCCTGTAATATCAGTGCTTGGACCGTTAACTGCATCAATACTGCTTGGGTCCTTTGCAATTGAAAAGATTTTTTCAATACCTGGCCTTGGGCATTACCTTGTTTCAAGTGTGCAGGAAAAGGATTATACAATGGTTATAGGATTGTCGCTGTTCACATCGCTAATAGTAGTGTTAGTCAACACAATAACTGATATTTTGTATTCTATTATGGACCCTAGAGTTAAATTGTAGGCAGAAAATCAATAGCACTATAGAAAATAAATACGTAGATGAATAATTTTGGGCATAAAAATATTAAAAGCACCGGGTGATTACCATGCAAATATACAGAGCTGTAAAAACCGTACTTAAAAATAGAATTGCTGTAACAGCATTGGTTTTTCTAGGTGTGGTTTCTGTTGTTTCTATTATAGGACCTCTCTTATCTGAATATAATTACTATGCTCAGGATTTGAACAATTCTTTTTTGCCTCCATTTAGGGGCAAACACTTTTTCGGAACGGATAATTTTGGAAGGGATCTTTTCATTAGGGTGTGTGAAGGTGCCAAAATCTCACTAACCATAGGGATAGCTGCTGCAATGATTCAGACGTTTATCGGGGTATTATACGGGTGTACAGCAGGGATCACTGGTGGTATAGTTGATGAGGTTCTGATGCGGGTTGTTGATATGATTCATTCAATTCCCAATTTAATAATAGTAATTCTTTTGACCGTTTTTATGGGACGAAGTGAAATGACAATAATTATTGCTCTTTCAATAACAGATTGGACGGCAATGGCGAGAGTTATGAGGGGTCAAACACTTTTGCTAAGGGAGATGGAATTTGTGCAGGGTGCCAAAGTACTTGGAATAGGAAGGTTTCAGATTATTTTGAGGCACATTATTCCAAACTGCATGGGACCTATTATTGTAAACTTAATGTTGAGTATACCTGCAGCAATCTTTTCCGAAGCTTTCTTGAGTTTTTTGGGACTTGGGATAGAAGTTCCTAAAGCAAGCTGGGGAACTCTTGCAAGCGAGGGCTTTGTCTATGTTTCATCATATCCATGGATGATTATAGTTCCTTTGAGCTTTATTGCTGTTACTATGATAAGCTTTTATATGTTGGGTGATGCTATAAAAGATGCCTTGGACTCTATAGCATAGGGTGGTGGAGTGACATATGGAAAACCTTCTTGAAATATGCAATTTTTCTTTGTACTCAAAAGAGAATATAATTCTGGATAAAATAAATTTAAGCGTTGCAAGTGGCGAAATTGTTGCAGTTGTAGGAGAGTCTGGCAGCGGAAAAAGCATGCTTGCAAAATCTATTTTGAATATTGTCATCAGTGGACATTTCAGGAGAGAGGGAAGAATACTTTTAGAGGGAAAAAGCATAGAATCGCTGCCTGAAAGGCAGATGGTACAGGTAAGAGGGAAAAACGTCGGTATGATATTTCAAGAGCCCTTATCATATTTAAATCCAACTATGAAGGTTGGCAGGCAGTTGGCTGAACCGCTTGTAAAACATTGCAGTGTTAATTATAAAGAGGCAGAAGACAAGCTAAAGCTGCTGTTGGACAAACTGAAAATAAATGACCTTAAGGGATATTTGAACAAGTATCCGCATGAGTTGAGCGGCGGAATGGCTCAAAGAGGTATGATTGCCATGACAGCTTCGTGTTTGCCCAAAATAATTATAGCAGATGAGCCAACCAGTTCTTTGGATTCAATAACGCAGCAATCTATTGCAGAACTGCTTAAGAGCTTGTCTTGCGATTTTGGCATTTCAGTGATATTTATTACCCATGATCTGCTGCTGGCGGACAGGATTGCAGGTAGAGTTATTGTCTTAAGCAAGGGAAGGGTTGTTGAGGAAGGAAAAACTAGAGAAGTGTTTGAAAATCCAAAGAGTGAAGCTACATTAAGGTTGGCAGCCTCAGCACTAAAAAATGTGTGTGCGCTTGAGACAGACAGGGAGTTTAATGATAAAGAAGTATTATTAAGGGTTGCATCGGTCAGTAAACGTTTCACAAAGTGTGAGGGCGATGTATTGCAGGATATATCCTTAAGTTTGCATAAAGGAGAAACAGTCGGGTTGGTGGGGGAAAGCGGATGCGGAAAATCCACACTTGCCAGAATGATTGCAAGAATTATTAAACCATCTTTAGGAAGTATTCTTTATAAGGATAACAATATATATAAGAATAATAGATATCCGGAACTTGTTCAGATGATATTTCAAGATCCGTTTTTGTCACTGGATCCTCATATGATGGTCAATGATATAATTTTGGAAGGTGCCCGGAGAAAAAAGCATTTTACCAAAAAGGAAGCTATAGAGATGGTAGGAACATATCTGGAAATGGTAGGACTGGATTTCGCTTTGGGAACAAGGTATCCTCATCAACTCAGTGGTGGGCAGTGCCAGAGAGTTAGCATTGCAAGAGCTTTAACAATGAATCCTGAGTTAATAGTATGCGATGAGCCGACTTCAAGTCTGGATACAGTTTCGCAGGCTCAAATTCTAGATCTGTTTAAAAGGCTGAAAAGAGAAAAGGGTATGGGGTATTTGTTTATCAGCCATGATATAAGGTTATTAAGCAACATTTGCGACAGAATAGCTGTTATGCATAATGGCAAAATTATAGAATCAGGAAAGTGTAATGAAGTACTTAGTAGTTCTGCTCAACCATACACAAAGTTGCTTATACAAGCCACATATGGATGTGCAAGTACTTAAGGCCTAGAAATGCTAAAAATACAGCTTCGAATATATTTTTACTCAAGGCCTTATTGCTACATAGGAATATAAATCATAATACTTGTTCCCTGTGCTGGAGCGGAATTTATATCAAATCTTCCTTTAAGCAACTCAACGCGTTCCTTAAGTCCTGCAAGGCCAAATCCGCCATTGAGAGTTTGGTGCTTTTTAGATTGGGTTTCCATATCAAAACCTACCCCGTCATCAGTTATATGAATAGAAATACCGTTACCGTAGACTCTGAAATCAACTATAACGTTTGTTGCTTTTGCATGCTTTTGAATGTTTGTAAGGGTTTCCTGTACCATTCTGTATAGTGAATAGACAATGTAGTATTCAATTGTGGAATCATCTCCTGAAACAATGAAGTTTACATTCAGACCAGTACTTTCTTTAAACATTGCAAGCCTGTTTTCGAGAGCCTTTACTAGACCATCATCAAGATATGATGGCTTTAAGTCATAAAGAATAGTTCGTATCTCTTTCGAGGTAGATTTAATACTTGCGTTTAGGAAATTCAACTCTTTAAAGCCTTCTTCCGGCATATCATTTTGTAAATACTTTTTAGCAAGCTCAAGCTTAAGAGAAAGATTTACTACAGCCTGAGCGGGTCCGTCATGTATCTCTCTTGCTATACGTTTTCTTTCCTCTTCATGTGCCTTAAGGATTCTCTTGCTCAATATATCCAGCTCAGCGTTCTGCTTTTTTAAGTTATCGAGAAGAAGTTTCATATTGCTGTATAAAAGGTTGTTTTCAAGTACAACAGCAGCCTGTCCTGCAAGGGAACTCATAATATGCTCATCAGAAAAGTCATATGTAATGATGTTACTCAAGGATGCTTCATTTTTGTAATCTATTTTTTCGTTTTCGTTTTTCTTTTTATTAATTAGCTGAATAACACCAAGTATATTATTTTCATGGTCTTTCATAGGTATTGTAAGTATAGATCTGGTAACATAACCTGTACGTAAATCAAACGAATTGTTATGGTGATATTCAACCGTTGAATCCAATTTATAGGCATCATCAATTCTTAACGGTTTACCTGTTATAACTGAATAACCAAAAATACTGTCCTTGGTTATAGGAGATGTAAAGGTTTCAAGGTCAATATCTATGCTCGTGTTCCTTGATATTACGAATTTGAGGAGTTTATCTTTATAATTTTGATCCTTAATTGATGTCCAGTTATAAGAATTTTTATCGATAACAAGGTATATAGTACCCGCGTCCGAAGAAGTTAATTTAATACTGCTGGCAATTATCATTTCTAATAGTTTAACGGTATCTTTTTCTGAAGAGAGGGATTTACCAATTTCATAAAACTCCCTAACTTCGTACTTTAGCTGTGTAATGCTCTTTCTGTTATGTATTTCATTTGAGAGTTTATTTGTAAGGAATTTTTCATTGAGTTTTCCGGTGTTAACAAAATCAAAAATATTGCCGAAATTACCTATAGAACTTTGATCTTCACTATCAAACCCAATTAGTACATAACTTAAGTTGTCAAGGTTATTATTGAGGTAAGGGCTCATTTCAGCTAAAAAGGGATACTCAACAAACATTATTAAAGGTCCTGTGTCAACAGGGGAATATTTTGAAAGATAGTTTTCAAGGCTGTTAATTAACGTAGTACTATCGTTAATAATTGTAAATTTGTAAAAGGTATTTTTTAGAAAGCCAATAAAATTATCATAAACACTACTTGAACTGCTCAGGAAAAATACATTTTCGCTTAGCATTTTATGACTCCTTATTTTTTTGACTTGGGCATTATAAAATAAAAAAATTGCAATTGAAATAAGTTGATAAAAATATGAAAGATATATATATTATACAATAAAATATCGGCCAATTCAAATAAATATTTGATGATAATGCTTGTAGATAACATTAGTACCTAATAGGTGGGGGTTATATGATTTGTTTTAATTGCGGAATTAATCTTCGAAGTCAAGATGAGAAAGAATGCCAATTGTGTGGGGTTAAATTTGCATCCTATTGTCCAGCTTGTTTATTTCCAAACCCTGCTATGGGCAAATTTTGCTTCAACTGCGGAACTAAGCTTGAAAGTATTGAAAGCAGGAGCTCCGTTCAAAACTTTGATACGTTGTCTGAAAACAGGAGAAATGTAGCTGTCATATTTGCTGATGTTTCAGGATTTACGGCACTTTCTGAAAAGCTGGACCCTGAAGAGGTCAGGGAGCTTATAAATGAGTGTTTCAGCTTTATCACAAAACCTGTGTATGAGATGGAAGGTACGATTGATAAATACATTGGTGACTGTGTTATGATTCTTTTCGGTGCAAAGTATATACATGCAGATGATGCTAAACGGGCGGTTTTGTGCTGCATGAGGATGATGAAGCTTATAAGTGAGTTTTCAGAAGAAAGGCTCTCATCACAGGGAATTTCTTTGAACCTTTCTATTGGAATAAATTATGGACTTGTTGTGACGGGAAGTATAGGAAATACGTTTGACAAAGACTATACAGTTATGGGGGATATAGTTAATACAGCCCAGAGACTGCAGTCTAATGCACAAAGGGGGAATATACTGGTTTCAGAGTCTGTTTTTATAGAGACAAAAGATATGATTGGTTATTCTGAACCAATGGAAATAAAGGTAAAGAATAAGGAACATCCAGTAAAGTGCTATAATCCGTTGAAAGTTAAAGATGAATATTATTATGAAAATAGGACTGTCTTTGTAGGGCGTATAAAGGAGCTTAATGAACTGGTTACAACCTATAACAGCGTTCAGAATTCTGGTACAAAATGTATTAATATTGTTGGAGATGCTGGGTTGGGAAAGACAAGCATTATAAAGCTGTTCTCAACGAAATTGGGAACTGATGTAAAAAAAGTCTGGGCAGACTGCAGCTCACTGCACCAAAATAGAGCATATTATACAATTTCAAGTATCATTATGAATATTATGAACATTAATCCGGGAGATAGTATAAGTGTGAAACAGCATAGGGTATCGTCATTTCTGGATTATATTCTAAAGGACAAGACTGAGGAAGAGATAAAAAGAAATACGGATTTTATCGGTCTGGTGTTGGGACTTCCTAGAGATAATGATTTTCAGAATATTCTTAATTCAATGAATTTTGATAATGTTAGAAGAGAAATTGTCAAACAGCTATGTATTTTCTTTGTTCATTTGTCAAAAAGGTATAAGTTGGTTATTGTTGTTGATGATATTCATTGGTGTGACTCTAATTCACTTACCATAATTAGGGAACTCGTTGAGATGCTGTCAAATGCCAATATCACTTTTATTTTTTCTTCAAGGTATGAGTTGGAGGAATTAAAGAAACTTGAGAATAAGAAATATAGAGTTCTTAAAATAAGGAAATTGGACAAAAAACTCATTAAAGAAATGACCTGTACTCTTTTAAATTGTAGGGATTTGGATGAGGTGTTTTTGCATATTGTAATGAAGTTTACCAATGGGAATCCGCTATACATAGGCGAGTTTATCCAAAAGATAAGAAGAATACATAGTTTTGCAATAGTCGAAGGTGTTGCTGTTATAGATCCTTCTGAGGCTACTTCGATTCCAGGTAATATACAAAGTTTGATACTTGCAAATATATCTGAGCTTGATGATAAAGCAAGAAATTTACTGCAAGCAGCATCTGTAATAGGTAAAGAATTCCGTTTTTCTATTGTATGTGCATTAGTGGGAATGAATGTTGATGAAGCCTTTGCCTCTTTAAGGCTTCCCATACATATGAACATTATCTCGCTAAAGACCGCATATACTGCTTTTGGTGTTGTTGAAAAGGAATTCATGTTTAATCAGGATACAGAAAGAGATGCCATATATAACAATATATTAAATAAGGATAAAAGGGAATACCACAAAAAAACGGGAGACATAATTGAAGCAAGGTATGCCAAGGAAATTGAGGACTATTATGAAATACTTTTTACCCATTACAGCAAAGCCAATCAGGTAAAGAAGGCAGCGCACTATGCTTTTAAGACTGCTTTAAAATACAGGAATATATTTGATATGGAAAGTTCACTAGAATACTATGAACGTTTTCTTACGCTGACGGGGGAGGAAAAAGACTCCGTTGATGAGGCAAGAGTGGTACAGGCATATCAGGAAATAGGTTATATCAATTTTATTATGGCTGATTATGACAGGGCGCTTGGAAATCTTCACAAAGCGCTTGAAAAAGCTAAACGTTATGATGATATTTACTCTATTAAGCTTATGATTGCCGATATTTACAAGGAACAGGATGTTTATGAAAATGCGTTGAAAATACTTGAAGATATACAGTCTAAATTAAAGCCGGAAAATATACTGTACGGCAAGCTTTTACAGATGAAATGCAATATTTACAGGATAATGGGCAATCCTGAGGCTTTAGATATTGCTCAAAAGTCAGAGAAGCTTTTAACTAAAACCAGGGACTATGAAAACTTTTCAGAGATGATGAACCAGGCTGGTATCATATATTATACCAAGGGAGACATCGAAAATTCCTTGCTTTGTTTGGATAAATCATATAAATATGCTGAAAATATAAATAACCTTGCTATTATGTCAAAGGTTTCGGGGAATCTTGGGGCTATCTACCATGCTACAGGTATGATATCAAAAGCCCAGGAGTATTTTGACAAATCAATTTATATTTCAAAGAAGATATCGGACCAGCAAGGAAATATTGCAGGATGCATAAATCTTGGGATACTGTATATGGACAAAGGTTTATTTGACCAGGCAGAGATCCTTTTTAACGAGTCACTGGAGATTTCCAAGGAAATAGCAGCCAGGTTAAATGAGAGCATCATACTTACAAACCTGGGTGACATTATGTATGAAAGAGGCTTTATGGATAAAGCTCTGGATTACTATGACAAGTCCCTTGGGATAGTTAAGGAGATAAATGTGCCTATCGGGGAAGGGATTAACTATATAAGCATTGCAAGGCTTTTTATTAATGTTGAGAAATACGAGAAAGTACAGGACACTTTGAAAGCTGCATATGATATATTTGTTGAAGCAGATGAAATTGCTTATATAAGTGATTACTACAGATATATGTCTTTGTATAAGCTTAGTACAGAAAATATAGAGAGTGCTGCGGAAAACTGCGATAAAGCAATTTCGATTTCAGATGAGATAAAGAGTGATATAAGGAAGCTTAAAGCGCTGAGGCTAAAATCTAAAATATTGGCAAAGAGCTGTGAATTTAACAAGGCTATAGAACTTTTAGACGAGTCTATTACATTGTCTCACCAATTGGAATCTGACTATGAGGCTGCAAAAGGTTATTTTGGCAGATGTGGACTAAACAGTCAGTTGGGGAATTTTGAAGCAGCACAAAAAGATCTGAGCCTTGCTCAGGTATATATAAGTAACGTAGACAATTGTAGATTTGCTGAAATTGTTAGGGCGATATCATAAATAAAATTGCAAACTTTTGTTTGTAACTATACAACCCTGCTCGATTAAATGCGCTTGCCGAAAAAGAATTCCTATATACGGAATTAAGAAAATCTGATAGAATTTTTATCGAAGGATTATATGTATTATTTAATTACGTAATAGTCCCAAAACAGAGATAATAAGTAATGTAAAGGGGAGAAAAATAATGTTTAGTAGTAAAAGAATGATTTCTTTAGTCATTTCATGTGTTTTTGTTGTCCAAATTCTAACTTCAACTCTGTTCAATTCAAGTAAGGTAGAGGCGGCTTCACTGGATGGAGGTTATGAAACATCACAGTCTATAGGATCTTCTGAAGAAGAAAGCAAGGAATCAACTCGTAAAGGTGATGTGGATGGAAATGGAGAAGTAACTAGCATAGATTTTGCCCGCATGAGAATGAAGTTATTAGGATTGATAGACAGTTTTCCAGTTTCAAATGGTACTTGGGCGTCAGATGTAAGTGGTGATGGGGTGTTCAATAGTATAGATTTTGCGTTTATGAGGCAGTATATACTGGGGATTATAACCAAGTTTCCTGCAGAAGCAAATAATGTAACGCCCACACCAAATGTTAGTATAACACCAACATCAACATTAACAGATACTGAGCCACCATCAAAACCGACAGGTTTGAATTACTCATTGGTAACAGGTACATCAGTTTCAATTTATTGGGGACAGTCAACGGATAGTGATTTAAAAGATTATGCAATTTTTAAAAATGGCGAATTTGAAGTATTAACTGCTGGAGAAACAAAGTACACTTTTACAAACTTGATACCTAATGAAACTTATGAGTTTAAGGTTTGTGCAATAGATACATCAAATAATAAATCAGAATTTAGTGATGCTTTTGTTATAACAACAAAAGTAAGCAATATGGAAGAACTAAAAATGGCTTTGATTCGCAATTTTTATGACAAAGGAACGACTTATAGTTTGACTTATGATGGAGATACAACTGATCTTGAAACAAAAGTGAACCAAGCAATTTTAGATGCAGTTAATGAAAGTAATGAACCTTTTATGCTTTTAGGAGATGTATCTTGGAATACAAGCGGATATCTGGGAAATTTACAAATAACATTTGACTTTGTTTACGATGATAAAAATGAATACATGATTGTAGCCCGATCAACTGATGAATTAAAAAGGGCTTTATTATGTGGATTTTATAATAGGAATCAGAATATCAATATCATATATAAAGGAACAATTACAGAAAGTGATATAAGTGAAGCAGAAAATTCAATATTAAATGATGATACATATTTGAATGCTTGTATTGATAATTTTGATTATACTATTGCATTGAATCAAAGTATGGGGATTACCGCAATAAGATTCAACTGCAGTTATAAGACAACAAAGGAACAGGAAGAGTATATTGATAGTACGATAGAGTTTATTGTATCAAAACTGACAAATACTGATATGACTGATGATGAAAAAGAAAAACTTATACATGATTATATTCTGACTAACATTGAGTACTCGGAAGATGATATATACGGAAATCCCTATAGCGCATTATGTTATGGAAAAACTAAGTGCGATGGGTATGCAATGCTGACATACAAAATGTTGAAAGCTGCAGGTATAGAAAATATTATCGTTACAAATGAAAATCATGCATGGAATGTTGTTAAAATAAATGATAAATGGTATCATTTGGATACGACTTGGGATGATAGTAGAGAAAAAGATAATGGTTTTTATAAATACTACAATTTGACAGATGCTGAAATTTTGGAGAGTAGAAATTATAGTAATTCATATGGCAAGGAGTGCATATCAAATTATATTGCTGATTTGAGTGAGCGTAATATTGAGAATAGTGGGAAATATGGGGAGATACTAAAGGAAATTCAACAGAATGAGGACTATGTCTTTGTAAATAGCTTTAAGAATAATGCATCACTAAATTTACTATATAATGAAGTGGTGCTAAAAGAAGGAGAAAACATATCTTTAGTAGATTATGAAATTCCTGCTGAATTATATGAAAATTCATATCAATGGTCTTCAAGCAATTCAGATTTAGCAACAGTGGCTAATGGAGTGATAACAGCTAAAAAAGCAGGAACAGTAATGATTTCTGCACAATCGATGTATGGTATGTTTTATACATCAAGTCTTTTTTGCAAAGTTCATGTAATGCCTGTTGAATCGGGAGATGGTAAAACACCTCAGGTCTTATCACAGGAAAAAATCAGTGGATTTACAGACCCGAGTGTTAAGTTACAGCTAACAATTAACAGCAAGGAGGATATAAATAGCACAACAGCAGTAACAAATGCCACCGATTTATTAAGCGGGAAAATAGGATTTATTGGTGAACCGGTAAATATTACAACTACATCTAAGTTTAATTGGGCGGAAATAGGATTTAAGTTGGGCGAAGAGCCTCTTGCGAATGTTGATATAAAAGATTTGGTAATTTATTGGTATGATGAGGAAAGTGGCACAATAGTTCCTCAGGCAACAATGGTAGATGAGGAAAATGGAGTGATTTCTGCGACAGTAACTCATTTCAGCACTTATTTTGTTGCTTCCAAACAGGTGCAGAATACCACTACTACTATTGCATTTGTAATAGATAGTAAATATTCTGATCAAGCTAGTCTAAATACTTTTAAAACTAATATCTATAATACAATTATAGAATTAAGAAAAAAATCAAATATAAGGACAGTTTTTATAGATGCTCAAACTAACGAAAGCATATATAACTTATATGTTCCGGCAGAAGGAATTTATACCGGGGAAATTAATATTTCGACAAATATTAACAGTGCTTTTAATTATATAACTCCTGGATGGAAGACACCTAGCAATCAGGAAATTTTAGGTACTGTAAGCAGTGGTATGGCAAGCGGGAATGAAGAGCTGAGCAGTATTAATATAAGCGGTGTTAAAAACAGTAAATATGTGTTGATATATACTCGATGGAATGGAATTTTTGTTGATAATAACGCTATACAAATAAAAATGGGAGATACAATAGGTTTGATAGTAGGAAAAACAGTAGGGTATTATGCAGGTGGAGCAATATCCTATAACCAAACCGATATCATCCCATTGGTAGAGTTTTTACTGGAAGGGAATTATACCCAGTTAACATCCTCAAATACAAACAAAACCCCTTGGGTGCTAAAAGTAGATGGAAACAATATTGAAAATGACGTTATTGTTTTGCAAAAAATATTAGTATCACTTGGATTGTTGGAAATGCCAATAGACCCTAATACTAAGACATATGTACCGTTTGGCACCTATGCAGGTCTTACGGAGAATGCGGTTAAGAAGTTTCAGAAGAAAAATGGATTAGATCAGGACGGTAAGGTGGGTAAAATTACATGGAATAAGCTAATGCTTCCGTGGGATGAGAATAGTGCACAGCCGGACAGAAATAGTTGGAGTTATATTTATATTTTGCAAAACGATAGATTCTACACTGCAATACCACAAGTTACATTGAGCACTCCTACAAAGGGAACTAAAATAAAGGTAGGTGAACCATTAAGAATAACAGCAAACGGAACTAATTGCCACCACTTGGCAGTATTCATTAATGGAGAGTGGAAGCTGACTGTATATGGAGGCAGTAACACTACAACTATAAATTTGGTATATGACTATGTAATACCTGAAATTGGAACATATACCGTACAGGTAAAAGGAAGGAATGTACCCGGCAGCAGTAGTGGAACACTTGCGTGTTCAGAGATAGTAGAAATTGAGGGATCCCTTGAAGATGAAGAGGCTGAAGAAGATGCAAGTGAAGTGTTTAGGTTTTATTTCCCAGAAACGAGGGGAGATTCTCCAGCAACTTCTGCAAATACTAATGTAACTCCTGAAGTAGCAATTGAAGTGTTGAAAAATCTTTCGAAAGGGGAACTTCCATGGCGTCCGGAACTTTCTGAAAATGGTGGTTCAGCTTTCTTTACAACTGAGGGCAATCCATATACAGGAATTGATCCAACAAAGAATTTTAAGATTGATGTTGAACTTGTAATTCCTCAAAATAAGCTTGTTTTTGATGAACAAGCATTGCTTCAGATGTATAATAAACATAAAGAGGCATGTAAGATTGAAGCTGAAACAAAATTTCGAAATTATAAGAATTTGCCATCAGATACATTATTTAATTCAAAAAACTTAAAAGCCTTTAATAACTTCCACCATAAGTTTGCTGAAAGATTAATGTGGAATGAAGTTGGGGAAAAGGTCAGAAAGTCATCGGTTAAGGTTGGAGAAGTAGTTTTAAAAGATAGTTTCTTTTCAAAGCAAGGAGATGGTAAGTTTGTTGTAGTAGCAGATGCATCAAAAATAAAGGTTAAAGGTGGTATAGCCAGATTATCCGAACTCGTTGAAGCACGAGGAGTGGAAGCTGAGCCAGTAGTGATTGAAGCTGCTGAAGCAATGGCAAAAAAACTTAAGTGGACAGGAAGGGTTAAAACCGCATTTCGATATGGTGGAAAGATATTGATGGTTGTTGGCATAGCACAAGATGTCTACAATGTATATGTCGCAGAAGATAAGGTTAAAGCAGTTGTTGAATCAGCCGGAGGCTGGGCGGGGGCAAGTGCAGGAGCTGCAGCTTTTGCCGCTTGGTGGACTCCGGCAGATGTAGCAGGACCATGGGCTTGGGTAGTTCACGGGGTTGGAACTCTTGTTGCTGGTGGAGTTGGCTATTGGGTTGGATCTGGTGTAACAAGAACAATTTACGAACTTGTACTCGAGGATTAAGGCGTTATGTTAAGTGAAAGGGTGATACGTAATGAAAAGAGATGAATATATAAGGATTTTATCTGAATTAGCTGGACCACTTGGGCCTTTTGGAACTATAGAGTACAGTGATAAGAAAACAAACGATTGGTACGATACTTTTGATACTGACTCAATAGACGTACTAATTGATCTTTTATTAAACCCTCCAAGCAAAAAAGAACTAGGATATGAAATTCCAGAGTATTTTGATGTTGAGCTCGATGATGCCTTAGTTTCGATAGGAAAGAAATTTTTTGCCATTTTTTTAGAAAAAATTAAGGTGTTGATTGAATTAAAGCATTTAAGAGTAACGATTATCTATATTCTTGGGGGAATTGGACATCAAGAAGGTTTAGGTGTATTATCAGGTTTTATAGAAAATAGCAATGACTTAACTGATGACGAAATTTTTGGATTAATTGATTCATTAGGTAGAATTGGAGGGATAAAGGCTGAGGAAAAGTTAGAGCAAATGAAAATTATGTATTCTGATCAAAATGATATTTTGAAGCAAATAGAAATATGGTTAAAGAACATAAAGAATAAAGATAAATAAGTGGAATATCTAAACGATACATGAAAAAATGCAATATTATAGGAGTGGCACTAGCACTGGTTCGAGATGTAATTAACCCTGAAATTAGAATTTATGAACTTTTACTAGTTACAGACGGGAAATATAAATGGCACTAAGATATAATCTACTATGTTGAAAAATATAATATAGTGTTACCAGAAGAATTTATTTAACATATATTCAATCAAGTAATAATGAAGAAATGTTTATTCCCTGATTCTGGTGCAATGTTTTCTAAATAACTGTGCAAACAACATGCGATAACGCCCTTATATTATAAAGTTTGAGAACATATGTCTCTTGGTTAATAAAAAACATTGTACTAGTTATTCAGCTTTGGGGTAATACTTTATGTCTTTGCAAAGACAGATAATTTTATTTAAATATTTACTTTTTAAAAGCTGGTTATATATAATATAACTGGCTTTAATAATTCAATAGGAGATGAATACATGGCAATAAAGAAATCTGAATTATACAGTTCTCTTTGGTCAAGTTGTGATGAATTAAGGGGTGGTATGGATGCCAGCCAGTACAAGGATTATGTGTTGGTAATGCTCTTTGTTAAATATATAAGTGATAAATATGCCGGAATGCCGTATGCACCAGTCACAATACCTGAAGGCTCTACTTTCAAGGATATGGTGGCTTTAAAAGGTACTGCAAATATTGGTGATGATATAAATAAAAAGATTATTGGACCGATAGCTGAGAAAAACCAATTATCGGACATGCCTGACTTTAATGATGTAAACAAGCTGGGTAGTGGTAAGGAAATGGTGGATCGTCTTACAAATCTGATTGCAATTTTTGAGCATAAGGAGCTTGACTTCAGCAAAAACAGAGCTGATGGTGATGATATTTTAGGTGATGCTTATGAATACCTTATGCGTCACTTTGCTACTGAAAGTGGTAAGAGTAAGGGACAATTCTATTCACCGGCAGAGGTAAGCCGTGTAATTTCAAAGATAATCGGAATAAATACATCAAATGTAAATGCTCAAACTACGGTATATGACCCGACTTGCGGCTCAGGCTCACTACTTTTGAAGGTGTCGGACGAAGCAGGGATTAAGATTTCACTATATGGGCAGGAAAAGGATTCTGCAACAACCGGGTTGGCAAGAATGAATATGTACCTCCATGATAACCCGCTGCATGAGATAAAGCAGGGAAATACGCTTGCAAATCCGATGTTCAAGGATGAAAATGGGAAGCTCAAAACCTTTGACTATGTGGTCGCAAATCCCCCATTTAGCGATAAGCGCTGGGGTAATGGTGTGAATACTGAAAAAGATGAGTATGAAAGGTTTAAGGATTATGGAGTTCCGCCGTCAAAAAACGGTGATTTTGCATACCTTTTACATATAATACGTTCTCTAAAGAGCAGTAAAGGTAAGGGAGCCTGTATTTTGCCGCATGGTGTCTTATTCAGGGGAAATGCAGAGGCGGAGATACGAAAGAATATTATCAGGAAGGGCTATATCAAGGGAATTATAGGACTACCTGCCAACCTGTTTTATGGCACTGGAATTCCAGCTTGTATTATTGTGCTTGATAAAGAAAATGCAGCAAACCGCAAGGGAATTTTCATGATTGATGCAAGTAAGGGCTTTATGAAAGATGGAAATAAAAACCGTCTTCGCAGTATGGATATTCATAAAATTGTAGATGTGTTTAATAATCAGTATGAAATAGATAAATATTCTAAGATGGTGACTTTTTCTGAGATAGAGAATAATGAGTACAATTTAAATATTCCAAGGTATATAGACAGTCAGGAAGGTGAAGATGTACAGGATATTGAAGCTCATTTGCTTGGTGGTATACCAATGTATGATATAGAGGCTTTGAAGGATTATTGGAAAGTATGCCCAAACCTTAAGGGTGCTCTTTTTAGCAAAAGCTCAAGGGATAGGTATTTGGATTTAAAGGTGGCTAAGGATTATATAAAGAAAACGATTTTTGAACACACCGAGTTTAAAGCTTATTCAGATAAGATGGAAGCGCATTTCAAAGAGTGGAAGGACAAGTATATCGAGATACTTAAGGGTATGAAAAAAGGATTAGTACCTAAAAAAGTTATTGCTGACTTATCTGAAAGTATACTTGCACATTATAAGGAAACAAGTCTTATTTCTAATTATGATGTATATCAGCATCTAATGGATTTCTGGGATGAGATAATGCAGGACGATTGCTATATAATTTCTACCGATGGATGGAAAGCGGAAACATACAGGATATTGGTTGAGAATAAGCAGAAGAAAATGGTGGACAAGGGCTGGACCTGTGATCTAGTGCCAAAGGATTTGGTTATTAACAGGTATTTTTATGAGGAAAAGCAGAAGATTGAAGGACTGGAAGCTGAATGTGAGGGTGTCGCTTCACAAATAGCCGAGATGGAAGAAGAACATGGAGGAGAGGAAGGCTTTTTTGCTGAACTTGAAAAGGTTAATAAGGCCAGTGTTCAGGCTAGATTGAAGGAAGTTCGGAAGGATAAGGACGCAGTAGTGGAAAGAAAGGTTTTGGAAGATTATCTTGAGCTTTGTGAGAAAGAAACGGAATTGAACAGTAAGATCAAGGTTGCAAAGGCTGAGCTGGATGATAAGTTGTATGAAAAGTATCCAAAGCTGACAGAAGAGGAAATTAAGGTTTTAGTGGTGGATGATAAATGGATGGAAGCTATTGGGAAGAATGTACATTCAGAGATGGACAGGATTAGTCAGAGGTTGACTCAGAGGATAAAGGATTTGGCAGAGAGGTATGAAATGGCACTTCCAAAGTTGAATGATGAGGTTAAGAGGTTTGAGGAAAAGGTGAAGGCTCATCTGGAAAGGATGGGTTTATATGAAAATTGACAATGGATATAAGATGACTGAGGTAGGAGTGATACCGGAGGATTGGGAAGTAGTTGACTTTGGTGATATTGTTGAATATACAAAAGGCTTTGCATTTAAGTCGGGAGATTATTGTCAAGATGGAGTAAGAATCATACGAGTCAGTGATACTACTTATGACTCTATAAAAGATGATAATCCCATTTATATAGATACTAAAAATTGTACTAAGTACAGAAAATGGATACTTATAGAACACGATTTGATTTTTTCAACTGTTGGCTCAAAACCGCCAATGTATGATTCATTAGTTGGTAAAGTTATTATGATAACAAAGAGGTATGCAGGTAGTCTTTTAAATCAAAACGCAGTATTAATTCGTAGTAAAGAAAAAAATGTGTTTATACAAAAGTTATTGTTGAATCATTTTAGAACTAATAGATATATAAGATATATTGAGACTATATTTAGAGGAAATGCAAACCAAGCAAGTATTACACTAAAAGAGTTGTTTAAGTTTCCTATACCATTACCAATAAATTATTCTGAACAAAAAGCCATTGCAACTGCTCTTTCTGATACTGATGAATTGATACAGTCTTTGGAAAAGCTCATTGCAAAAAAACGTGCAATTAAGCAGGGAGTTATGCAGAAATTGCTTACAGGCAAAAAACGTCTACAAAAATTTAATCAAGAAACTGAGAAGTATAAAAATACTGAGGTCGGTTTGATACCCGAAGACTGGAATATAGTTAAAATAAAGAATATTGCACTTATATCAACAGGATCACGTAATACTCAAGACAAAATAGATTCAGGAGAGTATCCATTTTTCGTGCGTTCCCAAACTGTCGAAAGAATTAATAGTTATTCATACGATGGAGAGGCTGTACTTACAGCGGGTGATGGCGTGGGTACAGGTAAAGTATTTCACTATATAAGTGGGAAATTTGATTTTCACCAGAGGGTATATAAAATAAGTGATTTTAAAGATAATATAGACGGATATTTCTTTTTCTTATATTTTAAGAATAGCTTTTATAATAGAATAATGCAGATGACAGCGAAATCTTCTGTTGACTCAGTTCGTATGGAAATGATTGCAGAAATGCAAATACCTATACCACCTACCCAAAATGAACAAAAAGCAATTGCATCAATACTATCTGACATGGATGCCGAAATAACGGCTTTAGAAACAAAATTGGAAAAGTACAAAAAAATCAAACAGGGAATGATGCAGAATTTATTGACCGGAAAAATCAGACTTGTGTAATGGTAATTTTACATTGTGACGGATTGAAAAGACCGGAATATTAGAATGGAATTTATTGTTTTATTCTAAAAAGTCAACCATATTTACGAAAATTCCGTAAATATGGTTGACTTTCGTTTTTGCTGGGTATACTATAAAATATAAGTATTTTATCTTGGAGGTATGACTAATGTTAGTGATGTTTAAAGTGAAAAACTACACTTCGTTTAAAAACGAATCTATTTTAGACATGAGGGCGACTGCTTATGTGCAGCATCCTACACATGTTATACCCGTTAATGATAATTTTGGACTGCTTAAGACTACTGCTTTGTATGGTGCTAATGCATCAGGGAAATCCAATCTGATTTCAGCAATGTTCTTTTTTGAGCAATATATATTTTCTCAGTTCATTAATAAAAAAGAGAATGAAGAAATTGAACATGGAGAAGCAGGGATGAATATGAAGTTGGAGCCTTTTACTCTTTCCGATAAAGGTAATGAGGCTTCTGAGTTTGACATCATCTTTTTACGTAACGGAAAGCAGATACAGTACGGCTTTGAGTGTACGCACAAAGAGGTACTTAATGAATGGATGTTTATTGATGATAAAAAAGTTTTTGAGCGTACTGGCACAGAGCTTTCCTTTGGCAGCAAGTATCAAAAAATGCTTGGTGCTTATAAAAAGTTGCCTGCTGAAAGGCTGTATATTGCTGTTCTTGAATACTTCCTTGATGAAGAAGCCAAGGAAATAATACTCGGTGACTTTATTTCCTTTTTTCATGAAGAATACAATGTATTTACCGAAATTCTCTTTGAGTCAACTGTAAAGGGATTGGCTGGTATCGTTGGTTTGTCTAAAAAGTTGGTGAGTAACAAGGCATATAGAGAAAAGGTAGAACATTACCTCCGATTGATTGATGTTGGCATCAAACGCCTTGATGTTCAGATGGAAACCATTGTCAATGAGCGAACCGGAAAGAAAAAGAAAGAAAAAGTCGTCCGTACTGTACATGATGTCTATGACGAAAACGGAAACGTGGTTGGTGAAAAGTTGTTTGATTTGCGGCAGGAATCTACCGGTACTCTTCGTTTCCTTGCGTATATTCAAAATGTTATTGAAATGATTTCAGGGGGAGGAGTGTTCATTGTAGATGAAATGTCGGCAAGATTACATCCATTGCTGTCGAAACTCATTGTAGATATTTTCTGTTCCAGCCAGAACCAAAAAGCACAGTTGATCTTTACTACTCATGACATCTCTTTACTCAACTATAATCAGTTTCGACGTGATGAGGTGGTTTTTGTTGATAAAAATGAGCGTGGAGAGTCTGCACTCTATGCCCTTTCTGATTTAAAAGTACGTGAAGATGCGACTTTTAGCAAGGATTATCTGCAAGGAAAGTATGGGGCTATTCCCATATTTAATTATGATGAAATTATAGGTGGTGAATTGGATGGGTAGAACACAATTATCACCACAACGCCTCTCAGAAACCAAGAAAGAATATATTGGACAAATTATTATTTTTTGTGAAGGCAAAACAGAAAAATATTATTTTGACTATTTTGCAGAGATAATTAAGAAAAATAAATTTACTGACATTGAGGTGGTGTTAGAAACCGCTAACGGCAATGCACAGACTGTTTTGAATTATGCCAAGAGCTTTATGGACGATGAGGAAAACAATCGCAAGTATAAAAACTATGGTAAGTATCTGGTTTTTGATTGTGATGCTCCGCCGGACATCCAAGCAGTGGTAATGGCAGCAAAGGATTATGAACTGCTGATTTCAAACCACCTGTTTGAAACATGGCTATTGATGCATTTTGAGGATGTGGAAGTAAAGCTCACCAAGAAGCAAATCTACGACAGATTAATGAGACATCTTCATGGTGATTACATAAAAGGCCATAAAGGAAAAACTCGCGAGATTGTCCAGAATGGCAGCATTGAAAAAGCAATTGATAATGCGAAAGTTCTTGAGCAGAACTATGCAATCGAGGGCAAAAGCATATTTTCAAACATTAAAGATATGAACCCATATACAAGTGTCCATAAACTAGTCGAGCAGTTTATGATTGAGGTCTCTGGAGATTTATAAACATCTATACTAAAAAAGTTATAACTAAATCTGACAAAAAGCAAATTAAGCTGATAACCTGTTTTAGTGTCAAATGACGTAATGCTTGACCTGAGCAACTAAAATCAGTGGTCGAAAGCTTGATGATTTTTCAGCAAAAATGCCAAGGACGGCATTTTTAGCGTCTCGGGACAGGATGTCCCATAGACGCGGCGAAAAATTATCAAGCTGAGGCCTACTGATTTTTTGCGAAGGTCACGCATGGAGTCATTTGACAGTAAAACAGTAGGCACTACCTCTAAATTCAGCTCCATACTATCACAACTCCGCTAATTATAAAGCCATAACTTTAAACAGGCTTTCAATAAAAGTCATAACCGAAGCAAATTTTCTTGATAAAAAAATAATCCTACAAATACAAAATATGATAAAATATATATCGAAAATGTACAATAATCATGCATTACTAACGGAGGACAACTATGGCAAATGTAGGGGAAGTTGAGAGGAAGACACAGAACCGTATTGTAGCATTATTCAAAAATGAACTGAAATACACCTATCTTGGAAACTGGGAAGAAAGACCTGATAACAGGAACATTGAAGATGGTTTATTAACAGAATACTTAACTAAAAAAGGCTATAATAATACCCTTATTACAAAAGCCATATTTGAGCTGAAATATGCAATTAATAACTACAATGATGATCTCTATAATATAAATAAAAAAGTATACAACCTTCTTCGCTACGGTGTCAAAGTAAAAGCCGACATTGGAGAAAATTACGAGACAGTTCACTTAATTGACTGGCAACATCCTTTGGAAAATGACTTTTACATAGCAGAAGAAGTTACGGTGATGGGAGAAAAAGAAAAACGCCCCGATATTGTATTATATGTAAACGGTATTGCCATAGGCGTTCTTGAGCTTAAAAGAAGCACTGTGTCAATTGGTGATGGGATACGTCAAAGTATAGCAAACCAGCAGAAGGGTTTTATAGAGAAGTTCTTTGCTACAGTACAATTTGTTTTTGCCGGAAATGATTCTGAAGGACTTAGGTATGGTACTATTGGTACACCGGAGAAGTTCTTCCTGAATTGGAAGGAAGATATTGAGGATAACAGCCGTCTTCCGCTTGATAAATACCTGGTTAAGATGTGCAGCAAAGAGAGAATTATTGAAATAATGTATGATTTTGTTCTTTTTGATGGTGGAATAAAGAAGCTTCCAAGAGTTCACCAATATTTTGGAATAAAAGCAGCCCAGGAACATGTAAAAAGGTATGAAGGCGGTATTATATGGCATACACAGGGAAGTGGAAAAAGTATTGTCATGGTACTTTTGGCAAAATGGATTTTAGAGAACAAGCCTAATGCCCGTGTAGTAATAATAACTGACAGAGATGAGCTGGATAAGCAAATTGAAAGGGTTTTCAAGGATGCAGGAGAAAAGGAAATACTTCGTACCTCCAGCGGTAAGGATTTGATGATTCAATTATCAAATCCCACGCCAAGATTGCTATGTTCACTTGTACATAAGTTTGGGAGAAAAGGTGTAGACAATTTTGAAAGGTTTATTAAAGAACTAGAAAGTCAGCCTTCCAATGCAGTTGGAGAATTGTTTCTGTTTATAGATGAATGTCATCGAACTCAGAGCGGAAAGCTGCACCGAACAATGAAAGCAATGCTGCCGAATGCTGTGTTTATTGGCTTTACAGGAACACCACTTTTGAAGAAAGATAAGCAGACAAGTCTTGAGGTTTTTGGTAAATATATTCATACCTATAAATTCAATGAGGCTGTTGAAGATAATGTAATACTGGATTTGATGTATGATGCCCGTGATATTGACCAGAGGCTAACATCACCATCAAAAGTTGATGAATGGTTTGAAATAAAAACCAGAGGGTTAAATGAATTCCAAAAGGCTGAACTCAGGAAAAGATGGGGTACAATGCAGAAGGTTTTAAGTGCCCGTTCTCGAATGGAAAAAATCGTAGCCGATATTGTGTTTGATTTCAGTACTAAACCAAGAATAAATTCAGGCACTGGTAATGCGATTCTGGTAGCTTCTGAAATTTATGAAGCCTGTAGATATTATGAGCTTTTCCAGAAAACTGATTTTAAAGGCAAATGTGCAATTGTTACTTCCTACAATCCAAGCACAAGGGATATTACAACAGAAAATACAGGTAGTAATACTGAAACAGAAAAAGAATACATTTATAATACATATATGGAAATACTGAAGGATGTCGTACCAAAACCCAAAAAGACTAAAACAGAAACCTATGAGGATAATGTAAAAGAAAAGTTTTTAAAAGAACCTGCAAACATGAAACTTATAATTGTTGTTAATAAGCTTTTGACAGGCTTTGATGCACCAAGTTGTACATATATCTATATTGATAAATCCATGCAGGATCATGGGCTGTTTCAGGCTATATGCCGTGTAAACAGGCTAGATAGTGAGGATAAGCAGTTTGGTTATGTTGTTGACTATAAGGACCTTTTTAAAAAAGTTGAAAAAGCAGTTGCCGTATATACGTCAGAGCTTGATTATGATGAGTTTGAAAAGGCGGATTGTGATATCCTTCTAAAGGACAGAATTGAAAAAGGACGAGAAAGGCTGGAAGAAGCCATAGAATATCTGGCATTTCTTTGTGAACCAGTAAAACAGCCTAAAGGGACTCTTGAGTATATGCATTACTTTTGTGCCAATGCTGACATACCGGAGGATTTAAAGGCTAGAGAAGTTCAGAGGATGAGTTTGTATAAAGGTATAGTTGCACTAATAAGAGCATATGCAAATATAGCTGATGATATGGAAGCAGCAGGGTATACAGAAAAAGAGATTTTGGAAATCAAGAAGCTGATGGATTTTTATTTAAATCTTCGTGAGCAAATAAAACTGACAAGCAATGAAACCATTGATTTTAAAACCTATGAAGCAGATATGAGATATCTTATAGATAGTTATATACAAGCTGATGATCCAAGAAATATTTCACCATTTTGTGATATGTCTCTTATAGAGGTTATAGTAAAAACAGGAATTGCAGATGCTATAAATAGTATGCCCGATGGTGTTAAAGGCAGCAAGGAAGCGGTGGCTGAAGCTATCGAAAACAATGTCAGGAGTAAGATTATAAAAGATCATTTGATTGATCCGGCATATTTTGATGAAATGTCAGCTTTGCTAAATGCTGTTATTAAAGAACGTAAAGAAAACGCAATAGCATATGAGGAATACTTGAAAAAGATTGCAGAGCTTGCCAAAAATGTTCAGCAAGGTAAAACCGATAGCACTCCGTCAAGCTTGAATACTCCTGCAAAGAGAGCCTTGTATAATAACCTACATATGAATGAAGAATTGGCACTCTCCGTACATTATGCCATTATGAAGTCCAAGCCCGATGGCTGGAGAGGCGATAATACCGCTAAAAAAACAGTTATTAAAAGTGCCCTATATAATGTTTTAAAAGATAAAGATGAAGTAGAAAGGATTTTTGCAATTGTTGAACAGCAAAACGAGTATTAAAATGGAACAGATAAAATTTGGCGATATAGTAATTGAAGTTGAGCAAAAGGATATAAAGAATATACATTTAAGTGTTTACCCGCCATCTGGTGCAGTTCGTATAGCTGCACCATTGAAGCTTGATATGGATACCATAAGGGTGTATGCACTTTCAAAGTTAACTTGGATCAGAAAGCAGCAGGAGAAATTCCGAAATCAGGTAAGAGAAGCCCCTAGGGAATATTTAAATAGAGAAAGTCATTTCTTTAGAGGAAAGAGATATCTTTTAAAAGTTGTTGAAACAGATGCACCTCCAAGGATTGAACTAAAGCATAAAACAATGGTTTTATGCGTTAGAGCTGAAACTCCTATGGAAAAAAGACAGATAATAATTGATGAGTGGTATAGAGCACAACTTAAAGAACTAATCCCACAACTGATTGAAAAATGGGAAAAGGTAATTAAAGTAAAAGTTAATGATTTTGGAATCAGAAGAATGAAGACAAAATGGGGGACTTGTAATATTGATGTGGGTCGGATATGGATTAATCTTGAGCTTGCCAAGAAGCCTCCTCAATGTCTTGAGTATATTGTGGTACATGAAATGGTACATCTGTTGGAAAGAAAGCATAATAATATTTTTATAGCGCATATGGATAAGTTTTTACCTAAATGGAAGTTTTACAAGGATGAGTTAAACCAATTGCCTGTAAGGCATGAGAAGTGGAAGTATTAAGCTATATTTTTATATTCAATTCCTTTATCTTTTTATATACAAAGGGAATTGACATATCAATAAGCCTGGCGGCTTGTTCCACATTTCCTTTACATTCGTTAAGGGCATTTAAAATAAGCTCATACTCCATGTTTTTGATATATTCTTTGTAATTGAAAATTTTTGCACCAGCGGACTGTGAAGGCGTATTTTGCGGAATCATTGACATATCGATATTGCTACTTTCAGAAAAAATTACAGCTCTTTCAATAAAGTTCTTTAGTTCCCTTATGTTTCCGGGCCAATCATAAGAGGAAAGAGCTTTAAATGCTTCATCGGCAAGAGGATTTATTTCAGTTCCTATCTCATTAGAGTACTTTTTTATGTAATAGTTGGCAATCTGAACAATATCAACCCCCCTATCTCTTAATGGCGGGAGTTTGATTTCTATAACAGCAAGCCTGTAGAAAAGGTCGGACCTGAAGTTGTTGGCCTGTACTTCATTGTACAGGTCTTTATTGGTGGCAATGACGAATCTTGCATTTGTTTTTTTGTATTCGGTGTCTCCTACCTTTCTATATAGTCTATCCTCCAATAACTGAAGCAGTTTACTTTGTATAGATGGAGAAGCGTTTTCAATTTCATCAAAAAATATTGTTCCATCTTCAGCGACTTCAATCAAACCTTTTTTGGAAGTGATTGCTCCTGTGAATGCCCCCTTCTCGTAGCCGAAGACCTCGCTCTCAAAAATATTTTCGCCTATGTTTGGGATGGTTATCTTTACAAAAGGTTTCCTGTTCCTTTTAGTATCATTAAAGTGTATCCATCGTGCAACAAGTTCCTTACCAGTTCCTGTTTCACCCGTAATCAATACACTTGAATTGATATTCAGAATATTCTTAAATCGGGTTATGTATTTATTGGTGTTGTCGCCAATTATGTTGAAGGTTTCAAACAACGTGTTTTGAGGCATATGTTTATCTCCTATTTGAAAAATGGGGTATATGTTTATATATCGGTATAAAAAAGTATATGTTTATATAAAAAATGGAGTGCGAAATTTTTATACATATAGTAAGGCAGTTGAGTTATTACCATAAATAAACAATTGGCCTGTACGGTCCTAGGAATGTGGTACTACAAAAATTCCTGACTTTTAGGTCTACATTACTAACTTTCAATAGTTTTAGCGATTTAAACAAGTTTGGCACGGTTATTGCATTTTAATATAGTAGAATTGTATTTAGTGTATGCAGGTAATAATAAGGAGGTACTTATTTATGTTTAAGAAAATTCTATCGGGATTAATACTGGCGGTATTGCTGGTCTCTAGTGTTCCTGCAATGGCAGCACAAGGTTACGATGTTCAGAGTGTAGAGTCCTATAGTGCAAATGATAATATGGTCTTTGAGAGAACAGTTACAGTTACTGAAAAGGGTGGATCATTTGAGGTTGGCTTTGTTACTGTAAATTTCCCCAAAGACTTTCTTACAAAAGATCAATACCCAAAGACCTTTACGTTAAGGGTTTGTGCTAAGGATGGGGAAGTTGGAATAGAAGCAAGTCCTGATACTAATAATTTCTTAAAACCAGTCAAAATTAAGGTAGACGCATATACCGGCTTCTTATACGATGAAGTAACAAATCAAAACATATTTGTAAACGTTAAAAAGCAGACTATAATTGCAACACACTTCTCATGGTATAGATTCAGATAATGTTATGATGTAGGATATGTGAATGGAAATGTTGGATATAGTTTTTATAAATACGATGGCTGTCTGGATTATCGGACAGTCATTTTTTTTGTCCTTGAAAACATTGATAGTAGTGATATTGTATCAAGCATGGGTCATATGTGCAGTTTATTTGCATATGGTCAACCTACATATGAATATGCTATTTGTAGATTCATATTCAGGGGGAAAAACCAATGATTTTAGTATTGAAAAAAAAGAGAATAGCTTTAATAGCACTGCTTCTTTTACTTGTATTTGCAGCTTTTGGTATTGGTACCAGAATGAGTTTTTCAGAGCTAAAGACAACAAATAATACACCTAAAAACAGGATTGTGATTTTAGACGCAGGGCATGGTGGGGAAGATCCTGGGGCTGTGAGTGACAATGGCACAAGAGAGAAGGAAATAAACTTTTATATAGCTTCAAAAATAAAGGAACTACTTGAAGCTGAGAATTTTACAATTATAATGACAAGAGAAGATGATACACTTAAATATGAAGATGGAACAAAGAGCGTTACACAGAAAAGAAAACAAGATTTACTCAGGAGAAAAAAAATGATGGATGAATCCGGAGCAGATCTTGTTGTAAGCATTCACCTTAATAAATTTCCACAGACACAGTATTGTGGAGCACAAGTATTTTTTCCGCCAAATTCACCTGAAAGCAAGATAGCGGCTGAAGGTATCCAGAGGTCATTAAGAGATAATGTTGATCCGAATAATAAGAGAGAGGCAATGTTGAAAAACGCTGAAATTATTATACTTAAGAACCTAAAAACACCCACGGTAATTGTTGAATGCGGGTTTTTGTCAAATGAGCAAGAGGAAAGAAAGCTGGCATCCATTGAATATCAGGATAAACTTGCTATTGCGATAAAGGATGGAATACTGAAGTATTATGCGAACTAAAAGATTAGCTTATAACACTGGAACTCATTGCTTTTGCTAAAAGCAGTGGGTTCCCTTTATTTAGGAGGTTTGCAAAGCAAACTTCCTAAAATTGAGTATGATATGACAGAAATAATACAATATGATTCCATCAAAAGAGTTTGTTGAATTTATTGAGACTAGTTTTAAATTTTACACTATCAAAATGACAGGGTAATGCTGCAATTAAGCCAGGCAATGCATGAATATATTGGAAAGAGGCTTAGAAATTTTAAATATTATGGTGTAAAATTAATGATAAGTAGCAAAAAAATGTTTTGTTAGGTTGAAAATGGTATTTATTTGGTATATAATGCATTTTGAACTTTTTTATGTAACTCTAAGGAGGTGGGATAAATGAAAACAAACTAAAGTGTTAAGCAAAACAGTACGCAGACAAAATACTTTAAAAAAACACTAAAAATGGAGGGCTAAAATGTTTAAGAGCAGAAAGATTATTGCAATAGTTGTAGCTATTTTAACTGTATTACAAGTACTACCGGTTATGGCATCAGATAATATGTTAAAGAATTCAAAAAAGTTTACCCCTGCAATTGATGTGTATGAGAATGTTCCAAAGACTACGTTAACTCAGGACGAAATAGACAAACTGTATACAGACAGTAAAGCTAAGGTTGAGAGCGATTTGGCAAAGCAAAAAGATAAAAGCAGTATTCTTGGAAAAGAAAACAAAAAGAGTGCTGCTTATATGGGGATAGAAGGATTTAATTCTTTTGAATCACAGGAGGTTATGTCAGTTCCTTCAAAAAGCACAAAAAGCTCAATAGATACGTTAAATTCAGCAAGTATATTAAGTTCTGAAGTGTCATTAAGTTCAACAACTTCAACGACGAGCCAGACTGTGTTAGAACCTAACGACTTAGAGGCAGAGTTTTTGCGAGCAACCGCAAGTGGCGATAGAGCTATATTAAAATGGACACCTTCAGGTAATGAGGATGGATATAATGTTTATAGAATTGATACCCAAGACATTAATCATACAATTGTAGATCTGGGATCAACTGATGTTGAAAAGTTGGATGCTACTTTTAGTGGTTTGCTTCCTACAGATAGCCATGAATACGAATTCTTTGTACGTGCTTACAAGCTTGATACCAATGGCAACGAGGTTGAATCAGCAGACAGTAATCACATTATTGTAGCTCGTGGTACTTTTAATATAAATTCAACCAAGACACTTCAAATGAATCATGTATATGAATCGGCAAATATAGACAATTGCACAGTTGATTTGAACGGAAAGATGCTTAAGGTATGTTACGAGTTTACCCAAAATAATAGCTCTATAATCAATGTTAATAATGGAAGGTTGGTTGCGTTAAGAGATTATTCCGTAAATGGTAGTTCCACACTTAAAATGACGAATTCTGGGGACTATGTATATGTTGGAGGAACCATCTATTTCCAAACTTCCGTAATCCATGATGGAACCAAGCTGAGCAATGGAACAATACAATGTGTAGGTAATTTTAAAAGGCTTAGTACAGTAGGTAATTTTAAGCCATCAGGTGATCATAGGGTTTATTTGACTGGTTTGGATTCTAGCCAAATTACTACTATTGATTTTGGTCAAGATACCCAATCAAAATTCAATATACTTGGTATAAACAAGCCTTTGTCAAAGTATAATTTTATACCTGTGGGAAGAACCATGGATCAATGGTGCAATAAGCTGATATATATTGGCTGTAATGAAAGCTACTTCAATTTTGAAGGTGTATATTCTCCAACAGGAAATTTTAGCAGGAGCTATACTGATCTTGAAATATCTGCTCCAGGACCTGACATATCAATTGGCAGGGTCTATAATTCTAAGAACACAAAAACAGGTATATTAGGAACAGGATGGACATTCAGCTATGAAGGAAGTATTGAATTAAGTAGTGCTGCTGATGTGGCTACAGTTAATAAGCCGGATGGGTCATCATCGACGTTTATACTGTCCGGTACTACATCCACGACCAAGACTTACTCTGGTATGGATTCGAGGGATGAACTTATCTATAACATTTCAAGCGATAATTATGTATTGACAATGAAGGATAGGACAAAATATGGATTCCAAAAGGTTAATAGCCAATATTTGCTATCATATGTAGAGGATTACGTTGGAAATAGAATATCTGTAAGTTATCTGAATGGCAAAATTGATCAGATACAGGATAGTAAAGGAAGAATTGTCCAACTTGAATATGTTGTAGAAAATTCATATCCAAGAGTTAAGGTAAAAGACGTTTCTTCATCAAGAACTGTAGTGTATACTCTAAATAATAGCAAACTTGATAAAGTGACCGATGCCAATGGGTATGACGTATATTGCTTTGACTATACTGACGGCTTTAAAATTATGATTGCTGAAAAAATAGAAAATGGATCGACTGTATGGAAAACGTTAGATGATGTAAAATATAATGCTAATGGCCGGATTATAAAGCACACGGATATGTACGGCAAAGTGTCTGAATATGATTATTCCCCTAACAAGACCACTACATTCAGCACTGTGAACGGAAAGGTTATTACTACTGTGGAAATGTATGATGAGGCTAATGCAATAACGGAAAGGATAGACGATGATGGTACAAAGAGTGTAATTGAGTACTTCAAGAATCAAGTACTAGGAAACGTTTATTACAATAAATACAATGAAATTAAGAGCGAGACCGATAATTATGGGAATAAGACAATATATGATGTGGATAGCAATGGAAACTTAACAACAGTTACAAATCCTGATAAATCCATAAAAGAGTATGGTTATTATACTGATAGTGTCTTGAAGGATTTGATTAAGTTTGAGAAGGATGAAGAGAATAGTTATACATACTATGAATACTACTCAACTAGGTTGCTGAAAAAGAAATATGTTTACCGCACAAAGGTCACAACACAGCCTTATCCCGAGCTCGCAAGTCTTAACAGCACAAATTCATATATCACAACATATGAATATTGGCCTGACGGACAGATTAAATCTGTTACAGAGCCGAAGTACTATAATTCAAATCCGGTTGCGGCAACAACATATGAATATAATACAAATGGAATGCTATCAAAAATAACCGATCCAGAGGCTAAAACCGTTGAATATACTTATAACTCATACAAATTGCTCCAAAGCGAAAAAGTTTTACTGAATGGATATACAACATACCAATCAACATGGTATGACTATGATAAAAACGGAAAACTTGAAAGAAAGACTACTTGTGATAGCGATACAATTGCTACTGCCAGCAAAAAGAGTATTGAAAGGTATGTGTATGATCTGTCTGGTAGGCTTATCCAGAAGATATCTCCAAACCTTTATGATGAATCAAGCGATGATCTGGCGAACCACAAATATAACAATACTAATGTGGGCTACAGATATCAATATTATCTTGGTACAAACAAGGTTACAAAAGAAACAGACCCCGTAGGTAATGTTTTTGAGTATGATTATGATGAAAGTGGCAATATGAAAACAAAGATTGAGCCGGATCTGAATGAGTTTGGTGGAACAAACAGAACAACCTACAGGTATACTTATGACTCAAGGGACAGGATTAAAGATGTATATGTGACTCCTTACGGTGGAACTGAAATGTGGCTTGAAAGCTATGAATATCTAACTGAGTATGTTTCAGTAGATAATTATAAAAAAGTTGTTATACACAAGAAAATGCTCAACACTATGGAATTTATAACTGAAGAGATAAGATATGATTATGCTGACAGGCTTATCGAAAAAGTTAGCGATCCAGGTGGAGCCAGCGAGATTAGAATTTCAACACTGTACAATCTTGATGGAACTACAAAGAGTATAGAAGATGGTGAGGGATATGTTACTTACTATTTTTATGACACAATGAAAAGACCTGTGCACATATGGACTCCTTTTGAAGGTGAAAATGGAGTAACGAGTTCATATACCTATAAAAGGTATGTTTACGACGATTCGGGTAATAAAGTTAATGAAGCAATATTAAAAACTAATGTTGATCAGGCAACTTTTAATAATGAAACGAGCAGAAATGGAATACATGACTATGCTGTTGATGACAGATTTTATAAATCTTCATTCCAGTATTACAAGAACAACAAATTGATGGAGTCAGTAGGTTTTACTGGAGAGAGAAAGAAATACTACTATGATGGATCAAACAATGTAAATAAGACAGAAGAGTATAAGGACAATCTTGATATCAATAAAATTACGACTGAGTACATCAATAACTATCTTGGCAAGACTGCATTAGAAAAGTTGTACGTAAAAACCGGCAACATATATGGCAATGATTATAACTCAGGTACTGACTATATAATAACCTCTACTTACTATTATGATCCAGAAGGCAATATGAAAATAAGAATGTATCCTTCAAATGCAAGAATTGATCTTTACTATTACGACAATCTTGACAGGTTGATTGGTGAAACTGATTCCTCTGGTTCATATCAGGCATCATCTTCAAAGGTTTTAAACTGGCAGGGAAATCCGTTAAGCGTGATGAATCCAAGAGGTTATACAACTTATTATTCTTACGACTGGAGAGGTCTTAACAAAAAGGTTTATCTGGATAGCCAAATATCGGTATATGATGATACCACACAAACCTATGTGCAGAAGACTTATACAGCTATGAACTGGTATGACCTTGCAGGCAGAAAAATTGCTGATGTTTCCCCTAATAATTATGTAAGCACAATGGATAATATTGAAGATCCATTGGCAGCTCCAGCTTATGCTTGTAAGAATTTTAACTTCTATAGGTACGACGTAGTTGGAAGACTTGTACAGAGTGGTTTTAGAGGAGAGGAATACAATTACAACACTTCAACCTCTACTTGGTCAGCATCAAGTATATATAATTACAAGGCAAATGCTTATAACAAAAATGGCAATCTATTAACATCAACGGATGAAGGTGGCTATGTTACTGAATATAAATATACCCCGGAAGGATTAATAAAAACTAAGCTTGATCCTGAAAATAAATTGCGCACCCTTCCATTTACAGTGAAATATGAGTATGATACTTTGGGAAGAGTAACTAAGGAAAAGACTGTAAAGAGTGATACTACAGGATTAGTACCTGTACCGCCTAGTCAGGTTATAGATGAAGCTAGCGCAATAGGGGCTGAAACAACATATACTTATGAACCTCAGGTTCAATCCGGTGTAATTATAGCTAATAAAGTAACAAAGAAGGTAAATGTAACCGACAATGGCGGTGTTATGGAAACAAACATTTATGACCTTAAAGGCAATTTGACTAGTCATACCGAGTGTAAGGGCGGAACTGAATATCAAGCGACGTATGAATACAATAATTTGGGTAAGGTATCGAAAATAATAGAGCCTTACATATATGGCACCACCCAATCACAAATACAAAAGATAATGCAGTATGATACATTGGGTAATTTGGTCTATACACAGAATAAAATGAATACTGAAGCTGACACAACGGATGATATATGTGAACTTTACAGTTATAATGCTGTCAATTTGAAAGTGAAAAACCAGTGCAGACAGAGGTATAATGGAAGTGAAGCTATAACGTTATCTAGGGATTATGATGTAAATGGTAATGTAATTAGCGAAACTGACGGAAACACTGTACAAACAATATACCAGTATGACAGGTTTGACAGGATGACTACATCACAGATCACTGTTGGTGGTACTCCACATACTACAGTATATGATTATGATCTTAATGGAAACCTTATAAGAACAAAGGACTGGAGAGATAATGCATATGTTAATTTCTATGATCCGATGAACAGGGTTTACAAGAAGAAAGATCCAAAATCAGTATACTATGAAGGACTGGAATACAACTCCAGGAATTTACAGGTTAAAGCCTATGATGCACTTAATAAGCTGACAAAATACGATTATGATACAAACGGAAGGTTAATTTGCACTACTGACCCCTATTCAACCGGAACTCATAAGACTACTTTGAGTTATGACAACCTTGGCAATGTAAAGGAAAAGACAGATGCATCAAGCAAAAAGTTAAAATACACATATAATATACTTGGTAGACTTGAAAAAGTATCAGACGGTACCAACGATATATCAAGCTATACCTACTATATAGACGGAAGAATTAGAACCCAATTACTTGGGACTTTTACTACGACATACAAATATAACTGTTTTGGTGAGCTTAAGTCTGTAAGTGACCCAAATGGTGAAGGAGTAAGTTCAAAGACTGAATCTTATGAATACACACCGGCAGGACTTCTGAAAGAAAAGAAGGATAGAAACGGAATAATAACGTATTATAGTTATGACTGCCATGGAAGGCTTACAACGCAAACAGTAACAGGCAGTGATAACTCATCAGTTACAATAACGATACCTTTAGATACAGGCTACGACCAAAACGGCAACCTGAAAAAGATAATAGTTGAGAACAAGGGTGCTGGTGGAGTTGCAGAAAGTACAATAACAACAGAAAGAATTTATGATGAATTAAACAGGGTAAAAACAAAGAAAGAGACTGTTGTAGAAGGTGGAATAACGACAATAGCAGGACCTACTGTATATACTTATGATATAACAACAGGAGTTTCGTCAGGTGAAATTAAGGAAAAGAGTGAGTATCCAGGAAGCCAGACTATTGAAAAGGTATTTGACAAGGCAGGACGTTTGAAACTGGTTACCAACGGAGGAGAACAGACCGTCTATGAATATTACAACGATGGCAGAAGGTACAGGGTTACATACAAGGACAAGTTCAGGCAGACATACACTTACTATGATGACGGATTGTTAAAGGATCTGAAATCGGAAATAAAAAATACATCAGGAACATATGTTGAATCTGAGTACTACAAGTATTATTATAATACTAACCACACTATGCAGAAAAAGGATGAAAGAATAGGTGGTACAACAGCAACGTTAAAAACAACCAGCTACGGATATGATGGATTAAACAGGCTTAACCATATTGATGAACCTACAAGAATAATAGACTATACATTCGACAGCAGAGGAAACAGGGCTACTCAAACTGAAACAATAAAATCAACAAGCAAGGTAACATATACAAAGTATGATTACACTGACAACAACAGGATTCAGTATGAGACAAAGAGAAATACCAATGCCAGTGGTACAATAATACAAAAGAAGCAATACCAGCATGACAATAACGGAAACCAGTTGAAGGTATTAGATATTACAACAACAACTACTACTCTTGAAAATAACACCTATACGCTGTTAAATCAGCTTAAGACATCATGGACATCAGCAAGCAACAGTACCATGACAAATACATTCAACGGTGAAGGAAAAAGGGTAGCGAAAAAAATAGGTACAGGAACACCTGCAAGGTATTTCTACGAAGGTAATGATGTAGTATTTGAATACACAAACGGAACCGGAGCGTTAAGCGTACTGAATGTAATAGGGCTGAACCTGATATCAAGAACGTTGATAGGAACAACGAACGGCAAAGCATATTATTTTTATAACGGACATGCGGATGTAACAGCATTGATAGATGCAAGCACAAACAAAATGCGTGCACAATACCAGTATGATGACTTTGGGAATATAACGCTTGAAAAATACTATGACAGCACAGGAACTGCAACCACTGACCCCGCAAAAATGATAAAGAGCCAGGCAAGGTATGCGGGCTACCAGTATGATGAGGAATCCAAGTATTATAATCTGGATGCCAGATACTATGATCCGAAGATTGCAAGATTCCTGCAGCAGGATACATACATGGGTGAAGCAAATGATCCGTTGAGTTTGAACCTGTATACATACTGTAGCAATGACCCGATAATGTACACAGACCCGACAGGGCATAAAGAGCAAGGAACAGTATTGAAAGTTGGTTCAAAGGGTGAAGATGTTGTAATACTCCAGAAGGAGTTGGTTGAGTTAGGATGTCTAACAATGCCAAAAGGCGTTGAGTATGGTTATTACGGTAATCTGACACAAGAAGCGGTTAGACAATATCAGATTAGAGCCCGTATTACAGTTGATGGAAAAGCAGGGGACCAGACGTGGAAGGCACTGGGACTTTACTTGGAAGGTGTTGGAGATTCAAACACTCAGAAAGGAGTGCATGATCAATACAGCAAAATTCTACAGTCGAACCAAACCAGTGGAACTCCTATAGGGACAACACCAGTAATTTCAAAAGGGACTACAAGTACAAAGGTAACAAAGACTACAAGTACAAGTCAGACAGTAACAAAGAGTACAAGTACACAGGTTATTTATGGTTATGTTCCACCGGCTACAGCTGTTAGTAGGGGGACGGGAAAAGATAAAGTTAATTTAGGGCAGCCTACTGATAACAGTGGAGTCATTGATTGGATACAAGATAAATGGAATCAATTCAGTGAATGGTCAGACAATACTACTACAAAATCACAGATTGATCGAGCCAAGTTGCTTCTTCCAAAGGGTATTAACGAAAATACTCCAGGCTATACTCAAATGATAGTAGATCGTGTAATTGAAGATGATAAAATACAAGAAGTATCGATGGGCATAGCTATGGGTTCTGTAGGTGAGTTAAAGATTGTTGGTGGCCTTAGTGAAGGTAAAGGGATTACATCTCTGATTAAAAATGATAAAAGACTTATAAATGCAGCTGAAGAGATGGGTACAAATCAAGTAGCGCAAAAGGAAGCAAATGAATTGGTGTCAAAACTTCTTGAGGGCAATGTTAATCCAGGAAAAGGCACTAGTAATCTGTTTAAAGATATTTTATACCTTCGAGGAGCCAAAGGATCTAGAATATTTTATAGAAATACTCAGGAAGGAATAGAAATACTTGCAAAGGCAAGTAAAGCAAATGAATCAAAAGTAATCAAAATACTTGAACAACTTTACAAATAGGTATGGGAGGCATTAATATCAATGAAAGTAATAAAAATTGAATACCCAACTCAACTTTCAGAAATATGCGATATTGAAGATGATAATATTGATGTATTTGTAGAATTAGAAGATGGAATAACGTATACAGTTGTTGTATCAACTCCGAAAAACTATTATGATTATATGGCAAGAGAAAGTGTTGATTTTTATTGCGGTGTACCAGATATTATTGTAAAAAAACTAACGAAAGATAATATAGAAAGGGCAATTTATAAATACGCAGAAGATAGTGCATATTGGTTAAAGTATTATCATCTAGCAGGTGAGATTAATATCGATATACTAAATAAGGTGATAAAGGAAAAAGAACTTAAAAGTAAAGATATTTTTGATGCTTAAGTTTGCATTGTTTATGTAATGAAAAGAGTTGAATATTTTTCCATTTTATAGGAGCGGCTGTCTATACAGACTGATTAACCTATGGGCTTCTAGAATCGATACATTACAGTAATTCAGACATTAGATAACGAAGCCTAGTAAAAATCAATTCCTGTCTCCGTGTTTGCTAATGTGGGCAGGGATAACCAAGACCTCGATAGATAGTAATATATATACTACTCTATTGAGGTTTTGTTTTTTGAATGAAGAAATCAACAGCAGGCCTTCTGAAATCTGAAAGAAGAAAGAAATGAAGGATAGAAATGGAATAACGAATAACAACGTATTATAGTTATGATTGCCATGGTTACCTTTAAGGAATATTTTGAGTACTGATTTGGCGTCAAAAATATCGTATAATTAAATGGAGTGTTATGTAAACTAAAAATTGAAGGGGGTATATGATGCTAAGGAAACGAGCGGCGTTCTTTTTTGCAGCTATACTTGGAGTACTGGTGCTTCCTAGGGTATCTGTTTATGCTGGGGGAAATACGGTAGGGGTAATTGTAGATAATGAGTCTGCATGTACTGGAGTATATACTACTGTTGAAAATAGTACAATGATGATCCCCGCAAAAGAGCTTGCTGAATCTATTGGCGCAAGTTTCAGATATGATACCGGTACGATGACAGGAGCGGTAACGTATAAGCAAAATGAACTTGTATTCAGATTGGATAACGACATTGTTAAGTTTAACGGAAAGTACATAAAAGCACCTGCACCAATGGAAATAGAAAATTATAGGTTTATGGTGCCGACTGAATTCTGCTATGAGAAGCTTGGTATTGAGTGTTTCATTGATTATAACAAAAATAGGGTGCTAGCTTTTAGGCAAACAGATGGTAAGTTGGAATATAAAGTAAGATCAGGGGATACATTATGGATGCTTTCGAAGTTGTTTGGATCGACTGTAAGCCAAATAAAGCTTTTAAACGGCCTTGTAAGCGACAATATCAATATTGGACAAATGCTTGAGATAAAGCAATTTGATATTTATGATAATAGCTTTATGGGGTATACGTCAGGTAATGCAACGTTAAGCAGCGGACCAAGTCTAAATGTGGCTCCCGTAGGATATCTTAAACCGTGGACAGAAGTGAGTGTTACAGGCAAAACAGGAACCTGGTATAATGTAAAAACGGCAAAGGGAACCGGTTATATACATAGCAGTGTAACTTACATAAAACAAGATATTTTAGATAATAATCCTGACAGTAACTATTTTAAGAATGAGATAGCGGTAGATACATCAACAGACTATTTAACATATAAAACATATATTGTGCAAAAAGGGGATAGTGTTTGGAGTATAGCAGAGAAAATGGGAATACCCGATTATGAACTTGCTTCCGCAAATAATATCTCACGGCAAGCAACTCTATATGAAGGAGATGTATTACAGGTACCTGTCCACAATGTACCTGTTAAAAACAAGGTTTCGCCTGAATCCGGTGAAATATTGGATTGGTTCAGTGAAGCACAGTATGTTTTCCCAATAGGGAGTGTTGGAAAGGTGATTGATGTTAAGACAGGAAAAAGTTTTGCAATAAAGAGAACCATGGGTGCAAACCATGCTGATTGTGAAACTCTGACCAGTTTAGACAGCAACATGATGAAAGAAATTTTTGGCGGGTACTGGAATTGGACCAGAAGAGCCTTTGTTTTAGAGTTTAACGGAAGAAGATTTGCCATATCAATTGCGGGGATGCCACATGCAGGAGTAGATGGCGTACCGTATATGCAGAATGTTTCCAACAGAAGTGATAACTATGGGTACGGACCCAATTATGACACTATATCAGGTAACGGTATAGATGGCCATTTTGACCTATATTTTCTCAATGGAGTCAGGCATGTGGATAATCAGATTGATGCCTCACACCAGCAAAATATACTTATAGCAGGTGGATTAAGATAACAGCTAATTGCTTGTAAGAGCCGTAATTGTGAATATAACTAGAATTTTGTAATAATTACATACACCCTCATTTCACTAAAAAGTGAAGTGGGGGTGTATGTTATTTTAAGAAATTTACGAAGCAAATGTCCTAAAATGCTACTGAGATTAGTGCTTACTCACTACAACCTGATTTTCTAACATTGTCCAAATTCCTTCATCTTCCATTCCAAGCCTCCAAAGTGCGATTCCCTTTATACCAAGGTCCCATGCAAGCTCAATTTTTGCGTAGATGCTCTGGGCGTTTTCAAACCAGACTTCATGCTGGTTGCCCTGTTCATCTTCATAAGCAAACATCGGAGTTTTAGTCTCTTCATCAAATATAACCTCTTTATTGTACTTCTGGGCAAGAGCCATTGCCATGCTGTATGTTACATAGGTATTACGGCCGGTTGTAAGGTTGAAATCAAAACCGAATACCGATACTGCGCCAACTACCTTTTCTTTAGGCATTTTTGAGATTGTATACGTTAATACTCTTTCCATCCAGCCAATCGATACAACAGGTCCTGGACCGCTGCCAGGCCAGCCGTGCTCGTTATAAAGCATTGCAACAAACTCATCAACTGCGTTGCCTATTGCAGAATAATTAAATGGATCGGAAAATGGATTGAAAGGCTCATCCCTGATCCTTGCAGGGACAGACGCTGAGAAGAAATAACCGCGGGGTCTTAAGACTCTGGCAATTTCTTCATAAAGCAAGGACAGATTTGCACTGTCTTCAATGAAAACATCTTCAATGTCAATGTTAACTCCGTCAAAGTTATACTTTTGTATCAGCCTTAAGAGGCTTTGGGCAAAGGCATTTCTATTTTGTGCATTGGAGACAAGAACCTTTACAACATTTTTTGCAAGTGTTGTTCCACCTGGCCTATAGAGTAGGTTGTGCACAACCGGGAGGATTCTAACATTGTTCCTGTGCGCAATTGCAACAAGAGTTCTTATATCCTGATCTGAAAATTGTCCAAAGTTTTCTATGGTAGTTGGATTGTTTGCACTGATTCTGAACATGAAAAGACCAGTTTCAGAAATCTCTCCAATATTGTTTGTGAACGAAGTAAAGGAACTTGGAAGTGAAGGACCTTCTTCGAGGGTATAAAATCCCAGGATATCTGAGATTGGTTTGTCACCGCTATAGGCATTAAGCGTTACTATTCGTCCCGATATCCAGGCATCCTTGCCGTTATGTAAACGAACTTTATACCAACCTCTACTGGAGCCGGTAACAGGAAGTTTGGCATTTCTAACCATGCTTGTAACCACGCTGAAATTAGGCCCAGGACCACTCCTTATAAATGCTGAATCGACGTTGACGACAACTTCAGTATAAATGGGGATGGTTAACTTTTGACCGACGCTTAGTTCTATGCCTGTAAGATTATTTAAAGACTGGATACTTTCAACTGTTGTGTTATACCTTTTGGCAATCGTATACAGTGAATCACCTGGTTTAACTGTATATATTATTGGTCTTTGACGTTCTACCGGGATATTTAAACGCTGTCCTATATAGATTAAATTACTTGAAAGCTGGTTTGCCTGCTTGATTTGCTCAACAGAAACGCCGAACTTCTGAGAAATCAGATATAAAGAATCTCCTGGCTGTACAGTATACATCATATTCAATCATCATTCCTTTTTCAAAATTTGATGTCATAGCCAGTATATTCATTTGACCTATTGAAGGTTCTTTATAGGATAGAAAATAATTAAAATGATAGTTTGAGAATAAAACGAGCATGGCTAAATGCGCATTTAGCCACGCTCGTTTTTGATTTATCTGCTCAATTTTCCATTTCCAGTGCCAGTGATTCCCATAGCTCATAAAGCGACTCAAGTCTGTTTTCCATTTCCAGTTGCTTATTGTGTAGTTCCGTCAGCATGACATGATTGCTTAATACTTCCCCTGACTGCATCTCAATTTTTATAGTTTCAATTGAACTTTCTAACTGGGCAATTTCTTTTTCAGTGTCAGCATATTGTTTTTCCAATTTTCTTCTTCTTGCTTTCTCTTCCTTTGTAGCAATATGGGAAAGCTTTGAAGCTGATGCATTTTCAACCGGAGAAACAGGTTTGGATTCAATTGAAATTCTGCTTTTGTGCTGCTTAAAGCCAGAATAATTGCCTAAATAATCAATATAAGAATCCCTGTCTAATTCTAAAATCCTTGTTGCAAGTTTGTCAATAAAGTACCTGTCATGGGAAACTATAATGAGTGTTCCTTCAAACTCGGAAAGTGAACTTTCTAGTATTTCCCTTGAGTTAATATCAAGATGGTTTGTAGGCTCGTCAAGAATGAGTATATTTGATCCTGAAAGCATTATTTTTAGAAGTGAAATTCTTCCTTTTTCACCTCCGCTAAGAGTGGATATTTCTTTGAAAACATCATCACCTTTAAAAAGGAACATAGCAAGAGCATTTCTTATGTCTGTCTGTGAAAGATTATCACTTGCTTCTAAAAGTTCATCTATTATTGTGTTATTCATAGAAAGATCCGAGTGTTCCTGGTCGTAAAAAGCCTTCTTTGTGTTGTGGCCAAACTGAAAGCTTCCCGAAAAATCATCTATTTTACCGGTCAAAATTTTAAGCAAAGTGGATTTACCGCAACCATTTGGCCCTAAAATAAAAACCCTTTCGCTTTTCTTAACTTTAAAACTTAAATTGTTAAACAGCGGTCTGCCGGGATATTCCTTTGAAAGCTTGTCTACAGATAGAACATCGTTCCCGCTTTGTAAAGCTATTTTGAAATCTATTTTTATTTTGTCAGGAAGGGTTTTTGGTTTATCTATTTTTTCCATCCTGTCTATAGCTTTTTGCCTGCTTTCAGCGGCTACAATATTTTTTTCCCTGTTCCATCTTCTTTGCTGCTCAATAAAGGCTTCCATTCTAGCTATCTCTTTTTGCTGAAGTTCGAAATGCTTCTGTTGAATTTCTCTATCAAGCTCTTTTTGCTTTATATAATTTGTGTAGTTTCCGTTATAGAACTTGCATTCGCAGTTTTCTATCTCAAGAGTCCTGTTAGTTATCCTGTCTAGAAAGAATCTGTCATGGGATATAATCATAACACCTTTCCTGTAGTTGATTAGGAAATCCTCAAGCCACTCAACCGCGTTAATATCGAGGTGATTTGTAGGCTCATCCAAAAGAAGCAAGTCAGGCTCTTCAGTCAAAAGCTTTGCCATGGCAAGCCTGGTTTTTTGACCACCGCTTAAGCTGCTTGTTTTTAGATCAAACTCATCTTCACTAAATCCAAGTCCCTTTAAAATTCCTCTGGTCCGGCTGTTGTACTCGTATCCACCATTACGTGAAAAGTTATCGGATAGGTTTGAATACTCTTTCATAAAAGAGGACAAACGTTCCTCATCCTTTTCATCGCTTATGAGTTTTTCCAGATCCTTAATACGCTCTTCCATTTTTATAAGATGGGAAAAAGCGGACAATACTTCTTCAAGAATACTGTTTGAAGATTCAAGCTCTGTGTTTTGTGCAAGATACCCCAGCTTGCAGCCTTTGGAAAGATAAATATCTCCCGAGTCAGCAGCAAGGGTTGAAGTAATTATTTTAAATAGAGTTGACTTCCCTGCACCATTAACACCTACAATACCTATTTTATCTGTATCCTGAACACTGAAGGTAACATTTTCTATAATTTGTCTGGTTCCAAAGGAAATAGATATATTATTACACCCTAATACAATCATATATTTCACACCTTACACTATTAGTGAATAAAATTCTTGTGGGCATTTAGCCCTTATCGGTTTTAGAAAGTTTTCCATGCATACTTATTTATAATAAAAGTGGCAATATAAGCAAATTACAAATGCTTTCATATTTATTTTCGTATCCAATTGTAGCAGAAATGAGACTTCTAAGCAATATTGACAATAAAATAACAAAGGTGGTATAATCAAAACGCGGCAGAAGTTAAAACAATGGGGTGATTTTGCTGCGTGGACAAGATAATAGAAGGGGTTCGCGTAATTTAATCCCAACCAAAAAAGATTGAGGTGAAAGAAAGTGATGAGTCCGGATAAAAAGATTTCTATTGCTGTAATTAAGCGTTTGCCTAGATATTATAGGTATTTATCCGATTTACTAAAGTTAGGGATTACAAGAATTTCTTCCAAAGAGTTAAGTATAAGGATGGGCATTACAGCTTCGCAAATACGTCAGGATTTAAACTGCTTTGGTGGATTTGGACAGCAGGGATATGGATATAATGTTGAGCACCTTTATAATGAAATAGGGAATATCCTTGGAGTTAATAATAAATTTAAGTTTATAATAATCGGTGCAGGTAACATGGGACAGGCACTTTCAAACTATACTAATTTCGAAAAAAGAGGTTTTGAGCTTCAGGCAATTTTTGATGTCAATCCAAATTTGATTGGTAAAAAAATAAATAATGTTGAAATTATGGATTTGAATACTTTAGAGGAGTATGTAAAGAACAATAAAGTTGATATTGCAATGCTTTGTGTTCCATATGACCAAACTCCTTTAGTTGCAGATAGGGTAGCGCGACTAGGTATAAAGGGTTTGTGGAATTTTTCACCTATGGATTTGAAAATTCCTTATGATGTAATTATTGAGAACGTTCACTTAAGCGACAGTTTAATGGTTTTAGGTTATAAATTGAGTGAGAAACTCAAAAATTCATAATAACCCGTATCTAAAAATGTAAGGAATAGCTGAATTATTATTATAACATAAAAAGAATTAGCTTGGTTTTGACCAAAGCTAATTCTTTTTTATCTTAAAACTATAAATTAAAGTCTGTTTAGTACGGAAATAAATTCTGGATATGCAATGTCTAAGACTTGTGTTTTCCTTATCATGGTTTCTCCATCGGCTACAAGACCTGCGACACATAAAGCCATGGTAATAGCCGGATAATTGTATCCTTCAACTATTGTGCCGGTCAGTTTTCTGCCGCCTTCAATTATCATTCCGTCTTCTGTTTCCTGAACTGAAGCACCAAGTTTTGAAAGTTCTGTCGACAGCATCTTGAGCTTGCCTGAATCTTTTATTTTAAAGCCTTTTAAGTTGTTAATAATAGTTTTACCGCTTGCCATAATAGCTGCAACCGCTATAACCGGGATTTCATCTATAAGTCTTGGAATTAGGTCACCTTCGATTGTTACAGCTTTTAATGGAGAGGATACAACTCTTATGTCTGCAACCTTTTCGTTACTTACAGTACGCTCATTTAGTATTTCGATTTTGGCGCCCATTGACCTGTATACATCAATAATACCAGTCCTTGTCGGATTAACGCCTACATTCTTTATAACTATATCGGAGTTTGGTACTATCAGTCCTGCGGTAATAAAGTAACTTGCTATTGAAATATCTCCCGGAACTTCAATGTTCTGGGCATACAGATTTTCAACACTATGTGCTGTTACTTCCAAGCCGTTTACAGATATATCTGCGCCAAAGTAATTTAACATAAGTTCTGTGTGGTCTCTTGATTTTACAGCTTCAACTACTTTGGTATCCCCTTGAGCATAAAGGCCGGCTAAAAGAAGTGGTGATTTAATATGAGTGTCTCTTAAGGAAAGATTATGAGTTTGACCTTTTAACTTGGAGGGAAATATGGTTAGAGGACATAGATTGCCGTCGTCTCTTCCGTTAATAATTGCTCCCATATCCCTAAGTGGTTTAACAACTTTTCCAATTGGTTTTCTGACAGATGATTCATCTCTTGTCAATACTGAATTAAAAGGCTGGCTTGCTAAAACTCCAAGCAAAAGTCTCAGGGCGGTTCCTGACCTTCCTGCATTCAATGCGGAAGATGGAGGCTTTAAGCCATAAAGGCCGTTGCCCTGTATCTTTATCTTGCTATTAGCGAGAATTTCTATGCTAACATGCATCTTTCTAAAACAATCTATGGTACTTAGACAATCTTCTCCCATAAGGAATCCATCAATTTCAGTTGTTCCCTTAGCGAGAGAACCTAAAAGTATTGCTCTGTGAGAAATTGATTTATCGCCAGGTACCGTTATTTCGCCTCTCAAAGAATCCCTTTGTTCAATTAACACACTGTATTCCCCCATTCCTTTAGTAAGTGAGTTGTACCTATCCACACATTAAAAACATTATAATGGCGTGTTACAAAGCATTAGGTGCAATTGCAGCTATATTGTTAATTATATCTTTGGATCTTAAGCAATTACTTGCACTTTTTACCATTACAAACCTTTATGCTAAAGTTATTAAGACTGTTTGAATAGCAAGTTAATAATATTACTATGCAAGATCCATAGGTAAATATAATAATATTCCTAAATTTTATAGACTTTATATCCTTGGTTTGACAGTAACCCAACAGCACTTTTTACACTTTCAGAATCCGGCAGGGTAATTCTTAGGCATCCCTGTTCAAACTCTCTGCTATTTGAAACATTTATATTTTTTATATTAATTCCGTTATTACCAAGTATTGTTGCAATCTCACCAATTATGCCAGGTTTGTCTACAACGTCAACTATGACTTCGTATAGAGAAATAAGCAGTCCTTTTCTATTATCCGGTATAGAGTCGCGTAGTTCTTTGGCTGTGCTAAAATAGTTGTTTATACCTTTGGAGTCATTATCATCCATACGCTGTTTAAATTCATATAATGTTTCAACAAAGGTATCTAAAACTCCTTTAATTTTTTGCTTGTTGCTCAATACTACATTTTCCCACATTTCAGGACTTGAGGATGCAATTCGCGTTATATCTTTAAATCCACCTGCAGCTAAGGTTTGCATCTTACCATCAGGATAGTCTGATTTTCCAACCAGGTTTACTAATGCTGATGCAATAATATGGGGAACATGACTTATTGTGGCTGTTACAAAATCATGATCTTCTGCATCTATTACTACGGGAAGTCCTCCTATGTGGTTTATTATATCGCGCATAGTTTCAATATCAGTGTTCTGCGTACTCTTAGCCGGTGTTAGAATATAATATGCATTCTCAAACAAATGTGACAAACTTGACATAAAACCAGATTTTTCAGTACCTGCCATTGGATGTCCACCTATAAAGCGGGGAGGATTATCCATTGAATTCACAAAATTTACAATCTCCGACTTAGTACTTGCAACATCAGTTATTAGGCAATCAGGTCCAACTTTTTTGGCAAGTTTCTTTATATATTCAATAGCATTTTTTACCGGGGTACAAACGAAAATTAGGTCTGAATTATATACATCATCATTTAGCTCTGTGTACCCATGTGATACATACCCTTCTTTCAATGCCTGATCTAAGCTTTGATTACTTATATCGACAGCTGTGATGTCAGTAATATCCAAACGTTCCTTTAGTGCTTTTGCCAGTGAGCCACCTATAAGCCCAAGTCCAATAACTGTAACCTTTTTAACCGCCATGTTTAAACTCTCTTCCTAATATTTCGGCAATTTTAGCAATATCTTTACACAAATCGTCAAAATCTTCAGGTGTTAACTGTTGTGCTGCATCTGATAATGCACATTTAGGGTTTGGATGAACTTCAATTATCAAACCATCAGCTCCTGCAGCTATAGCTGCTTTTGAAAGAGGAAGTATATATTGAGTTTTGCCGGCTGCATGGCTTGGATCTACAATTATAGGCAAATGGCTCATGTTTTTTACTACAGGAACCGCACTTATATCTAATGTGTTCCTTGTTGCAGTTTCAAAGGTTCTAATACCTCTTTCGCAAAGAACTACATTATAATTACCTTCATTCATAATATATTCAGCAGCGTTCAACCATTCGTCAATAGTAGTAGCTGAACCGCGCTTAAACAAAACAGGTTTTTTTGATTTTCCAATCTCTCTTAGCAGTTGGAAATTCTGAACGTTTCTAGCACCTATCTGGAACATGTCAACATATTTATCTGCAATCTCAACAGCTTTTTCACTGGTAACTTCAGTTATTATGTTGAGGCCGGTTGCATCCTTTGCTTCCTTCAATAGTTTGAGGCCTTCTTCTTCAAGCCCTTGGAAGGCATATGGAGAAGTTCTGGGTTTGAATGCGCCGCCCCGCAAGAATTGAGCACCTGACTTTTTTACAGCAACAGCAGCAGATATAATCTGATCATGACTTTCAACTGCACAAGGTCCTGCCATTATGACCAATTCCTTGCCGCCGATTTTAACACCATTGACTTCAACAATACTTGATTCAGGCTTAAAAGTTTTGCCAGCCAATTTATATGATTCCACTATAGGAACAAGTTTTTCAACACCAGACATTAACTCTAAAGGAACATCATTCAACTTCCTTTTATCACCTATTATACCTATAATAGTTCTTTCGGAGCCTTTTGAAATATGTACCCCAAGACCAAGAGAACTAAGAATTTTTGAGATTTCCTGTATATCATTATCCTTAGAACTAGGTTTCATTACAATAATCATAAATGTACCTTCCTTTCTACCTGCAAATTCTTTTTTAATAATATATTTCCAATCTTCAATACTACTTGAGATAAGTAATAAAGAAGCTATATGTAGTGTATATTTTAACCCATTAGATAAAGAAAATTTTCGAAGAACAGGGAAATAAATATTTCTGTGCATTTTTCAGACCATTTGTTACTTTCTTTTAATTTACAATGATAATATAGAATTGTCAATAAGAATAAGAGATATAAGGGGGCTAGAAATGTTACTCATTATTTACACATATTAGTATATATATTATAATGAAAGCAAAGCAAAAAACTTTTTATGAGAAAAGGAAAATTGGAAGATTAATAGAATTATATTGTTAATATAATATTATACCGGTTGTTTAGTTTGTTTAAAGTCTTAAAGTTGTACATAATCCTTCGTAACCTTATAGTTGGTTTTAAATAATATATTAAATATTAAAGGGGGAATTGGTATGAAAGACTTTACTTCTGACAAAATCAGAAATGTCTGCCTGATCTCGCATGGAGGGGCGGGTAAGACAACCCTTACTGAAGCGATGCTGTTTAATTCAGGCGTTTTGGAAAGGTTTGGACGGGTTGAAGATGGAACAACTACATCGGACTTTGACCCTGAAGAAATAAAGCGAAAGAATTCTATTAGCACATCTGTCTGTACTTGTGAATGGAAAGATCACAAGATCAATGTAATTGACACTCCCGGGTATTTCGATTTTGTAGGAGAAGTTAAGCAAGGTATTAGAGTTGCTGACAGTGCAATTATTGTGGTGCCAGCCAAAAGTGGTGTGGCAGTCGGAACCGAAAAAGCATGGGCATATGCAAATGAAAGAAACATCCCCAGAATGTTTTTTGTAAATGGTATGGATGATGAAAATGAAGACTTCTATAAAGTGTTGGATCAGTTGATCAGCACGTTTGGAAAAAATGTTGTAGCTTTTGAAATACCGATAACAGAAGGTGGAAAATTTATAGGCTTTATAAATCTTGTTACGATGACAGCAATGAAATTTGATAAGGATAAATTGGTAGATATAGATATTCCGGCTAATTTGAAGGATAAAGTTGAAGAAATAAGGAACTCACTAAAAGAGGCTGTCGCAGAGACAAGTGAAGAGCTGATGAGCAAATTTTTTGACGGAATTGAATTTACGGAAGAAGAGTTTGCCAAAGGGCTGCATGAGGGAATAAAGGATGAATCTTTGGTGCCGGTTTTCTGTGGATCAGCATTAACAAATCAAGGCATAAAGATTCTTATGGATTCAATAATACACCTGATGCCTTCGCCGATTGAGTCTGGAGTGGTTAAAGCTACTAAACAGGGAAGTGATGCGATTGTTGAGTTGAAAGCAGATCAGAGTTCGCCGCTTTCTGCTCTGGTATTTAAGACTATAGCAGACCCGTTTGTTGGTAAGATTTCAATGATGAGGGTATTTTCCGGAGTGTTGAAATCTGATTCTACAGTATATGACGCAGCTACTGATAAAGCTGAGAAGATATCACAATTGTTCGTGTTAAGAGGGAAAAAACAAATTCCGGTAACTATGCTTGTAGCTGGTGATATAGGAGCAGTTGCAAAGCTTCAAAGTGTTAATACAAATGATACATTGTGCAGTCAGTCAAATGCAGTAGTATTGGATAAAATTGAGTTTCCAGAGCCTGTTATATCAATGGCTGTTGAACCGAAGACCAAGGGAGACGAGGAGAAAATCGGTACCGGTTTCCATAGGCTTCAAGATGAAGATCCTACCTTTAAGGTTTTATTAAATACAGAAACGCATCAAACTATTATTTCAGGAATAGGCGAAATACACTTGGATGTAGTTGTAAGCAAACTTAAAGCAAAGTTTGGTGTATCGGTTAATCTTACAGACCCCATAGTTCCATATAGAGAGACAATTAAAAAGAAGGTTAAAGTTGAAGGAAAGCATAAAAAGCAATCGGGTGGACATGGCCAATATGGACATGTGTGGATTGAATTTGAACCTGGCCAAAATGAGGGTTTGACTTTTGAAGAAAAGATATTTGGAGGTTCGGTGCCGCGACAGTATTTCCCGGCTGTAGAGAAAGGTCTTCAGGAAAGTATTAAAAAAGGAGTTCTGGCAGGTTATCCGGTTGTTAACCTCAAAGCAACCCTTGTTGATGGATCTTATCATGCTGTTGACTCCTCTGAAATGGCATTTAAGATTGCTGCCCATTTAGCTTATAAGAAGGGTTTAGAACAAGCATCACCTGTGTTGCTCGAACCTATAGCACATGTTGAAGTTTATGTACCTGATAGTTACATGGGTGAAATTATAGGAGACCTCAATAAGAGAAGAGGAAGAGTTATGGGGATGAACCCGCAGGATGGAGGCATCCAACAGGTCTTAGCAGAAGTTCCGCAGGCAGAAATGTTTAAGTATGCCACAGATTTGACTTCTATGACTCAAGGAAGGGGCAGATTCAAATTATGGTTTGAACGCTATGAAGAAGCGCCGCCTAATGTAAGTCAGAAAGTAATTGAAGAATCCAAGCACAGATTGGAAGAAACTGAATTCGAATAATTGATATGCAAAACGGGTTACTGCATTAGGACAGTAGCCCGTTTTTATTTGACGAATTTGCGAGGCAAATGTCCTAAAATCTAAGGAGTTAAATGCCTGAAAGATTTTTATTTAGTACTAGGGGTTCTACCTTGTTTTTACTAAAAAATTTACATCACTCTGCAATCCTCAGTCGTTCCACAACACTCTGTTTGTCTACTCCTATAAATGCCAGATACGGAATTAATGCCGATAAAATAAGCAATACAGGATATGAAATAAGCAATGGCAGTAATTCAAACTTATAGCTCATAAACCAAACCGCTTTTGAAAGCTGCGAAAGAACACCTAAAGTGAATATTATTGTTAAGATGAATGAAACAGCTATAGTATAAAAACCACAATATAGGCCTTCATATATAATCATCTTTCTGAGCTGCCTCTTTGTCATACCCACGCTTTCCATCATTGCAAACTCCCTCCGCCGCGTGATAATGCTTGTGAATACCGAGTTTATAAAGTTTAATATTCCTATAATTCCGATTATCAGGCAAAGCACTCCGCCTACGGAAAGTATCGTATTTTGCAAATCTTCAAATTCCTTTTTATATGTTTCACGGGAATTGTACGACATTTGAATCTCCACAGATTCTGTGTAAGACTTTATAAATGCTTCAAGTTCATCCTCTTTACCAGCCTTTGCATTGCAAATGTAAGTCATAGGTATAGGATTTTTATCGTAGGTACGTAATTCTTCAAGCGGCATGGCGAACGTAACGGTTCCATAACAACGGCTGCAATTTGTAGGTCGCATACGGTAATACCCCATAACCTCGTATTCCTTTGCATCATCAAAGTTCGTACTTGAAGCATCCTGAAAAGCTTTTAACTTTACCTTTTCTCCAATCTTATATAAAGCTTTATCATACATGATATTTCCGTTATCATCATCGTTTAGACCAAGAAGCAGGAATTTTCCGGTTCTGAATTTTTCTTTATCATACCTTCCCTTCACGATTTCAAGGTTTTCAAGTACAAAATCCTCCATTGCATAAATATCTGCAGAAGTAAAAGAAGAACCATCAGGTAAGTGTATTTTGCCAGCCTCGTATTCAACATTTCCATCATATTTTGATATAATCATCATCTGAGGAATATTATAAATCACCCCGCCTCTGTCAAAGCTTTTCTGCCCTTCAATAGCAGAAATCATTGTCTTCGAAACTGGAGTCTCGGCGCTAAATTTATATTTGTAATATGCAGCATGAGCAACCTGAAAGTCAACATGGATAAATTTGCTGACAAACTTATCCATATTAAAACTTCCTGTAAGAGTATACACTGTATTAAGTAAAACTAAACTCAAAGAAATAGAAACCACTGTAATAAAAGTCCTCTTCTTGTTTCTTCCAAGGTTTGAAAAGGCCATTTTATGTAGCTTACCGCCATTAGTTCCATTTTTTGCTCTGTTCGATCTGCTATGAATATTACTACTCACACCGTTGTATTTTACAGCTTCAACAGGCGAAATATATGATGCTGTTTTTGCAGGTTTTCTACAGCTGATATATACAGTAAACAGTGCAAATATTGCTGAGCCAATAAAAATAACAGGATTAATAGAAACTGTTGCAACGATTGTACTCGAACCTTTTAAAATTAAAGGCAGCAGGATTTTTCCCAATAAAAACCCAAATACCAAACCAGCTGGAATTCCTATTGCGGACATTTTTAGTGCTTGTACCAGAAGTATTCTCTTTATTTGCTTTTTTGTTGTACCTATAGTCTTTAGAAGGCCATAAAATCGGATATCCTAGATTATCAAATATCCCGTAAACACTATCAACAAAGCACCTATCAATATTGCAAACCAGACCGAAAGGTTACCTTCGGAAGTTGTAGAAAAATAAGCCCAGTTTGCACCATATTGAATTACATTTTCACCATTTCCCTCAACTTTATAGCCGCTATCTGAAATAACCATCATCATATTCGCATCAATATTGCGACTGTTTTTAAAGAGTACATGAGCCTGGCAGGAGCCAATACTATCACCATTTTTATAGTATTGCTGTCCTCTTCCCGCAAGGTTTACTTCAATAAATTCCTTTGAGACCGTTATAATTCCAGCCGAAAATGCTGGATCACCCTTGTAGTATCCGGTAAGTATAAACTCTTTTTCTTCTGTCCTATCCCTAAAATCACAGAGCAAAGTTACCTTTTGCCCGATTTTGTGTGGAACTCCAAGAAGATCCAAAGTGACAGTATCTGTTGAAATCTCATTCTTGGCCATGGGTAGTCTCCCTGTTGTAGGAAAGTTAAAACCAAGCTTTGCACTTGTTTTATCGTTATAATCGATTTCTGTGTAGCGTTTCAGGAGTTTTTCATTGACTGCTTCACCTGCATATATACTCAAACCAACCTCTTTAATTAAAGGATGTTTTGCAAGTCTTTCATATTGCTCATGAGATAGGTATTTAAAAGAACCATGTGCATAACCGCCAGCCATGCGCATACTGCTCTCCTCAATACTCTCAATCATTCCTGTTCCAATTGTAAAAAGGGTAGTAAACAAAATTGTGGTAAGTATAATTGCCAAAATAGCAATAGAGTTTCGGGACCTGTTTGCTTTGTAACTCTTTAGCGCAAGATTTGAGACAGCCTTCCTGTTTGACACCTTAACCATTGCTATCACCACCTGAAATCCTGCCGTCTTCAATTCTTATGATGCGGTCAGCCATTTGTGCAAGTTCTTCATTATGAGTAATCATCACAATGGTTTGACCGAATTTCTCACCTGTAACCTTTAAAAGACCTAAGACATCCTGGCTTGTTCTGCTGTCTAAGTTACCTGTAGGCTCATCTGCAAGAACAATGGCAGGTTTTGTTGCTATTGCCCTTGCAATTGCAACCCTCTGCTGCTGTCCGCCCGAAAGCTGATTGGGCAGATTGTTCAGTTTGCTCTCAAGTCCTAAGGTTGTTACAATTTTTTCTATATATTCCCCATCCACCTTATTACCGTCCAACTCGATGGGAAGTACAATGTTTTCATACACATTCAACACAGGCACAAGATTATAGCTTTGAAAAACGAATCCGATTTTCCGTCTTCGAAAAATAGTCAGCTCATCATCCTTTAAAGAAAAAATATCCTTCCCGTCAACCTTCACTATGCCGCTTGTTGGACGGTCAAGACCTCCAAGCATATGTAAAAGTGTTTACTTTCCACTGCCTGATGTTCCTACAACTGCTACAAATTCGCAAGGTTCAATAGACAAATTTACTTTGTCCAATGCTCGTACAAGATTTGGTTCAGTACCATAAAATTTATTCAAATCTGTTGTCTCCAGAATACTCATTAAAGCACCTCCTGTATTTATTATCTTAAGTTTAGTACATCAATCTTTCGAGAAGCTTTCTGAAATCTAACAGTTTTGACACAATTCTAACCGTGCGGAAGAAATACAGAAAATGTAGAACCCCTTCCAACCTTTGAGTCTACTTTAATGTATCCTCCTTGTGCACAGATAATCTCTCTTGCGAGGTACAATCCAATACCAACACCCTCCTCACTGTGAACCTGAGGCGAGCGGTAAAACCTTTGAAATATCTTTGCCTGTTCATCTTCTGATATTCCCATTCCATTATCACAAATATCTATTCGTACAAACATCTCATATGCAGTTGCTGAAATTATTACTTTACCGCTTTCAGATGTATATTTTACGGCATTATCCAGAATATTCATCACTGCTTCACAAGTCCATTTATGGTCAAACACAGCCTCAATATCATTACAGCTTTGGCTTATAGTAATCTGCTTTGCTGACACCTTTGGGGAAAGGTTTGCTGCGCACTCCTCAATAAGCTTTTTGACTGAACATTTTTGAGGCTTTACCGATATAATGCCCGTTTCCATGCGTGACATTTTGACCAGTGACTGAATAAGAAAACTCAATTTATCCGATTGTCTTTCAACCTCGCTGACAAGCCTTTTTTGATCCTCAGTCAAGCTTTCCTCCGAGAGCAGGTTAATATATAGCAGAATATTCGAAATTGGAGTCTTGGTTTGGTGAGAAATATCTGATATGAGCGTCTTGATCTTATTTCGCTCTTCAAAAAGTGCTTTTTGGTTGCTGCTTAAGATGCCAAACTCTCGTTTTAGCTTTGATTCAAGTGCCGACAGAATGGATTCATCGAAGGTTTCCTCATTAAAACTGCCTAAAGTAACGTTGTCAATGATCTTCTCCAACCTCTTAAGCAGCCTTTGTGACCGAATACGATTGATAACTACAAAGACAGTTGCACCAATTAATACTCCGGCTGCAAAAATCAAAATCATTAAAACAGCTTGCAATCCATTATACGATACAACATTATACATCTGATTTCACCTTCCATGTATAGCCCATGCCATATACTGTTTGAATATATACAGGTTGAGACGGATCATCCTCGAGTTTGTTCCGTAACCTTCGAATTGTGACAGAGAGGGCATTTTCGTTTACAAAATCCGCCCCATCACTCCACACTCTGTCTATAAGGGTATCACGAGTAAGAATGTTTCCCCGATTTTCCAGCAGAATACGGAGCAGTTTTTGCTCAGTCTTACTCAGCTCAATCTCCTTGCCGTTTTTTGTAAACAACATAGCATCAAAATCAAAGTAAATTCCATTTACTGTATATTTACCACTCTTCGTTTTTTCAGTGGGTTTTCGTAGTTGTGCCAATATTCTTGCCCGAAGAATTGCAAGGCTGAATGGTTTGGTAATATAGTCATTTGCTCCTATTTCAAAGCCCGTTACAACATCTATTTCCATATCGTTTGCTGTCAGAAAGATAACAGGCACATCTGAACTATTGCGTACTATTTGGCAAAAGTCGAGACCACTTCCATCGGGCAGGTTTATGTCCAATATAATAAGGTCAAATTTCTGACAGGCAAATTCTTTCTCTGCTGACTTTTTGTCAAAACATTGAATAAACTCGAAGCCTTCCTTTTTCATTGCAAGGACAATACCGTTACTGAGAGCAACATCATCTTCAACAATTAAGATTTGGGGCATATAAATCCTCCTCTTATTCAATGAGTAAAATTATTGGTATTTATTATAACATAAAAAAATCTCCCAGAGATTCTATCTATGATAAATATATAATATACAATTTATCATTGAAGGAATGGGTGAACTTCACTTGGAAGTCATTGTAGACCGTATGATGACTGAGTTTAATGTTGAGGCTAATATTGGTAAACCTAAAGTTGCCTACAAGGAAACCATTCGTAAGAAAGCTAAAGCAGAAGGTAAGTTAGTTAAACAAACTGGCGGAGGCGGGCAGTATGCTCACTGCGTATTGGAAATTGAGCCCATGGAACGTGGAAGTGGTTTCGAGTTTATTTCCAAAATTACAGGTGGGGCTATTCCAAAAGAATACATAGGTCCAATAGAATCCGGTATTCGAGATGCTTTGAATTGTGGAGTTTTAGGTGGCTACAATGTTGTAGATATAAGGGTTACTCTATTAGATGGTTCATACCATGAAGTTGATTCCTCAGAAATGGCATTTAGGACTGCTGGTTCCATAGCATTTAAAGAGGCATGTCGAAAGGCGGAGCCTATATTGTTGGAACCTATAATGAGAGTTGATGTATCTGTTCCGGAAGAATACACAGGTGAAGGAATTGGCGAAATCAATATCAGACGGGGCAGGCTAGAGGGAATAGAAGCGAGATCTGGCTGTCAAATGATCAGAGCTAATGTACCGCTTTCTGAAATGTTTGATTTCTCAACACCCCTTCGTTCTAAAACACAGGGACGTGGAAATTTCAGCATGCAGACCAGTCACTTTGAAGAAGTTCCTAACAACATCCAGGAACGTGTTTTAGGTAAAACGCGATAGTTTTGTTTTTCTGTAGAGATAATGGAAGGTGTGAAAATTTATTTTTCCACCTTCTATTATTTTCTGCTTTAAGGCCTCTTTTTCATGTATCGAAATTAAAATAATTATTACCAAGTTATAATATCTAGTTTTAATTTATAATATAATATGCTATAATAACTCTAAAATGTTAATACTTGTATTGAGATAGTGCTGATAGGCGTAATTGCAAATTATACAATGACAATATAGAGGTTGCTTGAAAAATAAGTTAGATAGTTTATTAATACTTTGTGCATAGATCGCACAGCGAAAGGAATGATAGTTAATATGATTATAACACCAAAATTCCGTGGGTTTATTTGTACAACATCACATCCTGTAGGTTGTGAATATAATGTCAGACAGCAAGTGGAGTACGTTAAAAAACAAAAGAAAATTAATGGGGCAAAAAAAGTACTAGTTATAGGTGCTTCAACAGGATATGGTCTATCATCAAGAATAGCGGCGGCCTTTGGCTGTGGTGCTGCTACAATTGGTCTGTTTTTTGAAAAGCCTGCATCTGGAAACAGAACAGCTTCAGCAGGGTGGTACAATTCAGCGGCTTTTGAGAAGATTGCAAAAGAAGAGGGGATATATGCTAAAAGTATAAATGGTGACGCTTTCTCAAATGAAATTAAGCAGCAAACTATTGAATTAATTAAAAAAGACCTTGGTAAGGTTGATTTGGTTATTTACAGTTTGGCATCACCAAGGAGAACTCATCCGGATACAGGAGAAATATTTAATTCTGTTATTAAGCCAATAGGACCTGCATATACTTCAAAGACAGTGAATTTCCATACTGGAAAAGTTGAAAATATCACTATTGAGTCTGCTAATGAAGATGAAATCAGACAGACTGTTGCTGTGATGGGCGGGGAAGACTGGGATATGTGGATGGATGCGCTTAAAAAAGCTGATGTTTTGGCTGAAAATGCTATAACATTGGCATATTCATACGTCGGTCCTGAAATGACACATGCTGTCTATAGAGAGGGAACCATAGGAAGGGCAAAAGATGATCTTGAGGCTACAGCATATAAAATTACTGATAAATTAAAAGATATTGGCGGCAAGGCATATGTATCTATAAATAAAGCTGTTGTAACACAAGCCAGTGCTGCTATACCTGTAATTTCACTTTATGTAAGTATTCTTTTCAAAATAATGAAGAGTAAAAATACCCATGAGGGCTGCATAGAGCAGATGTACCGAATGCTTGAAGATAGAGTATATTCAGGTGATATGAAGCTGGATAGTAAAGGGAGAATCTGCATGGACGATTGGGAAATGGCAAAGGATGTTCAAGCTGAAGTAGCCAAAGTATGGGATAAGGCAAATGATGATAACATTAATGATATTTCTGATGTAGAAGGCTATAGAACAGAGTTTTTTAAGCTTTTTGGATTTGGATTTGATGCTGTTGAATATAGTGAAGATGTGGATATAGAAGTTATGGTTGAAAGTATTAAATAAAATTTTAATAAGCTAAATGTTATTTATACCCAAAAAAACAAGTCTCCAATAAACATGGTCATATACCGTTTTTACTGGAGACTTGTTTTATATTACCAAAGTAATATTTTGGAAAAATATGTTATTACTTTGGTAATATTTAAAATTATCTCAATATGATGTAAAATTTAATAGACTATAGAAAACTTTGGAAACGGCTTCTATTTCGAATAACAATTTTATAATAGTATTCTAATGGGGGGAATTAAGATGATTAACATAATAATTGCTGATGATCAGGAAATCTTGAGAGAAAGCCTTAAAAGTTTAATTATGCTTGAACCGGATTTTAAAGTGGTTTCAGTTGCCCAAAATGGTCTGGAAGCTTTTGAACTCTGTAGTAAGTATATGCCAGATGTGGTATTAATGGATGTGATAATGCCATCACATAATGGTCTTGAAGGTATTAAGCTAATAAAAGAAAAGTTTGACTCCATAAAAGTGATGATGTTAACCTCTTTTGAGGATCAGAAATATATATCAAAATCATTGGAATACGGAGCTGATGGGTATATTTTGAAAGATATAAACCCTGAGATGCTAAAACTGGCAATTAAATGTGTATACTCCGGAATACCTGTAATACATAAAAATGCACTTGCCATATTAACTAAAAATGTTGGTACAACTGATTCTAATGATTGCAAACATGAAAGCGTCAAACAAAACATTACATTTACTTCAAAAGAGCTGGAGATAATTGACTTAATAGCTAAAGGAAAATCAAATACCGATATTGCCAAAGAAGTCTTCTTAAGCAAAGGTAGAATAGCAAATATAATTACCAGAATATTTGAAAAAACACGTTTGAATGATAGAACAGAGCTTGCAGTTTATGCAATAAAAAATCACATTGTTTAATAACGGAGGTCTCAATATTTGGATGTGAGTTTGACAGGTATTTTTATCCAACTAAACAATAGTATATTGGAATGCATATTGATATTATTTGTATACCAGTACATAATAGGACAAAAGGATTTTGTATTTAAAAACAAACTAAAATCATTTGTATTTTTGATTTTATATATTGCATTTTCATTCTACATTGATTATTTCTTTAAAACGCGGATAAGCTTTATAATTTATATCTTATTTTATACTTTTGTGCTTGGTTATTTGTCGCTGCTCGGTCTGTTTGACCGCTCTTTGCCCAAATTTTGTGTCCGTATATTTTGCTCATTAACCCTGTCCGATACTTCACCGAACAGGGTAATTAATTACCAATTGAATTCATCTTCAATTATGAGCCTTACTACATGATCATCTATCAACTTTGTTTGCCTTTGTGCTGCGTGCATCAGGCAGGCTATACATACTTTATTGATTTTCCTTGCTACTCCATGAGAATAGTCATAAATTTCGCCAATAGCCTTCTCGGTAAATATATCCCTGGTTTCTCCTGCATATTCAAGATGCTTTTTGATGTATTCTCCGGTTTGTTGCCGATCGTAAGGGGTAAGGTGATAACGTATATCTATCCTTTGGCATATTGCCTCATATATCTGTTTTTTCAGAACATCTCTAAGTTCACTCTGTCCCGCTAGAATTAAACTCATTGGATTGTATGAATCCATCTTAAAGTTTAAGAGAAACCGTACTTCCTCTAGCATTTCTCTTGATAAAAGATGTGCTTCGTCTGATATTATCACTGGTATCCTCTTTTGTGTTTCTATGAGGTTCGATAGCTCACGGGTTTAACTGACGTTTTGCATCTCCTCTGTAAAATTTTGCTTCGCAACCTAGTTGGTTTAATACCTCCCAGTAGAAAATTTCTTGGTGTTAAAGATGAATCACTTATGTACAT
>NZ_JH556653.1:732531-966858 GCF_000179595.2 Acetivibrio cellulolyticus CD2 | reverse complement strand
TTTCTTTATACATAAACACCTGCTATGTAGTGTGTAAGCCATATGTTTGCATCCCCAAGGAAAAGACTGTTACTTTCAGTTTTAGGGAAGTTATCAAGTATGTATTCCAATGTTTCAAACATCTTAAGTCCAGTAAGCCTAACTTCGTTAATGGTTTTATCAAAAATATTATTCAGTAAAGCTCTTAATGCTCCTATTGCTTGACAACCTCGTTGTTTAAACTCTTTAAACCATCTTTTCACTGTTGAGATACTTGCTGTTGCCTCCACCTGTTCATATGTAGTTCCTTCCTCAACATCCCGGAGTACGAACTCAATATCTGCTGTAGAGTAATGCTTGTAGGGTCTGATAAAATCCGGAAGTATTGCATGAGTTTTACCACATCCAACACATATTACACGCTGAATTACTATCCATTCAATTTTATCATCTATATGTACATGTCTGTCGTAGCGATCATGAAATTCTGTATTATTACCACATACAGGGCAGAAGAACTTTGTTTTCTCCAGATACAACAAAAAATTTTTACGATAGTCCTTAACATTTCGGCCAATATATGCTATTATCATTTTACAGTGTGTTGGAACTTTGAGGTTAAATGGTGGTGCATTTAACGTAAAAACTCAAAGTTCTTTCCATATCCCTCCTAAAACTCTCTTCGGAAAGATATTAACATATCTGTAAACGGTCACGCAACCTGAGCAGTTCCATGACATTTAACTCGGGCAGAAACAGTTATTTAACCAAAACAGATTTTGTTACTTCTCTTATTACGTCACTAATACTAAGTATGTTTTTAATTTTCTTTGAAACGGGCTTTGTGTTGATTTATGTGCTAGTATTACGAAAGAGTGTATATTCATTTGTGCACATGGATTTTTTTCAATTATATGGTGGTATAATAATCAGAAGTACGCAATTTGTTTTTTTATCTTTTATATATAAAAAAAATATACCTTTTTCTAATTTTATATTTCCTAAAAAAGAAAATGCAATTGTTTCAATAGGAATACTTCAGAGCTTTATTTTTAGTTTTGCAATCTTAATACCCTTCCAAAGGGGGCTGATTAACGATGAAAACGGAATCATAGTCTATCAAATTACTATTATTGTTGTCGGTTTATTAATCATCGTATTAGGTGTAATTGACCATAAGCAAAGGGAAAACTTGCTGAAAATTAATTATCAATTTAAAATTCAGGAAGTAAATGTAGAAAACATGGAGAATCTTATACAAATCCTCAGAAAGAATAATCATGATATAGGTAACCATCTTAATACCATGCTTGCCATGGTACGAAGTGAAAATCCAAACTCACTTGAGAAATTAAAAGAATATATCGAGAACCTGACAGAAAACTTAAAAATATCTTACAGATCCTTTGATACTGGAAATGACTTCGTAAATGGCCTCCTTGCTGTAAAAAACAGTAATGCTATTAAAAGTGGAATAAAATTGGAGGTTGATTTTGAAGATAAACTATATGCTATCGATGTGAAGGATAACGAATTGGTAAGCATTGTCAGCAATATCATTGACAATGCAATATATGAAATTGAGAAAACTCCTGTTTGCGAGAAAAAATATATTGCTGTTTCAGGCTATATTGTTGATAATATTTACAATTTATCTATATGCAATAATGGTCCTGAAATTCCTGTACAAGTAATTAAAAGAATATTCGAAAAAGGATACTCCGGAAAAGATACTAAAGATAAGGAACATGGCTATGGACTTTATATAGTAAAGCAATATGTGACAGAAAACGGTGGTAAAATATCCGTATCAAGCGATAAAGATGAAACTGAATTTTTAATGAAGTTTCCAATTGTCAATGGTTACAAACCTTTAAAAGATAATTTAGGTTAATTATTAAATCCCTAATGCCAAAGATGTCACTGTATTCCTTGGTCTATTGTCTGATAGAAATCAAGTTATTCACAATATCATAAAGCTCGTTATTACCATTCGCTTGATTAAAGTTGTAGTTTTCAAGGGTTTTTAAATACATTCTCAAATTATATTTATTTTATTGACATCATTATGTAAAACGTGAATTGATTCACAAAAAATAGTGAACTTTAACACTAGTATGGAAATATGCATTAGGATATAATTTGAATTAACAATAGTGATTGGAAAATTTGTAACTTATTATGCTTGATTCAGGATAGCGCGCACTTGAATATGCAAAAAGTAATACAATTTTAACAGCCATTATGTTTGAAAACAAAACAGGATAAGAACTATAAAATAATATTAAATTGTGAGAGGGGTTATTACTATGTTTAAAAATATTACAAAGAATTTAGCAATACTTACTGTTTCAGCATTAACTTTGATAGGATCGAGTGTAAGTGTTTTGGCGGCAGATACTGTAGCACCAACAGCTCCAACAAGCTTGAATATTTCAAATAGATCAGGTATGCAAATTGAGCTTTCATGGGGAGCTTCAACAGATAATGTTGGTGTAAATCACTATGTGTTATATGCTGATGTTGATAATGGTTATTATAATTGGACAGAACAAATAGGTAATTGGGTAAATGTTAATGACATTAGAAAGATGTCAGTAAGTATGGCATTTAATCAAGAATACAAATTCTATGTAAAGGCTTATGATGATGCTGGAAATGTGTCAGCTGCAAGTAATATATTCTTATTTAATACAGACATAGTTGCGCCAACTGCACCAAATAATTTTAGATCCCCAAATAAAACAAGTTCTTCAGTAAAACTAGCATGGGATCCTTCGACAGATAGTTTCTCAGGTATAAACAGATATCAAATAGGAGTATATAAAGATGAATCTTTAGTAACTTGTATTGATACACCATACTTATCAAAATACATATATGGTCTTCAGTCAAATACCACATATAAATTTGAAATAAGAGCAATTGATAATGGCTATGATGGTAATGCTTCAGAAACTCGTACACTTTATGTAACTACATACTAATTTGAAATAGACAAAGACAAGGGGCTGTTCAATTGAACAGCCCCTTATATCTTACCTATTGTGCTTAAGCTTTTCAATAATGCACAATAGGAATGTGACAAATCAACATTTGCAACACCCACTGGTACTAAGCTTTAGGAAAGCCCTAAGCCTTTTCTTTTAGATAAGATATGAGCCTCAATATTTTTAGCTGCGTCTATTGGATCATCGCCTAGAGCAACCTTTCCTCCTGTTAGTTCCTCAACGTCTTGAGTTAGAAGTTTTACCAGATTAGGAGCACCTGAGACAAACGGCGTTGGAGATAGGTGAGTATATGCACCATATGCTACTGCAAAAATGCCATCGATGGTAGCTTTTTGTTCCATCCATTCCGGTGCTGTCACAGCAATTGGAAGTTGTGGTACGTCTACATCCAGATGGTCTGCAAGTGCAGTTACCAGCATGGAGATTCTGCCTGTATCTGTGCACGTTCCGAAGCTAAGCACAGGGGGAATCTTTAAAAGTCCGCAAACTGCTTTGAGTCCGTCTCCTGCCATATCAGCCGCTTCAAGACTGCATAAGCCTGCAACCTCAAGGCCATGGTTTCCACACCCTGCTGCAACAACTAAAATATCTCGCTTGATTAGCTCTTTTGTAAGGTTTATAGTATTCCAGTCATGTGGGCCGTTTCTTAATGTAGCGCAATTCGCCAGAGCCACAACACCTTTAATTTTACCTGAAGCAATAACATCAACCAAAGGATCAAGTTTGTTTCCTAAAGCACCTAGAACAGCTTCGGTTGAAAAGCCGGCTATTGCTTTTTGAATTCTCTTTGGAACATGAGGTTGAACCTTATTATGACGCTTTTTAAAATTCTCGATTCCAATATCAATTAGCTTTTCAGACATTTCATTTGCATTTTGGGGATTGTATGGGAACTTTTCCTGTGTTCTTGGAACACCAATAATAGTGCTGATTGATACTAAAGCTACCTGATATTTTTCTGCGTAAGAATCAATGGCAGGGGGAGAGCAGTTTTCTTCCATTGCCAAAACATCCACTGCACCAGTCGCAAGCATTGGCTCAATAGCAAGCCAGTTTCCCATAAGTCCTACAAATACTTCATCCATAGGATACCTTTGAAGAAGCTCCTGTCCTGTTTCAATCGAACCTATGACCCTTATGCCTTTTGCACCTGCTGCTCTTCCTTTTTCCTGATATTTAGGATCTTTAAGCTTTTCAATTGTCAGTGCACCAATCCATGGCTGATGACCATTAAATACTATATTTATATAATCAGGGTCGAATATTCCAAGATCAGTATTTACCTCATGTGGTGAGGGAGTACCGAAAATAATGTCCTGGACCATCTCAAGACCGATCTGAGAATTGTAAATGGTCGCCAATCCAAGACGCAATGCCTTTATAGCCAAGGAAACATAATCACCGTCAACATTTGTAAGAGAACTGGCCACACAGTTTTGTTCCTCATGAACTGTTCCAGCAGGGTAAATATTAAGCTTTTTCCACACAGCTTTTCTTTTTTTTGGTGCAAAGGCTTCAACCATAATGTTTTTATCTTCCACACCGATATGCTGTTGAGCTTCAAGAAGTTCTGCCAATTGAACAGCTAACTTGTTTATTTCCTGCTTGTTATCAATTCCGACTTTTTCACACATCCATCTTAGTTTGTTTTCATCCTTTATTTTGAAGGGCGATTTTCCTTCACCAATGGATTTTAAGGTTCTAAAAGCTTCATATGCATGATGACTATATGTTCCGGCACCTAGGGTGTTTTGTATTAAAAGCTTTCTCATTGCGTTTGCATCTGGTCCTATGCCGCAAACGCCCTTATCAATTCCTTTTTCCACATTCCATCTGCACGGTCCATGTGAACAAAGCTGACAGCTTAAACCTTCCAAACAGAATTTACAACGTATTTTCTCCTGTTGGATCCAACGGTCGAATACGTTTGTCATTCCATCTTCCCGTATTTTTTTTATCATTTCTTCAACAGTATCGTGATAACTTATGCGACCTTCGGTTTTCTCATTTATTGTTTCAGCCATGGTATCATCCTTCCAGAATATTTTAATATCTACATAATATAGTCTTCCAAATTTATGATAGAATATTTGATAAACATAAAAATTTCCTAACTACTTTTGATGGGAAATTTCCTGTAAAAATGATATAATTAAAATAGATAATTAGTTACTTCTAAATTTGCTTAAATAAAATCAACTATTCTGGTTAATATTTCTAAAATGAGGTAAAAAATAATGAATATTCTAGTTTTGAACGGAAGCCCAAAGGGAAAATACAGCATTACACTCCAAACTGTGCTGTATATTCAAAAGCATTTCCAAAACGATTGCTTCGAAATTTTACATGTGGGACAGCAGATTAAACAATTTGAAAGAGATATGGAATCAGCTGTTAAGAAGTTATTGGAAGCGGATCTTATATTGTTTTGTTATCCGGTTTATACGTTTATTGTGCCCTATCAGTTGCACAGATTTATTGAATTAGTGAAAGAACATCATGTGGATTTAAGTGGAAAGTTTGCTGCGCAGATTAGCACATCTATGCACTTTTATGATGTTACGGCTCATAAGTTTGTTGAAGAAAATTGTCTGGACTTAAATATGAAATATATTCAGGGTCTTTCGGCTGAAATGGAAGATTTATTATCTGAGCAGGGGCAAAAGGATGCTCTGAAGTTTTGGGAGTACATTCATTTTTGCTGCAAATCGGATTTGTATGAACCATCAAGTAAGATGCCTGAACGTGAGAGGAAGCTCTATATGCCGATTTTGTCTGTAGCTAAAAAATCGGATCAATTTGATACAGTTATTGTTACAAACTGTGAAGACAACGACGAAAATCTTAAAAATATGATTTTGGATTTCCAGAATGTCTATCCATACAATACGAGGGTTATTAATATAAGGGAGTTTCCATTTTCGGGCGGGTGCCTTGGCTGTTTCAATTGTGCCATTTCAGGAAAGTGCATATATAAGGATGGATTTGATGTTTTCTTAAGAGAAGAGATTCAAAAAGGAGCTGCAATCGTGTTTGCTTTTACAATAAAAGATCACAGCATGGGTGCAACCTTTAAGCGATATGATGACCGTCAGTTTTGCAATGGACACCGTACTGTAACTATGGGAATGCCGATGGGATATATCGTCAGCGGTGAATATAGTAAAGAGCACAACCTTAAGATAATTGTCGAAGGACGCTGTGAGGTGGGACACAACTTTTTATGCGGTGTGGCTACTGATGAAAAAGATGCGGCAAAATCGATTAAAGCACTGTCGGATAAATTGACCTATGCACTGCAAAACAAACTAGTACTGCCTCAAAACTTCTTGGGTGTAGGTGGTATGAAAATATTCCGGGATCTTATTTACCTCATGAGGGGGCTGATGAAAGAGGATCACAGATTCTACAAAAAGCATGGAATCTACGACTTTCCGCAAAAGAAAATTGGTACTCTTATCAAGATGCAACTGGTTGGAATGTTGCTGTCAATTCCAGCTGTCTGGAAAAAGTTGGCAATAAGATGAATGAGGGTATGATAGCACCTTACCGAAAGGTTATAGACAAGGGGAATACCCGCTAAGCATCAAGGATCTGCAATATGGTAAAATAGATAATTAGATAATGTAGGACAAAAGAAAAATTCTGACCAAATAAAAAAGTAGATAGTTAATTGAAAAATGCAAAGTAATTTTGTTTGGCGATTTGACAATGTAGGGGGGAAGTCATTTTGGAACTCTATATATTTTGGTATTTTTTTATTTATGCATTTATAGGATGGTGCGTTGAGGTTATATATGCAGCAGCAGATACAGGTAAATTTGTAAACCGAGGATTCTTAAATGGACCAGTATGCCCTATTTATGGCATAGGATTCATTACAGTACTTTATTTATTGAATCCAGTAAAAGATAATTTATTATATATGTTTTTAGGTGCAGTGTTTATTACAAGTACAGTAGAACTTATTGGCGGCTTTTTGCTCGAGAAAATCTTTCACCAAAAATGGTGGGATTACTCGGACAAGCCTTTTAATATTGGTGGATACATTTGTCCAATGTTTTCAATCATGTGGGGAATAGCTTGTATTGTTTTTGTAGACCGCATTCATCCTCTAATTTTCTCCCTTTCAAGTTGGATTCCTAAAACGGCAAGTAAGATTTTACTTATTGTTTTTACAGGTCTATTTATTTTAGATTTGATTGCCACCGTTAAATCTATTTTAAGATTGAATAAAAAACTCGAGGTGATTGATGAAATTACTTCTAAAATCAGGGAAACGTCCGATAGTATAGGGGAGAAAATTGCAAATGGAACTATATCTATAGTACAAAAGAAGGCTAATTTGGAAGAAAGTCTGAGTGCAAAAGGTGAGGTTTTAAAATCAGAGATAGCTAAAAAGATTAACTTCCAGGAAAAAATGGCGGCGCATCAAAATAAAACACTAAGTGATCTTTATAAGAGGAGAAGAGAACTTCTTGAATCTAATCCTTTTGGACAAGCAAGGTTATTGAAAGCATTTCCAGGCTTAAAATCCATTGATCACAAAGAAGCTCTTGAAAAACTAAGGAGTTCTTTTTTGAAAGGGTTGAAAACTCCTAAAAAAATAATAAAGAATAGCAAAAGACGCTAGTGATCACTTTGTTACATTTACAAAGGCTTTATTACCAGACTTCATTAAGCAATTTCCTAAATAGGTCATTTAGAGCTTCGTAATCTGCCATTTTTTCTTTTCTAACAGTTTTTAGATACTGCTCATAGTGATCTAGTTTGTTTTTGAAGAAATCAATGATTATCGGGTTTTTTGGTTCAATATCAATTTCCAGCCCGGAAATCTTTTTTTCAAGCAACTTACTAATTTGGCAGACCAGGGCTTCATCCAATTGCTGATCAGCCATAAGTTTGCAAAACTCCATTGGAGGAGTGGTATTGTTTTTTTCAATCCACATGCATGCCAGAAGAGGCCTTAATATATAGAAGTACCGTTTGATTTTGACTTGATCGGTACTCATTATTTCAGCATACTTGTTTCTGGCTATATGGAGATAATGATATATTGTAGGTACCGAAGAGAAATAAGCAGGCAACAAGTTTCTCAAATTTTGCGCTGCACTGTAGTTTTCCATGTATATGATAGGAGAACTGAGCCATTCCAGTAATGTAGGATTTGACTTTTTGTATTGCAGCAATGCCTTTTTGATATCCCAACCGTTAATATCCAATAAGTCATTGATGGGAACTTCAATAAAATCCTTTTTATCCTCAACGGATAGATACCAGTCAATAGGATGAACATAAATAAACCGGACATCATAGTCGCTATCGGAAGATGCAAATCCCCAACCTCTGCTGCCGGACTCGACAGCATAGAGTATCTTGATATTGTTAGTTTCTTCAATTTCCTTAAGTTTGGATAATATCACATCACGCATTGTTTTATCTCCCAGAAGTTCTGTTTTATATAATTATATCATACTGGAAAGATAAATTTTATATGGAATAGATTGCAAACTTTTTGTCTGTAACTTAAAGAGTGAATAATATATACTCAAAATGTAAACGGAATTAATGAAATAAATTACATAACACTGAGAGATCGGAGGTGCTTATATGTCACCATGAGAGAAATAAAGTATATGCTCTTTTCGATTTTCTCTCCATTTAGATGGAGTAGTGCAGAAATGAGTTACTTCGAATATGATGACTGGTAGAAAAATGTTTTGGTTCTGAATTAAGAAGTGAGAAGGGAAATAGGGTTTTAGGGCTAGAGTAACAAAAATTATTTGTGCTCAATGATACAAAACTGGCAGTTGACGACTGTCGGTTTTGTGTTCTGTTTAGGAACCGTCTGTGATAGAATTGTATATAGATTTTGGTGAGGAGATGTTTCATGTTTAGTGATTTCATAAAACATTACAACATAATAAGGGATATCCTTAGGGACTGCTTTCTTTACGGATGTTTTTCAAGAGATGGATTGGAGAGCAAAAGGAATGTGAGCTCAAGGAAAGTAAGCTATGAAATGTGCCGTATCCAGCAGTATGTAGAAGAGAAGTATATAAAAGTTGATAAGGACGGAAGGTATAAACTTTTAAGTCTTACATATGATTTTATGAGACATTCCGATAATTTCCTTGTAAATACATACATGACTAAGAGCTTTACGAGGACTGACCTTTTGACCTACTTCTTTGTGCTGCTATGCCTTCAATCAGAGGATCGTGCCTGCTCATTAAATACAATTGAAAACAGGCTTATTGATGAAGGTCATATCACCTTCTCCAAAATCAGCAGCAAGACCATTGAGAGAAAGCTTTCAGAGATGTGTGAAGATATCGGAATCCTATCCTGTGAAACTATAAAGAGGACCAAACACTATTCTATTGCAACTGATATGATTGAATCACTTGACAGTAGCGAACTCAAAGAATTGCATACAGCAATCAGCCTTTATAAGAATATTATTTTTCCTGTAACTTCAGGATATTTTTGTGAACATACTTTAAAAAGTTATATGACTTATGAGCGGAACATAAAAGATACGGAGATTAATATATTTAATTACAGAAATGTACATTTTCATCCTATAATTGAGGAGCAGGTTTTGTGGGAGGTTTTAAATGCCATACATAAAAGAAGAAAAATAAAGCTTTTTTATCATACAGCTAAAAGTCGTGACGATTGTGTAAACAGTAATATCTTTAGTCCATATAAAATAAGATATGATGTACGGCATGGAAGGTTTTATCTTATTTCTTTCAATATTAATAATAAATGTGTTGTTTCAAGGCTTGACAGGATAGAAAGTGTTGAAATACTTGAGGATACATTTTCAAGGGATGATTTTAATGAGGAATATCAAAAACATATGTGTTGCAGTTGGTCAAGTGTATCCTTAGATTATGGCAAAACCCCGGAGATTGTGAAACTGGAAATTGTAATTGACGAAGAAACAGAAGGTTATATTGTAGATAGAATTGTGAATGAGGCTCCAAACGGAACCATAGATAAAATAGATGAAGGACGTTATCATTTCACCATGCAAGTTAATGACAGTGGAGAGATTATCCCTTGGATCAGAGGATATGCCGGGTACATCAGGGTTTTAGAAAGTGCAGAGTTTGCCCGAAAGCTTAAAAACGACTGGAAGGAGATGCTTTTATCCTATGGAATTGTTTAATGAAGTAAAAAACAGGTACTTTCAGTTGGTTTATAAAATTATCAACGAATGTGAAAATGGCAAATCCAAAAAAGAAGTACTTCAAATTATTGATGAGGGAGAATTTGAACAGAAGGTCATAGGGAAAAACCAACAATCCTTTGCAGACCTTGTACTAAACAGATGCAACAGTGATGAGAATTTAAGCCTGCTGGTGGAGAAAGACGGAATGTTTTATCCATCTATTGAGAATTCCGGTAAACCACCTCTGCCTATCAGGTTTACAAAGCTTGAAAAAGCTTGGCTTAAGGCTCTTTTAGATAAAGATGGAGTGCGATTGATTTTGAGTAAGGATACCTGTGAAAAGCTTGCAAGAGAGCTTGAAGGCATTGATACTCCGATAAAAGATGAGTATTTTGAGATGACTAACGTAATTAATTTGCCTTCAATTGAAAATGTGGAAGCATATGAGAAAAACTTTGTTACATTACTGAATGCACTTATGCAGGAAAAACCTATAAGATATGACAATACTGATAAAAAAGGAAATGTATACAGCAACAAGTTGGCTTTACCTTTAGGTATTGAGTATTCCATGAGAGATGGAAGATTCCGGGTGTCTATGTACTGTATAGATGATAACAGGCCTATAATGGCAAACATTTTTAGTTTGTCGGCTCTTAGAATTGTTGATGAAGAAGTCAGTATTGACAGGGAAGCTGCTAAAAAATTATTGTTTGAACAGAAATACTCTGAAGAGCCTGTTATTTTGGAGGTAACAGATAAAAAGGCAGCAATGGAAAGGTGTTTTATGTGTTTCTCAGGAATAGAGCGGACTGCACGAAACTTAGGAGACAACAAATATGAGATTAGGCTTAAATATTATTTGTTTGAAGAGGAAAACCTTATCAGGAATATCATTTCACTTGGGCCATATGTCAGAGTGGTTTCACCTCAACGGATTGCCGATGAAGTTATAAGGCGGGTTAGAAAGTCTATTGAATTATACAATGGATGATACCTTGTTCGGCGAAGTATCCGAACAGGGTTAATGAGCAAAATCTAAGCATGTATATCAAAGTATCTATTTTTCATAAACTAGATAAAGTATTAAGAGTGTTAATAGTGCTAAAACAGCCATAATACCAAAAATAATGAGTACTATTTTCCACTCACTTCTTTTTTTATATTTTTTCCACCAACTATAATCTTTGATCTTTTTGTAAAATAAATAGTTACCTTATTATATTGATTACATCGAAAATCCCACAATCCACCACTTACGTCGAATGTTACCTTTTCTTCATCCCCTGGATCGGATATATAGACAGTTGTACTACTTATTCCTAAATAACTATGCGAATCTATAACAGAAATGCAGCAGTTTCCCTCTATTTTATAAACATCGCATAAAGCAAAATCAATCAAGATTTTGCCCAAATTATGGCCTCCAAATAATATAAAAGGCATTGAAAATATCAATAATACTAAAAATGATGCTATATCAGGCTCCAAATTTGCAAATATGTAAATACTAGGGGATATTACAACTAGGTATGCAATAATATTTGGGCAGGTAGCTTTCAATATATCTTTCATTTTATATTCGACTTTTTGCATAATATAAACCTCACTTGGTAAAATATAGTCCAAAAAATAATCATTATATAATAGTTTTATTCAGAATAAAATACGATATATTAACGCTATGTCCGACGTTTTTGGTGGATTATATAGTGGAAAGTTGGGTTGATTGAAATCCAAGTCAAAACAATGAATTCGAAATACTCTAGATATTTTATTTCGAATAATTTTTATACAAAACATTCTCTGCCTGTAATGCTTGAAAGCTTTCCTAAATAATTATCCAGCTGAATATATTTTTCAGAAATATACTGTTACATTTAATATATATTGTAATTTTTTTTGTGCTGTGATATAAAGAATAATGCTAGGCCGCATGCCAAGGTGTTATCGTGTTGTACGTGCAATCTTACCAATGGTAATTGTGTAGAAGATTATCAAAACATTGAAGGGAAGATACATAATGAAAAAGAAGAACCTGAGTATGGAAAAGAAAATAGGAATCATTATTTTGATTGTTGTTTTGATTCTTATAGCAGTATTCGGAGTGTTAAAGTTATTTTCGACACCAGCGATGCAAAGCTATCAGCCGCTCGTAACAAACAAAGATGCTAATGGGGATTCTTACAAAGTAGATAAAAAAACAGATAAAGTTCCAGTTGTCTATATGACAAAAGATATAAGTCCAAAAGGACTTGAAGCTATTTATAATGCTCTTGGTGTAAAAATGGAAGGTAATGTAGCTGTCAAAATAAGTACTGGAGAAAATGGCAGTAACTATTTAAAGCCTGAGTTGATTGGCGATTTTGTTCATTCTGTAAATGGTACAATTGTAGAATGCAATACAGCTTATGGGGGAGATCGTGCAAACTCCGCTTATCACTGGCAAATTATCAAAGACCACGGTTATATGAATATCGCAAAATGTGACATAATGGATGAAGATGGTTCTATGTCATTACCTGTTAAGAACGGTAAATACTTTAATGAAAACAAAGTTGGATATCATCTGGCTAATTATGACTCTTTTATCGTGCTTTCTCACTTTAAGGGACATATGATGGCAGGATTAGGCGGTGCAATTAAAAACATTTCCATCGGTATTGCATCTTCGGAAGGAAAGGTAATTATTCACACTGGTGGTAAGGGTGGAAATATAATGAAGGCTGATCAGGATATATTTCTTGAATCTATGGCTGAAGCTGGGAAGTCTGTTGTAGACTATATGCACGGAAAGATGATTTATATAAATGTTATGAATCGATTATCTGTTGACTGCGACTGTGATGGTTCGCCAGCAGAACCGGATATGCATGATATCGGTATTTTGGCATCAACTGATCCAGTTGCTGTAGATGAGGCTTGTGTTGATTTGGTTTATAATGCTGAGGACGGAAAATCATTGGTTAAGCGTATCGAATCGAAAAACGGTTTGCTGACTTTAAAGCATGCAGAGGAAATTGGACTTGGAAGCCGCGTTTATTATCTGGAAAGCATTGATAAAAAGTAATTTTGTGTAGTCTAATTAGTAACAAAGAATCGTCATTTTCTGCTATGTTTATAGCGATTGACTTTTGATTTATAAAGCAAAGGATGTTACGCTGTGGAAATAATGAAGCGTGAGTTTATATATTTATGGTATTACTTTTCTATACAGTTTGAACAGATTTTCTTTTACTGGGTGTTGGGTATGGTATTTGGCTCTGCTATTTCTGTATTTCTCAAAGATCAGATACACAGCACATTCAGTTCGCTTTGCGAGAAAAGATTAGGAGTTTTCGGAATTGTTATTGCTAGTGTACTTGGTATTGCATCACCTCTGTGCATGTACGGGACAATTCCGATTGCAGCCTCCTTTTCTGCAAAAGGTATAAGAGATGACTGGCTGGCAGCTTTTATGATGAGTTCGGTACTGCTCAATCCCCAACTACTGATTTACAGTATTGCTTTAGGAAAAGCAGCTCTGATGGTTCGTATACTGACATGTTTTTTCTGCGGAATAGCAGCTGGTCTACTGGTGCGTATTTTTTATAAAGGGAAATCTTTCTTTGATTTTAAAGAATTTCATGAACCTAAAAGCCGAGATACAGACACTAATATTATATTTCGATTCTTCAAAAATTTTGGACGCAATATAAGAGCAACGGGACTGTATTTTCTGATTGGCATACTATTATCTGCTTTGTTTCAGCGGTATGTTCCAGCTGGTGCTGTTGCTTCTTTATTCGGTAAGAATAAAGGATTCGGTATACTGATGGCAGCTACCATTGGTGTGCCGTTGTACGTTTGTGGAGGCGGTACAATTCCACTTTTGCAGGCATGGCTGGAAGATGGTATGAGCATGGGAAGTGCTGCATCATTTATGATTACAGGTCCTGCAACGAAAATTACCAATCTAGGAGCACTTAAATCTGCACTTGGGATAAAACGGTTTGCCTTGTACCTTGGGTTTGTTATAATTTTTGCTTTAATAAGCGGAATAACTGTAAACCTGTTAATTCATCATTAATGTGCATAGGAATCAATTCTACAAGTTTACAAAAGCCAATAACCAAAGTGAGCTGTTCACATTGAGGCAGTCCCTTTGGGTGAATAAAACGATGCAATAATTATATTTATTTCTTAATATCAAACAATTTTCCCATAAACAATATAGTATCTGTTGTATCTTCGGTAATGAAGAACAGCAAAGGCCTGTCGGCAATAGTGGGTAATTTTCTCACAGTTTTATCTGAAACTGTGAGAAGTCCTAAACTAACTAATCCGAAATTTTTTTAGACCTTCTGAGTTTGCAATTTATAGCAGTAATTATCCCTTGAATTGCAATAAACAACAGTACACCTTGAATGAATGTAATTAAGTTGAAACTAAACTGGCTGTGATTTGAATCGGATGTTTCCCCTACCTTCATCAAAGGATAAAACTCGTCAACACTATAACCTATTCCTACATAAGAGTTCACTTCACCACCTGAAAAGCATATAGCCGGAAACGGGCTTCCCATGGCAACATGTGTAATATATCCAAATCCAATAAACAGAAAAACCGTTATTATAGATACAACTATGTATCTTCCTATTATCTTCATATTTTTATTTCCTTTCGCTGTTTCTTTTTGAACAATATATATTAACATAACCCTTTCAATGTCTTGCATTGATTTTATCATAATTATTTTATAAACCCAAAGACTTTCTTAGTCTCAAATCTAAGTTTTTATAAAAAGTTTAATGAATAAGTTTTGAAATGATATTGACATGGGCGTAATTAAGTAATATATTACATAATAATAAGTAATATGTTACATAATTGACAGGAGATTCAGAATGGGTGCAAAAACAAAAATGGAGCAAATCGATAACCGTCACTTTCTGTTTGGCTTGCTGAATGCTTTTGCAAACCGCCTTCAGGCTGTAGGAGATGCGTTTTTTGAAGAGATAAGCTGGAAACAATACTTTGTACTGATAGGGGTCGGTATGTTTGAGACACCACCGACCATTAGTGAGGTTGCCGAGTTGACGGGAAGTTCGCATCAGAATGTGAAGCAGATCCTACTAAAGCTTGAAAACATAGGATTTGTAGAATTGTTTACCGATGAAAAGGACCGGAGGAAGTTGAGAATCAGGCTAACCGGCAAAACGGCTGGATTTGTGAAGAAGAACGAAAAGGATGAAGTTAAATTCATGGACGCACTGTATAAGGGGTTAAGCGAAAAAGACATTGCAGTTACAAAGAAAACATTGCTCAGAATGGAACAAAATCTGGATGATGTAAGGAGGTTTTATATATGATCGTTATTTTATCAGACGACAAAAAACAGTCTTTAGGAAATAAAATTTATGAATCAATCAGGTCAAGTGGGATGGAGGCGGAGTACATTTCTACTTCCGGCCTGAATATTAAGCCATGCTATTCTTGCGGCAGTTGTAGCACCAAAACTTATCGCAGATGCGTGATAAAGGATGATATGGATGCGATTCTTCGCAAGTGGGTTCGAGCGGATAAGATCATCATAGTTACTCCTGTTGTCTGGGGATCCTATTCTTTGGACACCAAGAAGGTCCTTGACCGGATTGCGGTAGTCGGAGACTTGCACTATTACGTGCACAAAGGGGAGATTGTCAAGGGGATACAATCCAATATGAAGATGGTGGTGGTCGGAGTGAAGGAACGTTGCTGCAAGGAAGAGAGTGAAGCTTTCAACAGCTTGGTTCATGAGAATATCAATATTATGAATATCTGCGGGAATGCCTTTGTTGCTGATCCAAACAGTGAGACTGCAGCTATTATGGAGGAGGTGTGCGGATGAGCGGACTTTTGATTATTAATGCAAGCCCCCGTAAGGAAGGGACCAGCGCGATGTTCTGCAAATGCTTTGAAGATTCTATGGGAGGCAGGGTCTGCCATTTGTATAAGGATGTTAACAGTGTGGATTGGTTGTTGCCCGAGATTGACAAGGCAGAGACCATTATCATTGCAGGTCCATGTTACATCGATACTTACCCTGCACAGGTGGTTTTTCTTCTTGAAAGGATTGCTGAGCATCCTGAACTTTGTCATGGACAGAAGGTCTATGGTATTATTCAGGGCGGCATGCCCTATGTGCATACGCACGAATCTGGTCTCCGTATGCTGAAGCTGTTCTGCAGGGATTGCAACATGCAGTATCGGGGCGGATTTGTAATGGGATTGGGACCGGTACTGGATGGAAAACCTTTGAAGTTCCATCCGAACGCAAAAAAGATTGTACCTGCTTTTAATGAGTTTATGGACTATGTCCGAAGGGGTGAAGAATCTCCCGACCAACTTTACCGTAATGCAGAAATGAAAATACCAGCTATTGTAACAAAGTTTTTAACGTTCTCGATGAACAGGAGCATTGATAAAAAGTTGAAACAGTGCGGGTTTGATTACAAGAACCCCAGTCCATATTTGGAACGTGAATAAGATATTGATACTCCAATAAAAGATGAATATTTTGAGATGACTAATATAATTAATTTGCCTCCAATTGAAAATGTGGAAGCATATGAGAAAAATTTGTCACTTTACTGAATGCACTTATGGCGAATATTTTTAGTTTGTCAGCTCTTAGATTAGACATATAGAATTCAGAGTATTTGATGTGATATAATAATTTATGTATAAATAGTTACAAACCTTATGTATATTTATATGCCATTTCATGTTTTTACAAAGGGGATGTTATAATGATGAAAAAAACCATTTCACTCATTCTGACTTTATTGCTAATTTTCAGCATTGTTCCGTTGAATTTCAGCATTCAGACTTTTGCAGAAGATAGTGGACAGCTTATGGTCTATCCCGAATATGATGAAAGAATTCCACGCTGCTATGATTATGGTGTAACAGTAAATCAAGGCAATCAATCTAAAACTCTTTCCGTATATAATCGAAACGCAAATGGTGAACAGATGGCTTTCAGATGCTTATCACCTGACTTTGATAGAAGATTCTGCGAATTTGCTTTCACAGGAGAGGTTCGGATTGATATTACCGTTTATCGTGATTTTGAAACATACAGCGTTTTGCCAAGTGCAAAGGGATATCGAAACGAATTTCATGATGGTGTTATCTCTGTATGGCTTGATAAGAATGATACAAACTTTATGATTCGTCTTGATGACGATGATGATACCATTCTTTCGATTTTTGCAGATGCTCCCGAAGATTATGAAATAGACAAAAATGACGAATCTGTTTTATATGTGGATGAGCCATGGTTTGACCCTGATGAAAATAGTGCATATTATACCCTTGATGAAAAGATAAAAACGATATATATTGCGCCGGGATCCGTGTTTTACAGTCGTCTGAATATTTATTCGAATGATGTTACCCTTTGCGGACATGGAATATTACTTGACCCATTTAGTGACGTGTACGACACTTCCGTGACAGAGAATAGAACGAACATCTATATGGACGTGGATGGTAACAATATTACAATTCAAGATGTAAAATTCGTAGATTCTCAAGGATACAACATGTATCTTATTGGTACTACCCATCTCATCAAAAATGTTAAGTGTCTAACTGCAAGAATCCGTACTGACGGTGTTGCAGTCGGTTCTGGAAATGTAACCATTACAAATTGTTTTTGGTATGTCAGCGACAATGGAATTACATATAGTGGTGGTTATGGGTATCATCGCATCAGCAACTGTATCATAGGAACAACCTGTGCCGCATTTTTTCCACAGCATCAGCTTCTCTATGATGTAGAATTTACAGATATGTATGTATTCCGTGCTAATGAGGGAATTATAAATAACTGGTATAACGGAGCAAAGATACAATCTGTTGCAAAGGGAGTTACATTCAACAACCTGGACTGTGTTGATGTTGTCAACACACCATGGATTTTCAGTGGTTTGAATATGGGCGATGCAAACAAGAATTTTTATTTTAACAATTGTCGTTTCAACGCAATCAGAGGTGCATCGATTGTGACTTCATGGAATACTACAGCAGGACAAGCTATTCATGTAATCAATAATGACACACTTATACATACATCAAATTACAAATTAAATTTTCATAACAGCTATATTGATGGTAAATTGATTACATCAGCAAGCGACTTCAAGCCTCAGTATAAGGATGATAATGAACTTGCCATTTCCATAAACAATGACAGTATGAAATCAGAACATCCCCTTGCCTGTGTGCGAAACAAAGTGAACTATACATACAACAAAAAGGTATATATCAACCAAAATTTGCAGAAATTACAGCATCAGCCCATTGGCGATGTAAGTGAAATATTATTACCTGAAACGGAAATCTGTAATTTGCTGGATATCAAAACAAATTCAAACACAAAAGGAATAACGCAAAACGATATCAAATATATTTCTCTTGATGAAATATATCTTTATTATACAAAAGCTGTATATGACAGCGAAAAATCAGCTGTGGTTCTCTCTCCTGTAGTGAATAGCAGTAAAAATCTATTGAAAGACTATTCATTTGCATGCCGATATAATCCTTATAGCAATCTGGGTACATCACTCAAATCATATGTTGATAATGGTGAAGTTGTAATGCGTAGTGTCGTTACTAGTAATATTTACAATCAAGGATTATACACTGTTGTAACAAATGAATTAGAAAAAAATGGCGCAGGGGAATATACCATCAGCTTTGAAGCAAAAAGTTATAACGGAAACAAAACTACGGTAGAGGTACGACCACACTATGTAAGATATGAAGGGTATTCTCTCATCGAAAAAACCCCAAAAAAATCCGTAACAGTGAATGGACAATGGCAGCGATATGAAGTAACCTTTGATATCAGCGACTGGGATTTCAGTGTCGATGCTTCAGCTATTATCCGTATTTGTAGCGACAATACCCCAGGATATGACGTTTTATTCAAGAATATTGCAATGACAAAAGTTACTCCTGAAGTTAAAAAAGGAGATATAGTTTTAGATGGAAATATAAATTCGCTAGACCTGGCGAAATTAAGACAGTATTTGCTTGGAATCACTCAGTTTTATTATGACGAGCTTTCAAGATCTGATGTTAATTCCGACGGTAAGGTAAATTCTATTGATTTCGCATATTTAAGACAATATATAATGGGAATGATTCATATTTTCCCGGGATAAGTTGGAGCGAAACCGACTATTTACATAGCATGCGATTCAACGGTATCATATGTGTTCCGTTGACAGCACAGATACAACACATTTTACAGAAACAGGTGCAAAAGTTGTTGCAAAGCTTTTAGCGGATGCTTTGGGTTCAATCGGAGTTAGTTTCTGTGAGAATGCCTTTTTGTCGAATAGGTACTGCGTACTAATTTTCCGTGTGTACTCGTATGGCCTATAGGTGAGGTCAAATTCTTATAATTTCTTGGTTCGTTTGAATATTCTTTTTTTAGTAACAGGGTCATTGCTTTTAACTTCAACCAGATCCAATATAAACATGAACACCGGAATACCAATAATAAGTCCCCAAACCTTGAAAAAATGCTCTCCAATAAGAAGGATGATAAATGTATAAAACACAGGTAACTCTGTTTTTGATGACATAAGCTTAGGATTCAGAACGTAAGCTTCGAGTGCATGAAGTACAGCTATCATACCCCAAACAAAAAGGACAGTCTTAACACCTCCGGTATTGAAAGCTATAAGGCTTAGCGGAACAAGTGAAATTATGACTCCAGCGACAGGTATAAGCCCTAATACAAAAATCATTATTCCAAGTCCAATAACCTTATCAAATCCCAATATTGAAAGCACTATTGTTGATAGAATACTGTTAATAAGTGCAATAAGAAATTGTGCTTCTATTACTTTACCAAATGAGTTAATAAACTTTTTGCCAAAATACTCGATTTCATTATAAAAAACAGATATTGAGCTGGTCTTGAATTTAAGTGTAAAGCGTGCAATTCTAGTTCTCTCTAGTAGGAAGAACAAACTGAGTATTATCGCAATAAACATATCAAAACTTAACTTACCTATACTGCTTGCAGACTTGGCTAATATATCCAACCCTTTTCCAACATACTTTGATATATCGAGGTTGTCGATATTAAACTTTTTTAAGGCACTTAGCAAATACTTCTCAATAGCTGCTTCGTTTTGCGTATAATAGCTAATAACCTGGTCTATTACATCTTTGCTTTCTTGTATTACTAGAGGTAGAAAGTTATAAATTCCTAAAATAGCAAGAAAAACAAAGATCATATAAAGACAGATAGTTACAACCCTATTACCGACTTTAACAAATTTAGAAATTTTAGAACTTATAAAGCTCTGAATTCTATACATTAAATATGCCATAATAAATGTCAGCAAAAACAGGTTCATCATATCTCTCATTAGATAAAGCAGAAAGAACAGAATTGCAAGAATCATAATTCTTATTGTAGATTTCTTTTTCAAAAAGTTAATAAGTTGGTCCACTAAAGTTTACACCTCCGTTTAGTAGGAATTATATAAGAATATTTCAATTTAAGCAATATTACAAGCATATTGTTAATATAAATTTAAACTATAGGGGACTAAAGGAATAAGTTGTGTATGCAATGGTATGACCTATAGGTGAGACCAGTATTATATGATAAACCCTCTACTTTGATATAAGTAAAGGGTTTGTTTAAGACTAAATCAACTGGGGCTTATTGCTCACGAGATTTTATTAACTTAAACTTTTGAGGAGAACTTTCGCTATTCTTAGAATGAGCGGCTTCAATTTCGATACGGTCCGGAAAATTCTTAACAATAAGTTTTTCTCCTGTTGCAAAGTTTATTGGTATATCCTGATAGTTGTTTTTATCCATACCATAAAAGTATACGGAAAGTGCATTCTTGTTTTTGAAAATATTTCCGATTAAACCGGAATACATATTGACGTTTATCGAGTATAATACCTCTCCTATAGCATTATATGGGCGCATAAAAAAGTTATAGTTGCTTGTATCTATAGGTTCTTCATAGGTTAATGAATTATCACAAGGGTTTTTAAGAGTCTGAATCATAAAATAATAAAGCCCATCCAGTTTTCTTTGCTCCAAATTAATATCATATAAAGGCCAGGCATCTTTTGCTTTATCAGATGATATTTTAGAAATAGTGTACTCATTTGTGAAAGCACTCTCAAATGATTTGTCCAAATTATTAAAAATATCATCTTTTAAATTTGCAACTTCCGTTAAATCATAGTTTATAAAGAAATCCTGATTATCAAAAAAGTATTCCCCAAGTAGTTTTACAATAGCAACATGGCATAGCGAATCTACCAACTTGGTATTTTTCAGAGATAATACTTCTTTTGCTTCATGCCAGGAGTTAATGTATTTATCTACGGCCTCTTGGTTTTTACTTTCAAATCTAAGCTTATTAATTTCCAGAAGTTCAATCTTAAATAGGGTTACCATAGCTGAAAGGATTATTTCATTATCGGCTGACTCTTGTGCAGACGAAGTCAATTCCTCTTCTGAAAAATTATTAGGTATTGCGATAGAATTTGAATTAATATATTGAAATATCTTTATCCTATCATCCTTTGTTTTACTAAGTATTGCGGTTATTTTTTCGTTTTTTAGATCAGTAGTATCAAAGTTGCTAATCAAAGTTTTTTCATCGGTATCAATTTTTTGAACCAATCCATCTAACAATGTATGTAGTTGCTTACCTGAATCGATTTCCTGCACACTCGCAGAGACAGGCGTAAGTTTTGCTTGGAAATCCTTTTCTGCAGGATGAATTAGGCATATGGTGATAAAAAATAAAAATGCAAGATAGGGAATAGCGGTAAAAAGTGCAAGGAATATCTTTGTAACTGTATTTTTAAAAAAACTTACTTTTTTATAAAAGATAGCTGAAAGCAAAAATATCAGCGGAAAGATGAATAACCAATAGGGCTTTTGATCAGCAAAACTTGCTGAAGCTATAAATGCTTTTGTGCACATAAATGAACTGATTGCAAAGGCTATAAATAAATTAATTCTCATATTTTACCTCATAATGAATATTTTTATCATTTATTATAGCATTTGCATATGTATAGCACAAGTTAAGAAATTACTGCGAATTCAAGGAAAAGGTTAGTAAGCAAAAATCTTTGATGGGGATGGAATTTCTATGACAAATGTCATATATAAAATGCTAAAGTCATTACAAAATGCTGTGGTAAGCCGTGATATAATTGATAAAAATACATTTCAAATTACGGACGAATGAGTTTTTATATTGAAATCTAAAATGTTTTGGGGGGAAGTTTATGTTTAGAAGAAAATTATCACTGTTTTTAGTTCTGGTATTACTGTTTCAGTTGGCCAATATAAGTCCAACATTGGCTAGTGATAAGCTTAAAGGTACAATTCAGGTTGATGTTGATGATGCCTGCGAGGTCTATTTTAATGGTCAATTGATTGGTGTAAAAAATGATGACAAGTATTGGTATACATCTCAGACCTTTTCTTTTGAGTATGATCCTGATGAAAAGAACGTAATCGCTGTTAAAGGATGGGATGTCATGGGGGGGTATAATGCCTTTGCAGCTGACATTTTGTACGATGGCAAGCACATTCTGACGAACACAAACTGGAAAGCTACTAACATTCAGGAAGATGGCTGGGAAAAAATTAATTATGACGATTCAAAATGGAACAATGCAACACTTATGACTACCTATCGTTATCACGACGCAGGAATTTCACCTCCAATGGTAAACAGACCTCCTTTTATATGGGGGCCTTATCAACTCAAAACTACATATTTCAGATGTGAATTAGGCAAAGGGACTGGTATCAAGGGTAAGTTGTCATATGAATATACCGTCCCGGATAAGGGGTTAACAACAGGGGGTAAGTATAATTGTCCACTGGAAGATACAAAGGTGGTATTATATGAGAAATATGACATGTTCCAGAAGAAAATAGATGAAGTCACAACCGATAAAGAAGGGAAATTCGAGTACAAGGGATTTATACCTTCAAGAAAGAATTCGGAGGTTTATTTCAAAGTTGAGGCCGAAGATGACAATTGTAAAGTAATGGAATCAGAAACATCCCTTAAAAAAGTAACATTCATATCCAAATCCAAATCTACAAAAGACATGGATGGACAGGTAATGGACTTTGGAAATGTTCAGGTCACACCTGGAGAAGCTTTTAATATATTTAAGGTTATTGATAAGGGCGCCAAATTCTGGTCAGATCAAACAGGAAGAAAACCTTCAAAGAAGCAGGTTTTTATGAACTCCAGTAGCACATTTGCCAGAGGTAGTGAAAGAATATATTTAACACCTGTTAATTATGTGCAAAATTGCACAATTCTTCACGAGTATGGACATTGTATCATGGCGCAATTCACTACTTTTCCAGCATATCCAAAAGATAATTCCCATATATATTCCTTAAACTGCGGGAATAGCGGTATGGCCTATGCTGAAGGCTGGGCAACATTTTTCGCGCAGAGTGTTTTAAATACACCTGTTGTAAACAGATCATGGGGAATGTATAACCTTGAAGACTTGTCTAATGCTCAGAACGATATCATTAACAGGTCCGAACTCAATGAAGTGTCGAATGCGTCAGTTATGTGGGATCTTTTAGATGCAAACAATGAAAATTATTCATCTGTTGATGCTGCTGGGAAAAAATTAAGCGATACTATTATTGACGGTTTTGCAAATAACAGGAATGTTTTTGAATCCAACAGCAGTATTTCTGCAAATCTTTTTTCATTCTACAATCTATATAATAAACTCAACTCCAGACCATATGAGATATGGCAAATTTTCGCCGAATACGGCATGGGTAATTTTGATTATAAAGGTCCTTCAATTAATTCGGTAATGGTTATAAACCCTGATCCAAAAGCTAATGAAATAGAAGCACTTGTTACAGATGATGTGAAAGTTGCTGCAGTAACCTTCAAAATAAGCCAGAGAGGTTATGAAAAAGTGCTGGCAGTTGATGATACTGCCCCATTTACATGTACTATTCGTGCAAGTGACTTTAAAACGGGCTCACATATACTTACAATCGAAGCCAAAGATGCCCAGGGAAATGCTCGATCAAAAAGTGCAAAAATTTACCAGAATAGTCTATCCGCCAAATATTCGGCAAAGCCTGATATAACTGTTTCTTCATCGAATGCTTATTCAGATGAGCCCCTAGATTTAAGTGTAGGAAATTCTACGGATGAAAGCATAAAATATATGGCGGAAAATCCCATTGATGAAAACCCGGAAAAACCTGTTGAAGTAGCTGATGAGGATATTGATGACCTCAGCCAGACAATTTTTGCTTTCAATATTGATAATGGAACCGGTGACATCGTGCTTGAGGATACAAGTATTGATTATGTTAAAGCCAAAGTCATTGAGAATGGCTATGACTGTGTAAAGACTTCAGACGTTACAATGGACTCTGTTAATAAGAGCACAAAAATGGAATTCAATGTTCAGGATGGCTGTGAGTATAATATTATGGTTGACAGTTCATCCGGTATATTTGATCTGGAGCTCTATCAACCTGACGGAACCCTATATAAAAAGTATCACAACCCTTCACCTCCATATGGCTTGAAGCTGAAAGATTTCGCTCCCGGTACCTGGAGTTTTAGTCTGGTACCTTCAAATGTTCCTCTTGGAAAAGCAGATACTGCAATCGGAATTGGTGAGCGCCCGTCAAAAGTAGTTTTATCGCAAATCGCTGATTGCAGTACTACTTCTTCACAGACGATACAAGGATCCGCTATTGGTGCAAACAAAGTGACAATGGAGGTTACATTGCCTGACGGCTCTAAAACATCCTATTCCGAGCCTGTAAAAGACGGATACTTTATATTTGAAAACATCAATTTTCCTGTGGGCAAAAGTACTGCAATATTTAAGGCAATTAACAAAAACAATTTTTCAGGTAATACTGAAGAGAGAACCATAGTTATTGATTCCACTCCTCCTGTTCTTGATGTAACATCTGATTTTGTAAAACCTGTACTGGATGTAGAAGACAAAGATACTGTTGTTTATGATAATAAGGTGAATATAAGTGGCAAAATTTCCGAAATATGTAATATTTCTATTAACAATAAGCAAGTAGAAGTATATAATGATGAGGATGGTGGCTATTTCTTCTCTTATCAAGTTTACCTTGATAACGGCAAAAACGATGTAACCATTAAGGCAACTGATATGGCAGGCAACACTTCAACCAAAGACATGACCTATACAAAAGAGGGAACTAATATTTACGAAGAAGATGAGCCGGTTATTACTCAATTGATTGATATCGGAGGTAACAAATTCAAGGCTGAAGTAATTGATAAGAGCCTATATAGAGTCGAAGCATTCTCAGATGGAAAACCCCTTACTGATCTCGGCGACTATACGTTCTCTTTTAGCGAATGTGAAGATGAGAATCCTTCGATTACAATTCGTGCAACTGATTTGTGGGGTAATGTTGGATATTTCAACATCTATGTTCCCAAAAACAGATATAACATCATAGCTCAAGCCCAAAAGGCTTTTGACTCAGATGATCCTCACAAAATAGAAGCATACGTATATGTTGAAAATCAAAGTATACTTGCTATTAATCCTGGGATTTTAAAGCTAAGATATTATTATACCGTTGATGGAGACAGCCAACAAACGATTGAAAAATTAGGTTCAGATACGAATGTTTATTCTATAGTTAAAATGGAGAATCCTTGCGATAATGCAGACTATTATGTCGAGATTGAAATAAGAAATAACGAAGCTCCTTTTTATCCAGGGGGTTTTTATGGCGGTTTTATAAACATGACAAAAGAAGGTGACTCCATTTATGATGAATCAAATGATTATTCATACAATCCTAATCCTAACCCAGGAAGTTATTATAATAAAGTTGCTGTATATTATGGTGATGTACTTATTGGCGGAACAACTCCAGGTACAATCGCAACAACTCCAACAAGCGGCTCAGACACTCCCGCAACAACTACTACACCATCACCAAGCGATTCCGTTGCTACATCTGCTACCAGCACTATATTAGCTAGCGCTACGGTAACACCAACACCAACAACGACAGAAACAGCAACACCAACACCTGTGCGAAGTGCAGCTGTCATAACTGACAATAAAACTACTCCAACTCCAACAAAGACATCAACCCCAAATAATGCTACACAAGCAACAAGCACTCCAACACCATTGATAACAATTGAAGTGAGTGACAACCCAATACCTGCATCAAAACCTTTAGTTGATATTAAAGGACATTGGGCTGAGACGTATATCATGTCAATGTATGAAAAAGGAATCATGTCAGGATATAATGATTCAACATTCAAACCGGACAATAAAATTACAAGAGCAGAAGTTATTGTTGTATTAATGAAACTATTTGGGTTTAAAGAAGCAGAAAATATAAATTTAAAATTTAAAGATACAGAAGAAATACCGGAGTGGGCAAAGGGGTATGTTCAAACAGCTTTTGATAAAGGCTTTATCAAAGGCTATAATGATAACACCTTCAAAGCGAATAATTTTATATCCAGACAGGAAATTGCAATAATGGTTGTAAAAGCACTGGGCGTTTCGGTCAACAGCCAGAAGACGAAATTTAAAGATGATGGCAAAATTCCTGACTGGTCTAAGGATTATGTCGCAAAAGCTGTTGAATTGGGTATTATAACTGGTTACAATGACAATACATTTAAGGCAAGCGGAAACGTAAGTCGAGCTGAAATTGCAGCAATAGCATTCAAAGTTTTAAAATACAGGAATTAATAATTAGAAGTCTAATAGGAGGCGGCTGATTAGTTTGATGATGTAACAAATTTGTGTATAAATGAATAATTATGCTATTCCTAAATATTTTAGTTTTATATAATTGACCTGTTTCGGCAGGTCTTTTTTACCTCAATGGGGCAAGGTGCATGTATCTTTGTACCATGGCGTAAAGCCACTTCATTTTATACATGAAAAATCATTTTAGGGTATTGAATATGGATAATATTTCTGTTATTATTTGCATTATGTTAATAGTGGTAGCTTTTAGCATTTTATCAAAAAGATACGGAAACTATATCGGGATTTTATCTGATTCATAGATTTTTAATCCGTAACTAATACAAAGTAATGGTTTGGATTCAATATTAGTACTTTACTAGAATGAATATATTAACATTGGGTACTAATCTACACAAATACTTAATAAAACACCCTAATTCGCACGAAAGGAGGATAAATTTAAAACTATTTTTAGGGTTCTATTTGCGTTACAAAAAGTTATCAATTTATACATTACAAAAGTACTTAATGTAATCTATTTAATATAACATAAATAATAAAAAATAGGAGGGTGATAAAATGTTATTTAATACAAAAATAGGAAAAATGGTTTTTGCAGCTTTTATAATTTCTATCATGATTATAGGTTTTGGAAGTATATCTTCTTACGCTGTAACAATAACTGATAAGGAACCGAATAACACATTGAATGATGCAAATTATATTCCTTATAATTATCTAGATCAATGGGTTACTGGTAATATTTCGACAACTACGGATGAAGACTGTTTTTGCATATATCTTTTAGGTAATGCTAATACTAAATATATAATAGACTTTACTAGCAGTGTACCAAATACTAAATTAACGATATATGAAACAAATCAATCTGAGGTTCAAAATGGTACGGCAAGTGTCTATAGTTTTTATACTGATAAAAGGTATCATGGACAAATAATTCATAATTCGGGTGGGCCTTTAGGCTTTACCTATATAAAAGTTAGTAACTCTCAAAATACGGTAGGTAATTACAGTTTCAAAATTAGTGAAGCTTTGCAAGAAAGTGAAGCTCCTACTAGAAATGATACTTCGATTTATGCCAACACGATTCCCTCAGATTATTTTGGGAAAAAAATAGCAGGTGTTATAGATTCTTCTTCAGATGTTGATTACTTCAAATTTACACCTAAAAATACTGGTAGTTATATAATTACTGGTGTTGGTGAGGGTTGTTTTCATGGCGAATTAGGCGAATTAATAGATACTAATTTTGTAAAGCTTGACTATAATGATTATAACAGCAATCAAACTGGCGCATCATTCGAATTAATTGGAGATCTTAAAGCAAATCAAACTTATTATATCAAGATGAGCGATAAAGAAGATTTGACAGGCAATTATTATCTAGAAATAAATCCGAGCGTCCTTGTGTATGATGAGTGGGAAAATAATGATTCTTTTAATACGGCGAATACTTTGCCGAGCTCTGACTTTGCAAAAGAAACAAAAGCATGTATTGGATCGATAGGTGATTTGGATTATTATAAGTTTATTCCTCAAGTAAGTGGTACATATGCTTTTGAGGCAAAGAGCATGTTGAACACACAAGCTTATTTATATGACAGTAATAAGAGTTTACTGATGTATAAGGATGGAGGAGGTGTTTTTCAGAACTTTAAGATAGTCTATAATTTAACAGCAGGTCAGACATATTATTTGAAAGTAGACCTTTTAAATCAATGTGTAACAGGTGATTATAACATTAAAATTACTCCTCCTGATCCTATTGGTTCTGATGGTGCCAACAATAGCTTTTCTAATGCACTTGTTGTTAGTAATAATAGTACTACTAGTGCGCAGTTGAACACATGGAACGATGTGGATTTCTATAAATTTACTGCTCCAACAAGAGGGTGTTATACGATTGAATGTGATAGTCTCATAGATACAGATGGAGAAATATATGCCGGTAATGGTGTAGATTTAATTTCGAGCGATACCGAATCAGCAGATAACTTTAGAATAGAATTAGATTGTACTGAAGACAATCAGATTTTTTATATAAAAGTTAATTCTTTTAGTGAATCAATAGGAAGTTACAAGCTGAAAATCACAAAAGGCAGAATATTACAAGTTCCTTTATATACACAGCAGCCCTATAGTGTTTTATGCGGTGCAGCTAGCACGGCAATGATTTTGTCTCATTATTTAGGAGATTCAAAAAATCGTACAAGAGAATTAGCTGTAAGCAGATACGAAAACAAAGGCGAGTATCCATGTATATTCAATCAAGTATATGCAAATGGTAATCAAATGCTTTCTGCTATCAAGAAATATACTGGAAATGAAGAGTTTCTTTATGGAACTCCTAGTATATTAGAGATTGGTTTAGATAATCTTAAAGACTTGTTTAGACGAAGTATTAATTCTTCAAATCCGATTTTAACAAAAATCTCATGGAAAAGGACTGGTGGTGAACACTTTCATGTTGTAAAAGGATACATAGAAAACGATAATGGTTTTTATATTGTTTATAATGACCCATGGGATGGTAAGGAATACACAAGGCTTCTTTCTGAATATGTTGCCAATGATGATTTTAGCTTAATTTATACCTGTATATATGGAAATAGTGAAAAGGCGGAATCTGTGCTTACCTTTAATGATTCCTTTGAGACGGCAACTATCATTCCACTTTTCAATGGTGAAGGTTATATATATGCTAAAGCAGAAAAAGTTGATGGTCCTGATTACTTTAAGTTTACACCTTTGACCCAAGGCACCTATACAATCGAGTCTTGTGATGATGACTTTAGATTTAATACTGGTAGAATCGTGCAGATACCGGGTTATATTTATAATCAAAATGAGGAACAAATTGGATATTCCGGTGCTATATCCAATTATTTTAGAGTTACATTAACTTTAGAGGCAAATCAGGATTACTATATTAAAGTACTGCCACAAGTCATTGTTGATAATGGAAATGAGTACTATGCAGTGAAAGTCACCAAAAATTAAACTATATATGTTGCAATAAAGAACAACATCAAGTCAATCAAAACTGGCTGTTGAAAACTATGCTTAATTAATTAGTTTTCAACAGCCAGATAAATAAATAGGGGACGGTTCCAAATTCGTTGTACAGTATTTATCATATCACATCGTTCCACATTATCACCTCATTAGTAATGCCAAGAAAAAACGATTTTCAATTGTTTCTTGAGCATTCCTTGTCTAAATGATAGCATTTTTGATTATTGTATTTCTTGACTCTACTTGCTAAATTACCGCATGATCAAAAAATCAGTTTCACTCGTGAGTGTAAGTTTATTGCTTTTTGAAATAAAATATAATTCCGGGCAGTAACAATGCCAATATAACCCCTTAAATCTTATTAAAACATCAAACACATCTGCATAGCTAACAGAATAACTTGAAGTTTCGGAGTAGGGCAAGGATTAGTTTAAATTTTTGTATTCTTGCCCTGCTCCGTCTTGTAACTAACGTTCAATTAATCCTCAAAACATTTCTTAATGTGACACTACATCAATCTTTTTTGCTGTTTCATCCCACGTAACTTTAGCTCCTAATATTTCACAAACCGTCCTAACTGGAAGCATTGTTCTGCCATTTACAATAACAGCAGGAACGTCGATATTCTTCTTTGCACTATCCACTAAAATAACATTTTCACCAATCTTCAAACTGATATTCTTGTTTTCCTTAACAATAGTAACAGTTTTTGACTTGTCGTCCCAGCTGACTTCTGCGTTTAAAGCTTCACACAATACACGGACAGGAATCAATGTTCGTCCACTCTTTACAACTGGCTTAATATCAGAATACAACTCTTTCCCATCTACATTAATTGAAATATCTGCTTCAAAAACTTCATCATTCATAGAATCATACAGTACAATGTCGTTTGTAACAATCTCAACCTTATATTCATCTGATACAATAACTTTTCCGTTATTATCCGATGCACTGATATGATAACTCAACACACCCGTTTTATCAGATCCGGGAATTGTAGCTACATAATAGCATTCAGAACTTTTATCCATTGCAATTTCTTTACCATTACTTAAAATCACCTTAACATCACTTGTGTACGCTAAATCAGTAATTTTAACAATCAGGTTAATTTCCTCATTTACGCCCACAGACTCATAATTTCTATGCTGAATTTTCGTATCCTTCCCCAAATTGCCGGAGTTCAAAGGATTGATTAGATATTCGGGATTATGGCCATCAGGGGCTGTAAATCCAAATGTCATAAGAGTGCCATCTTTTTTCAATGCCCGTACATTACAATAGCCTATATCTGACCATATTACATCGTCTAAAAGCTTATGGGGCTTCAATATTTCAGTTTCTTCGGAATCGATTCCGCATTTCCCTAAAGAGTTGTTGCCCCAAACATAAAAACTGTTGTCTTCCTGTAATGCTGTATAAACCTTATTAACCGGCTCATAGTGTGCCGCCTTAACCTTTTCCAAAAGCTTTACAGGCTCTGAAATTCTATTTTCAGGTGAATCTGATATAGTAAAATGCCATAAGCTACCGTCATTGCATATTGCAATTCCTTTTTGCAAGTTAGTTTCTGCATATTTAACATTATCCAAGACTTTCACATATGAGTTCTTGTTTGTGTTATTATCCTGCACAACACTTCCGGCTTTCACCCATAGCTCACCATTCTTTTTTATATATAGATTTTCATTGTACATAAAAATATCTTCCATATTATCGATATCCTTAAGTAAACTTTTTGCTAAAACCTCAGCGTAATTATCCTTTATATCATCAGGCATTACAAATTCGTCAATTCCCAAACCAGACCAATGCGAGTTATCCTTTTTAATTATACCCATCGGCAAAGTTACCTTGTTATCAAAGGAATCCACATTATCCATAATTAATTTTGGGGTCAATGATATTTTAGAATCTTCAGATACATTAATACGCCATACAAGCAGTTCTCCATTATTGGATATTGCATAAATATATGGATCACATGCCTTGAACTCTTTTATTTCATTTGCTAACTTGACGGGCTTTGAAAGTTGTTTGGTTGCCTCAGAAGAATAGAGATCCCTTTGTCCATTAAGGCTTATCCATAGAGAACTGTCATTTTTAATATAGCAAATTAAGTCATTGGATAAATACGTTTTACTTGCATTAATATTATCGTCAAACTGTTTATAATTCTTTTTTTCACCTTCAATGACCGTATTGTCAAGCCAAAGAGTTTCGTCGTTTTTTAACTGAAAATTAGCATTTAATTGTTTATAGTCGTTTGGAAGTTGTTGTAATATGTGATCATTTGCATCATTGACAATGTATTTCCACTTTGTTCCGTCGATTTTTTCTATTACTTCATCTTCCGTTACACTCTTAACATTATCTGAAATTTTTGTTTTCTCTATTCTGCCAATATAATACTCTAAGAGCCACAAAGAATTGTCTTCTGTTAATATCCAACCGTTATCAAATACGGTCTTAACATTTTTCGCTGCATTTTGGGGAATACTATAATTAGTCTTAGGACAAATAGCCCCAAATCCACACATGGAGCCATCATTTTTTAGGGCTATAACGCTTTGATAACCACAGCTTGCATATTTAACACTGCTCATAATTTTTTGAGGATTATCTTCACGCCCTTTTATTATATAAGGTATGTTGTCATCGTCTAATCCCCAAACCCATAAAGTGCCGTCCTCTTTAATTGCGCAGTTTGAAAGAATATCAGAATCGACATACTTCACATTTTTCAGAACAAGTTTTAAATCAAAGTTTGCACAGTCATTATATTGAATTTGCCATAAGGTTTTATCCTTTTTTATAAAATAGTCACTACTTACAAACTCAACATTATCTGAAATTTTTATTTTTTTAGCTTTCATACTACTGTATAAATCACTATTGATGCTTGGTACTGCATAAAGCACCCCATTATTATCAATTATGTTTATGTAATCGAAAGTTTCCGAAATTCCCTTTGCTCCTTTGTAAATCATTACAGGAGCGTTTGTCTTTGGATCACTACCCAAAAAGCCATTTCTGTTCCACACCCAAACAGAACCGTCCTTTTTAAGCGCTGCTAGACCCGAAACAGCTTTTACATTTTCCATGATTTTTATTGGTGCAGTATTGTCAATAACATTACTTTCAGCTACTTGTGCACTGTCATTTTCACTCCAGACCCAGAGTGATCCATCAGCTTTAATTGCTTTTAATTCAGATCCATTTCCAGCAGAATCAATATCTATAAAGCCGTATGCTAGCTTTTTATTTTGCTCAACATTAAATGGACTGTATTTCCAGATTGAACCATCTGATTTTAAGGCATAGTTTCCTTCAATTTTTAAAAAGCTGTTATCATATTTTTTTGATGAAGTATCTGCAGAGACACACTGCAAATTAGCATTACATGTAAACAATAGTGCAAAAATTAAACTTAATACAATATTAATTCTTTTCACAATTAACCCTCCTAATTCAAATATTTCCAGCTGATTTTATACTAACAGAACAGGTTGTTGAGTGCAATTACAAGAATATTAAATTTTTATATCTTAAAACGATATTTTTGATTTGTTCTATGGTGATATGAAGAACAGATGGATTATCTCATAAATCACAGCTATCAAAAGACACAAGGATAGTAAACCCTTAAATTATAAAAAAGCAATTGGGTTTATTAAAGAATTTTAGTTGCTATTCACTTTTATTTTATCAGTTCTATTTCTGTGTCATCTATAACAGTAGTTTCACAGGCAAGCCTATATCCTTGCCCAAGATTCTTTTTACCTAAAAGATCTTCTTCGCATTTAGTTGGTTCGGAGACTTTTCCGCTTATGACTTTTACGATACACTTTCCGCACTTGCCTTTTCCATTACAGGGTGATTTTATTTTTATACTCAAATCTTCTGCAATATCTAGAATGGTTTTTTCTTTCTTAACTTCAGTTTCTTTAAAAAATTTAATATTCATTGAGATTATTCTCCTTATAATATAAAATGTTTTGTTATTTATACCACAAAACGCAGGATATTATCAAAAGATTAATTGAAATAAAATTTAGTTAAAAAGTAAATATTATGGGTATAGATTAGATATAAATACGATAATGCTGGAAAAGTATTATTTACTTTTGAATTAATTTAACCCCAGCATGAAATAGGAGGAATTGCCGTGTCAAAGGATTTTTATACTGCAGTAGCAGATAGACGTACATTTTATGGAATTAGCAAGGAGACTCTTGTTTCAGATGAAAGAATAAAAGAAATAGTTGAATATACTGTAAAGCATACACCATCGGCGTTTAATTCGCAAAGTGCAAGAGTTGTTTTACTACTTAAAAAAGAACATGATAAATTGTGGGATATTACAAAAGAGGCATTAAGAAAAGTTGTTCCACCAGAACAATTTAGTCCTACTGAAGACAAAATAAATTCATTCCGTAATGGCTATGGAACAATTTTGTTCTTTGAGGACACTACAGTAATTGAATCTTTGCAAAAACAATTTGAATTATATAAAGATAATTTTCCAATCTGGTCACAGCAATCAAGTGGAATGCACCAGTTTGTAGTATGGACAGCACTTGAAATTGAAGGGTTTGGTGTATCGTTGCAGCATTACAATGAACTCATTGAAGATGAAGTGAAAAAAGAATGGAAAATACCAAACAATTGGAAGCTTATTGCACAAATGCCGTTTGGAAAACCAACAGCAAAGCCTGATGAAAAGCAATTTCAGCCATTAGAAAACCGCATTAAGGTGTTTGGATAGAAAGTAAAATTTAAATATGATAATGTGCGCAGAACACAAAAATAAGTAAAAGTTTGCAGCTAAACAAAGGTTGCAAACTTTTTGTCTGTTAACCAGGAAGTAATTCTCGTATACTGAAAATGTAGTGAGCAGTGAAGAAAAGAGTTACTTCATTTGGGTTGATTATTACTCTTTTCGATTTTCTCTCACTTAAATTTATAGGGTAGTGCAAATTAGAGATACTTCGGCATTTAACCGAGAGGTCGCCGGTTCGAGTCCGGTCATGGAATTCCCGTGTAGCTCAGATGGGAGAGCACTAAATAAACTCTAATTGATTTTCTCTCTGTAAAATGCTTGGGCAGTGCAGGTAGGAGTTACTTCGTGGGGCCGGTATGTGAAAACATGTGCAGGTGCAAGTCCTGCTCCCAAAACTTTTGGGATGGCGAAATAAGAAGACGCGCCGGATTATAGTCTCCTTCCGTTTTTCTCTCAGGCAATAATTTAATATGAAAGGAAAATAAATATGTCAAAATTTAATTTTGGAAATGCAAGAACAAATATAACTTACAATAATGAGGGTGCAATTGCCTATCATATGAGTGATAAGGAAAAACTGGTTACACAAGTTTTAACTAGCCTTTTTAATGAAAATAAGTTTTATGGCGATAACTCCAAAGATATATTAGATACTGCAAGAAGTCTAATCAAAAGTGATGCAGGATTTGTTGCAAACTTATGTGTTTTTGCAAGGAACGAAATGCACTTAAGAACAATATCACACGTATTGGTGGCAGAGCTTGCAAAGAGTGAAGAAGGTAAGGATTATGTTAGAAAAGTGTTGAATAAAATAGTTGAGCGTCCGGATGATATGACTGAGGTGCTTGCTTATTACATAAATACTTATGGCAAGCCAATTCCTAACTCCATTAAAAAGGGATTGGCAGACAGCTTAGCCAGATTTGATGAGTATCAGTTGGCAAAATACAACAGGGACAATGCAGTTAAATTGAAGGATATTCTTTGCCTGGTGCATCCAAAAGCTAAGGACGAAAAGCAGAATGACTTGTGGCAAAGGTTGTTGAAAGATAACCTTGAAACACCTGTTACATGGGAAACTGAGCTTTCAGCAAAAGGAAATAACAGAGAGACTTGGGAGAACTTAATTAATGGGAATAAGTTGGGTTACATGGCTATGATGAGAAACCTTAGAAATATCATCAAGTCGGAAGCATCCAATTTAAACAAAGTTTATGAGAACTTAGCAGACGAGAGCAGAGTATTAAAGAACAAACAGCTGCCTTTTCGCTACTACAGTGCCTATAAAGCATTGAAAAAAGAAGGTCTTGGAACATCAAAAATTTATGATGCTTTAGAAATCGCAATTAAAACATCAACAAAAAACATTAATAGATTAGCGGGCAAAACCTTAATTGCAGCTGATGTCTCAGGTTCCATGAATTCAGGCATAAGTTCAAAAAGCGAAGTGACCTGTGCAGAAATTGCAGTATTGATGCTGTCTATTGCAAATTATATATGCGAAGAAACTATTACAACTACCTTTGATAATAATTTATATCCATGTAGCTTGTCTACACAAGGCGGCATCATTGCCAATGCAAACAGTATTAGTGTAAATGGCGGCGGGACAGATATAACCTTGCCTATACGTTATTTGCTTGACAAAAAAATCTTCGTTGACAGAATTATTATGCTTTCGGATAATGAAATAAACAGAGGATATACCTACAGAATTGGATATGGTGGGCCAAAGACCTGCCAGGCCTTGGTAGAAGAATATAAGAAGAAGGTAAATCCTGATGTATGGGTGCATGCAATTGATATGCAGGGATATGGTACGCAGCAGTTTGCCGGTAAAAATGTCAACATCATTGCAGGCTGGAATGAGAAAGTGTTTGATTTTATATCTGCAACTGAGCAAGGCATTGATACCTTGATAGACAAAATCAGCGGTTACTATTTTAAAATAGCTTGTTGACAGATATAAAGATAGTGTAATACAATCTTTTTAAGTTTTAATAAATATATTGGGAATGGAGGATATACAATGTATAGAACTAACTGTTTTGAATTAAGGAAAATTGAAACATTGCGTGAGCGAATTTGTAAACCATTTATACATATACATTGGCTTAATCCTCTATTGTTTAAACGTAAGGCGTATTAAAGTTTTCATTATATAAAAGTTACGTGAAAATACAAACAAGAGTGGTTAAGTCTGAAATATGGATTTAACCACTTTTTATTATGTCCTTTCAAAGAATTGTTTTATGAACGTATGAGTATGATTATGGGGTGAAGAAATGGGAAAATTTAATTGGAATCCGGTATTTAATCTGGTTATGAAAATCAAAAATGATTATAGAGAAACTTTTGGTGATTTAGATACAGATGAATTTGAGAAGTGGCTGTCAAGACTGGGTAATGAGGAATATAATAATGTTTTTGGCCACTTAAAAGTAAAGCAATATAACGATTTTATTATTATAAGATATGGTATGGATGAAATGCATGAAAGTATGTGGACTGATTCTGAAAGTATTTTCAGAGAATGCAGAAGTGTTGTTATTGATGTTGCAAATGAGCAGCTAGTATTGGCACCTTTCAGGAAGTTTTTCAACCTTAACGAAGTTGAAGAAAACAAATTTGAAAGTGTACAAAATGAAATCAAAAATGCCAAGTCCGTTGAAATTACTGACAAGCTGGATGGATCAATGCAAAGTGCCCGATATTATAATGGCGATATTTTTCTTTCCGGAAGCATGGCTTTAGACAGAAATAGCTCATGGCGGCTTAGTGATGGATACAGCAAACTTACTCAAAACCATAAGGATATGATTGTTGAAAATCCGGAATATACCTTTATTTTCGAATATATAAGCGTGAAGGATGCCCATGTGGTTTTTTATTCGCCAGAAGATGAGGGTATGTATCTGATCGGAATGAGAAACGTTTTTACCGGAAAGCAGTTGGCGTATAAAGATGTAAAGAGTTTTGCAGAAAAATACGATGTTCCTATGACAAAGATAGAGAACAAGGATTTTGAAGATATAATTAAGGATGCAAAAAGGTTTAAATCTACCGAGAAAGAAGGCTGGGTGTTAAATATTGACGGGCATATGATTAAACTTAAGTGTGATGATTATGTTCAGCTGCATAGAGTATTAAACAGATTTTCTTCAGTAAATACGATTATAAAAAATATTGCAGACGGAACTTTTGATGACTTAATCAGTAAAGTACCTGAGAACTATTTGGGAAGAATAAACCAGGTTGCTAAGCTTATTTATGAGTATATGAAAAACACCAATAAAAATATTGAGGATTATTATATAAAAGCACCAAAGCAAGATCGAAAGGAATATATGGTCTGGGTAACGAATAATTGTCCTAAGGAAATTCAGGGTTATTTACGCCAGAAATATTTAAATAAAGAGTATCATGTCTTAAAAACCTGCTTTATGAACAGTACAAAATATAGAAAGCTTAATGAAATGGGGCTTGAAGGGACGTATTCTGCTTTGTTTGAGGATTTGGAGGAAGCATAAATGAATAAATTTATTATGATGGTGGGTTTGCCGGGAAGTGGGAAAAGCACATTGGCAAAGGAGTTGGCATTAAAAGAGAATGCGGCCTTACACTCTTCAGATGACTTAAGGGAAGAATTATTCGGCGATGCAAATAACCAAGACAACAATGAATTGGTCTTTCAGGAATTGAATAGAAGAATCAATCAAGATTTATCCGAGGGAAAAAGTGTTGTTTATGATGCCACAAATTTGAGTTATAAGAAGAGAAAGCTCACTTTGGACAGAATTAAGCAGGAGTGTTATAAAGAGTGTATTCTTGTTGCCACACCTTATGAAAAATGCTTGCATCAAAACAATTTAAGAAGCCGGAAGGTACCCGAAACTGTAATAGAGAAAATGTATAAAAGCTTTTTGGTTCCTCAATATTATGAGGGCTGGGATAATATAAAGGTTGAATTTAATACTGATGAAGATTACGATTTGGCTGAGCTGTTTAAAGAGCTGGATGTAATTTCACAGGACAATTCACACCATACATTAACTATCGGCGAGCATTGTAAGAAATGTGCAGAGTATATAGAAGAGCAGCATAATGATGAGATTCTGTTGATGGCAGCATTATTGCATGACATTGGGAAAAAGTTTACCAAAAGATTCGAGGATAGAACAGGAAATCCTACGGAAGAAGCCCATTTCTACAATCACCAGAATGTATCAGCTTATTTGAGTTTGTTTTACTTAAAACATATGCCGGTAGAAAAAATTCTTGAGATAACAAATTTAATTCAATGGCATATGCAGCCCTTTAATATTAAAACAGGAAAAGCGAAAACAAAATCTACTAATCTTTTAGGCAGGGAAGCTTATGATAATTTGTTGAGATTGCATGAGGCTGATGTGAGGGCCAAGTAATAAACGAAAATAAAAGCTAAGGCATGAACGAAAAATTACTTACGCTTTTTAGTATCTAAAGTTTAAATGTTTTATACTTGCAGACCTTAGAGCATAAGGAATAGATTTGGGAAATCATTAAATAAAGTAAAAAATGAGGTTTACAAAGTTACCAAATAAAGGGGTTGAAATTATGATACTTACAATTACTTATACCCAACCGCCGGCAACGGATTTAGGATATCTGTTATACAAAAATCCATCGAGGCCGCAAACCTTTGAACTTAATCATGGGAAAGCACATGTATTTTACTCGGAAGTATCGCCGGAAAGTTGTACTGCAGTACTTTTACTGGATATTGATCCGATTGACCTTGCGCGTGGAAAGAAAGGAACTTCGGGGGAAGGTGGTTTGTTTGACTATGTGAATGATAGGCCTTATGTTGCATCTTCATTTTTAAGTGTTGCAATGTCAAGGGTGTTTGGAACGGCAATGTCAGGTAAGTGTAAAGATAAACCGGAACTTGCAGAGAAAGCTTTACCCTTTCAGGCAAGAATAGTCATGCTGCCATGTAGGGGTGAAGAAGGGATTATCAACCGATTATTTGAACCTTTAGGCTATAAGGTTACTATTGAGGATTATATCTTAGATGATAAGTTCCCAGAATGGGGCAAAAGTAAATACTATACAGTAACGCTTGAGGGAGTAGTCAGGCTTCAGGATTTACTGAACCATATTTATGTCCTTATTCCTGTTCTTGATTTAGAAAAGCACTATTGGGTTGGAGAGGATGAAATTGAAAAATTGCTGCGCCATGGAGAAGGGTGGCTTGCAACCCACCCGGAAAAAGACAGGATAGCCTTCAGGTATTTGAGAAGAAAACGAAGCCTGGTGAACAAGGCGTTTGATCAACTGCTTGAAAAGGAAATGGCTCCGGAAGAGCAAGAGACTGTGGAGCTTCCGCAAAAGGAAGAAGAGCCTGAAAGAAAATTGAATTTAAACCAGCAGAGACTGGGAACTGTAGTTGCTGCACTAAAAAGCGCAAATGCAAAAAGAGTAATAGATATTGGATGCGGAGAAGGAAATTTGCTTTCTTTACTTCTTAAAGACAGGAGCTTTGAGCAAATTGCTGGAGTGGATGTCTCCTACAGTGTACTTGAGAGGGCCATGGATAAATTAAAAATAGACAGACTGCCCGAAATGCAAAAAAAGAGGATTAACTTGTTCCAGGGCTCATTAACTTATAGGGATAAAAGGTTTTCAGGCTACGATGCAGCGACTGTTATTGAAGTAATTGAGCATCTTGATGAAAATAGGCTAGCTGCTTTTGAAAAGGTGCTTTTTAAGTTTGCAAGGCCAAATACCGTTATTGTTTCTACCCCAAACAAGGAGTATAACACGCATTATTCCAACCTTTTTGAAGGAGATATGCGCCATAGGGATCACCGTTTTGAGTGGACGCGTAATGAGTTTAAAACATGGGCACAAAAGGTTGCAACGCAATATGGGTACACTGTGAGATTTGTTCAAATTGGTGAAGGGGATGCTGAATACGGAAGCCCTACACAGATGGGAGTGTTTACATTATGAAATTAACTGTACCAGAGTTATCTTTAATAGTTTTAATAGGCTCTTCAGGTTGTGGTAAATCAACTTTTGCCAGTAAGCACTTCAAACCGACGGAGGTAATATCGTCGGACTTCTGCAGAGCGCTTGTATCAGATGACGACAATGATCAGACTGTTACAAATACTGCCTTTGAAGTTTTGCATTATATTGCGGCTAAAAGGCTTAAGCTTGGGAAGCTTACTGTTGTTGATGCAACTAATGTACAGGAAGCCGCAAGAAAGCCTCTTGTACAACTTGCCAGAGAGTATCACTGTCTGCCTGTAGCTGTGGTATTTGACCTTCCGGAGAGGGTATGCCAGGATAGGAATAAGAACAGAACGGATAGGCAGGTAGGCGAACATGTAATCAGAAAGCATAGCCAGCAGCTCCGAAAGTCAATCAGAACACTTCAAAAGGAGGGCTTCAGGTATGTATATGTGCTCAATTCTCCAGAGGAAGTCGAGCAGGTTGTGTTTGAAAGACAGCCCTTATGGAATAACCTTAAGCATGAACATGGACCCTTTGATATTATCGGAGATGTTCATGGATGCTTTGACGAGCTGAAAAGCCTCCTTGAGAAGATAGGGTATTGTATTGAAAAGGATAATGAGCCTGTAAACGGTGGCTATAGAGTTGTACATCCTGAAGGAAGAAAAGCGGTGTTTTTGGGAGACCTGGTTGACCGTGGTCCGGGAATTGCTGATGTGTTAAAGCTTGTGATGAGCATGGTTAAATCAGGAAGCGCTCTTTGTGTACCTGGTAATCATGATATCAAACTTTTAAAGAAGCTTAAAGGGAGCAACGTTCAGATAACTCACGGTTTGGATAAAACTTTGGAACAGCTTGAAAATGAGTCTCCTGTATTTATCGAGGAAGTGAAGAACTTTATTGACGGGCTGGTCAGCCATTACGTGCTGGATGACGGAAAGCTTGTCGTTGCACATGCCGGATTAAAGGAAGAACTTCAGGGGCGTGGATCGGGTAAGGTGCGTGAATTTGCCTTATATGGCGAGACTACCGGTGAGACTGATGAATATGGCTTGCCTGTAAGATATGATTGGGCATCAGATTACCGTGGAAAAGCGATGGTTATATACGGACACACCCCACAGGCTGAAATCCTGAATACTAACAATACCATTAATATTGACACAGGCTGTGTTTTTGGCGGAAAACTTACTGCCTACAGGTATCCTGAAAGAGAGTTTTTAGATGTAAAGGCTTTAGAGACATACTACGAACCTGCCAAGCCTTTTTTACCTGAAGATGATAAGGTTGTATTTGAAGTAAGGGAAGACAGTGACATGCTAGACATAAATGATGTTTTGGGTAAGAGAATTATTGAGACTCGTCTTTATAATAACATTACAATTAAAGAGGAAAACTCTATTGCGGCTTTAGAGATAATGAGCAGGTTCGCAGCCGACCCGCATTGGCTTATATATCTGCCGCCTACTATGTCACCTTGTGAGACAAGTAAGAAAGAAGGCATGTTGGAACATCCGGCTGAGGCGTTTTCATATTTCAGTAGCCGGGGAGTAGGCAGAGTTGTATGTGAGCAAAAGCACATGGGTTCCCGTGCAGTAGTAATAGTTTGTAAGGATGAAGATGCGGCTAAAAAAAGGTTTGGAGTTGTTGATGGCTCTGCTGGAATATGTTATACACGTACAGGAAGGCATTTTTTTGATGATATGGAGCTTGAGGCCTCTTTAATTGATAGGATCAGAAATGCACTGAATAAGTCCGGGTTTTGGAATGAATTCGATACAGATTGGGTTTGCGTTGACTGTGAGTTGATGCCTTGGTCAGCTAAAGCTCAGGTGCTTTTAAAGGATCAATACTCAGCTGTTGGAATATCCGGCAGAGTTTCTCTGGATGAAGCGGAAAGACTGCTTAAACAGGCATCATGCAACAAGAATATTTCCTTCGACGTAAGTAAACAAACATCTGGGCAAAACGCAGACATAAATTCTTTGTTGCAAAGATTTTCTGAGCGTTCGGATACAATGCACAAGTATGTGGATTCATACAGGAGATACTGCTGGCCTGTGAGTTCTATAGATGGTTTAAAGCTTGCACCTTTCCACATCCTTGCAACAGAGGGAAAGGTATACTCGGATAAAAATCACTTATGGCATATGGATACTATAGCTAAATACTTTACTGGTGATGATAATTTGATTATGGCTACAAACCACATTCTCGTTGATGTTACAGACACTGTAAGCATAGATAAGGGTATTGAGTGGTGGGAGAACCTGACATCCTCGGGGGGCGAAGGTATGGTTGTGAAGCCGTATGACTTTATTGTAAAGAATAATAGAGAACTGCTGCAACCGGCTGTAAAGTGCCGTGGCAGGGAGTATCTCAGGATTATTTATGGGCCTGAGTATACAATGGATGAAAATATCCAGAGATTAAGAAGCAGATCTTTAGGGAAGAAACGCGCTTTGGCTCTAAGAGAGTTTGCACTTAGTATGGAATCACTTGAACGGTTTGTAAGACATGAACCTCTTTATAGAGTACATGAATGCGTATTTGGAGTATTAGCACTAGAAAGTGAGCCTGTTGATCCAAGGTTATAAAAGGAGCAAATAGCCAATGCTCTATCGAAATTTGCGATAGACAAATTTGAAAGATTAATTGAGTATTATTATTTAACTTCCACATAAAAAATGGATTGGAGCTAGATGCCCAATCCATTTTTGACTATTGCTGGGGTCCTAACTTGTCCCTTATTTCCTGGGACGGATCAATGGGTCGAGGTATCTCGACACTTGGAATGTTAGGCTGCGGATTTATAACATCCGGCGCTGGATTTTGGTTTGGGTTGTTTATTCCAGGAACTGTCTGGTTGGAATTGTTTCTGGAATTATTCACATTTTGCAGGGTTTTAATTGCCTTTTCTTCAATATCACTGACTGTGATAAACTCATCAGAATTTGTACCTGAGATCTTTTTGTTTTTTGCCTCATTATATTTTTCTTTGCTTTTAAAGTAGGTATCAATATCAAGATCTGACTGCAAAGCAAGGAGATATTCGTTGAGAGCATCCTCTATGCTGTTAAAATCACTGTTTAATTTAACTAGATAGTATACTGCTTTTTGTTCATCTATTTTTGACAAAAGTTCGGAATATTTGGATGAATCGTCGGTGTTTTCACTTCCAATACCTGCGGGCTCCGTATTAATGCCTCTGAATGTTTCGATTTCATTTAATTGTAGTACTATTCTACTTACATACGATTGCGCAGATTCGATATCCTTTGTGCTATAGCCTTCTGATTTTAGTTTTTCAGTATAATTGATTTCACTTTCAGCTTTATTATTAGTTGAAGCTGGGCTAGTTATAGCAGAGGTTGGCTGAGTAGACGCCTTTTGTGCGGCGTTCTGCTCACAGCCTGTAAGTAAAAGTGCTGCTAATGTAATAGAAATAGCAATGTTTAAATAATAGCTTTTTTTCATAGCGTCCTCCTTGCGTTGTGTGGTATGTTTTTATTATAGCAGATACGAGTAAATGGTCTATACTTTATGAGATAATATTTTTTTGTAAAAATTGTAACCTTCTTATATTGTTTAAGGTCTAATGAGTGTACAGTACAAAGAATTACTTCCTAGCTGGGATTTGAGATGGAGGAGAGGGGTGGCAGTTTGGAAATAGAAAATATAGATGTAGATAAACTTGCAAAACAATCCATTAAAGGCAATGTAAAGGCCTATGGAGAGTTAATTGAAATGTATAAAGACTATTTATATAAGATTGCATTTTCATATACAAGAGATGAAAATATTGCTCTTGATGTGGTAAGAGATTGTGTAATTAATGGTTTTGAGAATATAAAAAAGCTAAGGCAGCCGGAATTTTTTAAAACTTGGATTACAAAAATCTTAATTAATGCAGCAAAGGATGTATTGAAGAAGTCGGAAAAGTACATTCTTTCAGATGCTGTAGAAGCATTAGAACCACTTGAATCATCGCCAATTGAGGAAAAACTGGATCTATATCAAGCTATTGATTTTTTACCTGATAATTATCGTTCAGTAATTGTTTTAAAGTATTTCAGCGATTTAAAAATAAGCCAGATATCTTATATTATGGGTATTCCTGAAGGTTCGGTGAAAAGCTATTTAAATCGCGCAAGGCAGGAATTAAAGAATTATTTGAAGGAGGATTACATTTATGAAGGATAAATTTGACCATATTTTTATTCCGATTCCGGATAGACTGGATGAAGTAATTGAAAGCAGCATGAGAGAAGTAAGAAAAATTCATAAGAGGAGAAAGTTCAAAAGGATAGGAGTCCTTGGGACGGCGGCTGCAGTTATAGTATCAATAGCCATCTGTGCCGCAAATCCTGCATTGGCTTCAAAACTGCCTATTTTAGGAAGAATATTTGCTAATGTTGAAAGAAAAGTAGTGTTTTCGGGAGATTATTCTTCTAAAGCTCAAAGTACATACAAAACAGCAGAGGATAACGGGCTCAAAATGACTGCATCGGAAATTTATTGTGATGGAAGTTCAGCGTACATTTCATTTCTAATAAAAAATAGTAAATCATTTGGAGAAGTGGCAAGTTTATATAGTGGTGCAGAAGGCCCTTTAACTCATCAGTTCTTATATACAGAAGGAAATTGGGGGATTGGAGTAGATGGACAGAAAAAGCAGTTAATGAACAACCATATAGAAGGTACACAAGTTGATAAGAATGCTTTTGAAGGAATGATAAAGTTGGATTTGACCAGCATTTCCGATAAAGCTTTAGATTCATTTGATTTATATCTTTCATTTAGTAAAATATGGGCTGATCAAGCGGACGGGTTTTCTATGTTAAAGATTGACGGGCAGTGGGATTTTATACTACCGATTACTGTTGATAGAGATAATACACGGACAATAGAAGTAAACGAAAAAAATTCAGTTGGCTATGGCATTAAAAATATAATTGTTACGCCATATGAAGTGAAAGTAGATTCGATTATACCAACTAGAGAGCTTTCTCAAAAAGAAATTGAAGGGTACTATGAGAGATTTAAAATAGCGTCGGAAAAACTTGTAGCAGATGGAAAACAACCTATTGATATTGAAAAAGAGATGGAAAATATCGCTAAATCCAAGTTGGCAGAATTTGCGATTACTATTTTTGATCAAGATGGCAATAGACTTGATTTTAATGAACAAAATGGAGCAACAGAGGTTTTTGCGGTAAAGGGTAAAAAATTGACTAAGTTATCTATTTATATAGGTACTGATGGTATTGATACTTTGAAAGAAAAAAGCCAGCAGAAGATGGAGGGAAAAGCTGTCTATAAAAGAGAAATTCTCCTAGACTAGCAGTAGGAGGTTTCCAAAAACACCCTTGCTAATGCGGCAATTTGTGGTATGATTAAGCTAAAAACGAGGGAGCTTGTACGAATGACGGACATCAAGAAAAAAGGACGCGTTTGGGAGATAGACTTTTTACGAGGCTTACTGATCCTTGCAATGATATATTTGCACGTGGTTTTCGATCTGCAGTGTTTTTATGGTATGAATCTTAATTATGATGGTGGGATTAATGATGTGATCGTAAAAATAGTCGGCAATTCATTTATTATGGTTTCAGGTATCAGTACAGCTTTTAGCCGGAGCAGCCTTAAACGTGGATTTTTAGTTTTTTCTATTGCTTTAGGAATAACGGCTGTAACCTATTTGATTAATCCGGAGTTTTTTATTGTGTTTGGTATTTTGCACTTTATTGGAGTTTGTATGATTGCTTCGCCTTTGTTAAAGAAACTTCCTACTCCGTGGCTGTTTGTTTTAAGTGCGGTTATTGCTGCCACAGCGGTTATCGCTGCCACAACGTCTATACTGCCTAACATTAAAGTTACCAATAATTATTTGTGTATGTTCGGATTGTACAATTCTGAGTTTACATCCTCGGATTATTATCCTATTTTTCCTTATGCGTGGGCATTTTTATTGGGAATGGGTTTGAGCAGGATACTTTATAAAGAGAAGAAAAGTATTTTTCCATTTACCATCAAAAGTAGATTTGTAAATTTCATTGGAAGAAATTCGCTATATGTATATATTATACATCAGCCTGTAATATTGGCCGTACTTGGAATTATTATGAATATTCCCAAATAATTGCTTTCAAAAAGTTTCAGTATACAAATACACTCCTCTGAAAAAAATAAATTAAATATTTATTTCAGAGGAGTGTATTTAATTATGGCAAATAAAAACAATAAAACTAATATCAAAGATGAAAGAATTGAAGATGTAACAATGTATGGTGAGTTTATATCATCATTTGACCAATGGATGACACCTGATAGACAACGGAATAGGGCAAGATATTTAGCCGAGGTTACTGAGGAAGTATCTCCAGATGATAAAGTTAAGAAAGACAATAAGAAAAGCAATTAGAAGTTTGGCTAAATAATTATTAATAAGAGTGATATATTTTAATTATTCGGATATTTTTAGCTATTTTTTGTGTTTTGCCTTGTTGAAGACAGGAAGGAAATATTTTATAATATTATTGAAAGTCAAAGAAAGTCAAAATCAATGCGGAAGGTGATGCACATGGCAAAACTTAGTGACTTAATAGAATCTTTTATAAAACAGTTAATCAGTGACACTGATGGGACTATTGAAATTCAGAGAAACGAGCTTGCCAACCAGTTTAATTGTGTACCTTCTCAGATTAATTATGTTATAGATACCAGGTTTACCACCGAAAGAGGTTATTATGTTGAGAGCAGACGTGGCGGTGGCGGGCATATAAGTATTAGAAGGGTTAGTATAGAGCATAAAGGTAAGAATTATCTTATGCACATTATCAATTCAATGGGAGACAATATCTCACAACAGTCAGCACTGGTATTTATAAACAATTTCGTAGACTATAGCGTTATTTCCGAAAGGGATGGATTGCTTCTGAAAGCGGCTACAAGTGACAAGGCATTGTCACTTGTGCCTGTGGAGCATAGAGGAAATATAAGAGCAAGTATATTGAAAAATATGTTGGTCAGTCTGTTGGTTTAGGAAAGATGAAATATAACTTCCAATGCTTTTTAGCATAAGGCTTACTTGATGGCAAATTGTCATGCAAAGAGCGGGAGCATTCATTTAGTCTGGTGGTATTATTAAGCGGATTGGTAAATAAACTTTATTAGATATTAGTAATGTTAAAAAGCGCTAGGAAGTCCTGTGAAAGGAGTGAGGCATATGTTGTGCCAGAATTGTCAAAAGAGGGTCGCCAATATACAAGTTACACAAGTTATAAACAACGCTAAAAATGTAATTTATCTTTGCGAACAATGCGCTAGGGATGAAGGAAAGATAATAATTGGATCTCCGCTTAGTGTTAACGACTTTTTCTCAGGACTGATTGGCTTCCCGGTAAGACCATCAGTTGCAGAACAGCAACTTGTATGCGATAAATGCGGAATGAGTTACGAAGAATTTAAAAAGATAGGCAAGCTTGGTTGTGAAAACTGTTATCAGGTTTACGGAGATAAGTTAATGCCGATTTTGAAAAGATTACATGGAAATCTTCAATATCATGGAAAGGTGCCCAAAAAGGTTTATGAGACTGTTAAAGTCTCAAAGGAAATAGATTCTTTGAAGGAGCAGCTGGATAAGGCAGTAAAAAGTGAAGAGTATGAAAAGGCGGCGGAAATAAGGGATAAGATTAGAGCATTGGAAAGCAGTGCATCATAGTTTGAAGCAGGATTTGGAGGTGGACTTATGGAAGGTTGGTATTATGAAAAGGGACCTGAATCGGATGTAGTTATGAGCAGTAGAGTGCGATTGGCACGTAATTTTAAGGACATTCCTTTTCCTTTTAAGATGAATAGGGAGGAGGGAGAAAAAGTAATAGAAAAAGTGAAGGATGCTATTTTTAATAGCAGCACTGCAACTAGCGATTTTGAATTTAAAGATATGCAGAAGATGAACCCTATTGACAAACAGGTTCTGGTGGAAAAGCATCTTATAAGTCCAAACCTTGCTGGAGGAAGAACTGAAAGTGCTGCAATAATCAGCAGTGATGAAAAGATAAGTATTATGATAAATGAAGAAGATCACCTTAGAATTCAATGTCTGTTTTCAGGCCTGCAGCTTGATAAGGCTTGGGAACTTTGTAATAGAATAGATAGTTTGCTTGAGGAAAATATAGATTACTCATTCAGTGAGAAGTATGGTTATCTGACTTGTTGCCCGACAAATGTGGGAACGGGTATTAGAGCGTCAGCAATGTTGCATCTTCCGGCACTTACAATGACAGGTTATATAAAAGGGATGTTGGAGATTTGCGGCAAGCTTGGTATAGCAGTTAGAGGGATTTATGGAGAAAACAGTGAGGCTTCCGGTAATTTATTTCAGATATCTAATCAGATCACATTAGGGCAATCTGAAGAAGAGATTATAAATAATATCATGAATATTGGAAACCAGATTATTAATCAGGAAAGGATATTAAGGTCGGAGTTGTACAAGCAAAATCCTTTCAGGTTTGAAGATAAAATTTACCGGTCTTTAGGCACACTATCTAACGCGAGAATTATTTCTTCGGAAGAGAGCTTTAAATTAATTTCTGATGTTAGACTTGGCGTAGATATGGGAATAATTAAAGACATAGAAGTAAGTAAGCTTAACGAGATACTTCTTAAGATTCAGCCGGCGAATTTGCAGATGAGTTTCGCCAAAACTTTAAGTCCTGATGAAAGGGATATTAGAAGGGCCGAAATGATACGAGAAAAATTAAATTGAATATATAGTGTTGTGCTTGGGATATTTTGGCGATAAACATATAGATAACGAAAAGTTAAGTTAAATCTATATATCACTTAAACGTTATCTAATTTAGATGAAAAACATCCTTTAAATATAATTTTAGAGTTTTTCATCTATAGTAGACAACAACATGACAATTTAATACGAAGGAGGATTTGAATATGTATGGACGTTTTACTGAAAAAGCAGAGAAAGCAGTAAGTCTTTCGCAGGAAAGTGCAATGACCCTTGGTCATAATTATGTTGGTACAGAGCATTTGCTGCTGGGATTAATTAAAGAAGGAAGCGGAGTAGCTGCCAAGGTATTGCAAAATCAAGGTATTACTGAAGATAAAGTTCTTAAAGAGATAGAAGAATTAATAGGCCATGGAGATTCAACTGGTGAACAGCCGTTAGGGTTTACGCCCAGAACTAAAAGAGTCCTTGAACTCAGCTTTAGAGAAGCGAGAAGGATGGGCCACAATTATATCGGAACTGAACATCTTCTGGTTGGCATATTGAAAGAAGGCGAAAGTGTAGCAGTAAGGATTCTGATGGATTTGGGACTTGAACCGCAAAAACTCTATTCTGAGGTTGTAAAAATGTTTAGTGAAGAAGCGCCAGGTACATCGGGCGTTCCTAAGAATAATGCTACCAGTTCAAATACACCAACGCTGAATCAGTTTGGAAGAGACTTAACTGATATGGCAAGAGAGGCAAAGTTTGATCCGGTAATCGGAAGAGATAAGGAAATAGAAAGAGTAATACAGATATTGAGCAGAAGAACAAAAAATAACCCTTGTCTCATAGGTGAGCCTGGTGTTGGAAAGACAGCTATTGCTGAAGGATTGGCACAGAAGATAGTTGAAGGCAATATTCCGGAAATGTTGAAAGATAAAAGAGTGGTGACTTTAGATCTGTCATCTATGGTGGCAGGAGCAAAGTACAGAGGTGAGTTTGAAGAAAGGCTTAAAAAGGCTCTTGAAGAGATTAAAAAGGCGGGAAATGTAATTCTGTTTATTGATGAAATGCACACAATTATTGGAGCCGGTGCAGCAGAAGGTGCTATCGATGCTTCAAATATTTTAAAGCCTTCTCTTGCAAGAGGTGAAATACAGGTTATAGGTGCAACAACACTTGATGAATACAGGAAGCATATAGAAAAGGATGCTGCATTGGAAAGAAGGTTCCAGCCTATTACGGTAGGAGAACCTTCAAAGGAAGAAGCTATAGAGATTTTAAAAGGTGTAAGGGATAAATATGAAGCGCACCATAGGGTTAAGATAACTGATGAAGCACTTGTAGCCGCTGTAAAGCTTTCGGATAGGTATATAACAGAGCGTTTCTTACCCGATAAAGCCATAGACTTAATTGATGAAGCAGCATCGAGGGTAAGACTTAAGTCATTTACAGCTCCGCCGGATTTAAAACAGCTTGAAGAACAGGTAGAAAAGTTAAGGAAAGAAAAAGAAGATTCTATAATATGTCAAGAGTTTGAAAAAGCAGCCAGGATAAGGGACGAAGAACAAAGGCTGAAGAACGAGCTTGATAAAGCGAAAAATGATTGGCAGCAAAAAAACCAGACTACAACCGATACGGTTACAGAAGAAGAAGTTGCTGGAATTGTTGCTGACTGGACCGGCATACCTGTTAAGCGTCTTGCTGAAGAAGAGTCAGAAAGACTTATGAAGATGGAAGAAACTCTCCATAACAGGGTAATTGGACAGGAAGAAGCGGTTAAGGCTATATCTAAAGCTATTAGAAGAGGAAGGGTAGGGCTTAAAGACCCGAAACGTCCTGTAGGTTCGTTTATATTCCTGGGCCCTACGGGGGTTGGTAAGACGGAACTTAGTAAGGCTCTTGCAGAAGCATTATTTGGAGATGAAAACTCTATAACTAGAATTGATATGTCCGAGTATATGGAAAAACACAGCGTATCACGTTTGGTTGGATCACCTCCGGGATATGTAGGATATGAAGAAGGTGGACAGCTTACTGAGAAAGTAAGAAGGAAGCCATATTCAGTGGTTTTGTTTGATGAGATTGAGAAAGCTCATCCTGATGTCTTTAACATACTGCTTCAGATTCTTGAAGATGGAAGGCTGACCGATTCGCAGGGAAGAGTTGTAGATTTCAGGAATACAGTAATTATCATGACGTCAAATGTTGGAGCAAGGCTTATAACTGAACCAAAAAGACTTGGATTTAGTTCGGCTAATGCCGAGAAGGCAAAAACCTATAGCGACATGAAAAATAATGTTATGGGTGAGCTCAAGAATACATTCAGACCTGAGTTTTTGAACAGAGTTGATGAGATAATTGTATTCCACCCGTTAGAAGAAGAGCACTTGAAGAGTATCGTAGGGCTTATGATTGAAAGTCTTGCGAAGAGACTTAAAGATAATGCCATAGCGTTGGAGGTTACCGATGATGCCAAGCTGCTTCTGGCTAAGAAGGGATTTGACCAGCTTTATGGAGCAAGGCCTCTGAGGAGAGCCATTCAAAGCATGGTGGAAGACAAGTTGGCAGAAGAAATGCTCGAGGGAAGAGTTAGAGCAGGAGATAAGGTAGTCATTGAAAGTAAGGAAGATGATTTGGTTTTGAATAAAGCATAAAAAATAGCCAGGGCGTTCAGCTCTGGCTATTTTAGTATTTGTCAATTCATAAGGGGGGATAAGGAACCTTTGGTAAAATAATAAAAGAGCAGTTCATGGTATTTGAAGTCAATAACTTCCCGTGTTATAATCTGAGAATAATAAAGTAAATGACGTTGGTGAAAAATGCGAAAAGTTTTATGGCTGGTTTTAATTGTAAGTACCATATTTTTAGTCCCTTTAATTAGTTTAAGGTTGTCAAATGAAATAAATAATAATTCAGTTATATTGGCGTGTGACTACCAAAAGTTTATTTCAAATAATAAATTATCGAATCAATTAAACTTTGGTGATCTTAGAGAATATAATATATCAAGCGTTATTTTAAATGAAGAGTCTTTGGGCAGTAATTCTGATAGACTAAATACCGTACTTTGTGAAAAAGTAAATAGCTATGGGCTCCAAATTATACTAAACCTTAACAGCTTATCCCATTCAAAAAGTTATTATAAAAGCCTGGAATCTATTATTCAAAAATACGGAATCAGATATCTGTTATTGTATAATTCGATTAAAGAAAATCCTTATCCCGTTAATCAGAATAGTTATGAAGATATTGAGGAATTAAGGTTATTAGTTATTAGAAATAACCTTATCTTTTTTGTTATGGAGAACGAAGAACAAACAGGTTATATCCCCATACCGGGACTTGATTCGCTTATAACCGGAACAAACTACAGTTTAAACAGGGCTTTTACCATTTCAAATTATCCATCAAAAGTTGCCACTCCGCAAGATGCTTCCTTGATGTGGTTTAGAGCTGTTATGGACAGAAATGTCAGGCTGGTTTGTATTGAGCCAATTTATAACTCAAAAGATTTTACATCTGATAACCGCGTTTTAGAAGTTTCAAAAGAGCTCTCTGAACGACTTACTGAAAGAGGTTTTTCTATGGATACCCCGATAAATAAGGTCAATCCAACTATTCCAGGTATACCTTACAGTATTCCGATTATTATTAATCTTATCGCCTCAATAGCCTTATTTATAAATTATATCGGAATTAAAAAGCCTTGTATTACTATATTTTCAATCATCCTTCCCTCTTTAGCAGGGTTTTTAATATTTGAGTTTATAAAACCAGAAACTAATATTTGGACGGCATTTGCAGCTGCTATTATCTATCCTTCTTTATCAAGTATAATACTTATGAATAGTTTGAAAAATCCATCGAAAAATATTTTTATATGTATTTGTAAGTCACTATTAAGGCTTTTCTTTATTAATGGAATTGGAATTTGTACGGTAATAGCGTCAATGTGTGATGTTCGATATACAATGCACCTTATTAACTTCAACATGGTTATACAGGCGTTTGTTATTCCACTGATTGTGTTCAATATAAACTTTATTTTTATCTCACAGGATCAATACCCTGTATATCAAAGAATAATAAACGATATTAAGCGTACAGGTATTAAGAAGTTTATATTTTCTAACCTTGTTTATATATTAAGTATCTCTGTTCTTATATATATATATTTATTAAGAAGCGGCAATTTTAATATATTGCCAGAATCCGCCATGGAGCTTGAGCTAAGAAAATTCCTGGAACTAACCATGTCAGCAAGACCAAGGACGAAGGAATTTATTATCGGCTATCCATGCCTGTTTGCGTTTTTGTATCTTTATCCCAAAAAGGTGTCCTATAAACTTCTAAGCTTTTTGGGAACTTTCTCTTCAATTATTGGAATATCTATTATAAACAGTTTCTGCCATGGATTTACTCCAGTACTGACTTCATTAAACAGAACTTTCAACGGATTATTACTTGGAATATTAACAGGGTGTGTTTCCTTGATAGCCTGTTCATCTCTATTAAAAGTAAAAGCAATTTTTTCTAAAGAGCAATAAAATAAATGGCAAATTTGAAAAGAAGCTGTCTGCTTTTTAATGGTCAATAATTACATATCTGTAAATGAATCTTTAGGTGGCATTTATATTAAAAGTTTATGGAATATTTCACACATTCTTAAAAAAATTCATATTCTATTATGTAAATAAACATTATGTGTAGTTTATTTCTATCAAACTAATATGAGTCAAAAAAGGAGCGTTAACAATGACAATTGATGAAAAGCTAAATCTGTTGGAAGAAGTATTAGATATTGAAAAGGGTACTCTTGGTGAGGATATTGAGCTAAATAGACTCGGTGAATGGGACTCAATGGCTGCAATATCAGTAATAGCCATGTTTGATGAAAGTTTTGGGCAGACTATAACAACCAGAGAAGTCAAAGGTTTCAAAACAGTGAAAGACATTACTGATATGATGGAGTGAGGTGAAATGCAGTGGCAACAGGAGTGCTTAAGAATGTAGAGATAAAAGGCATAGCGTGTGCTGTACCTGATCGTATTGTAAAAAATGAAGACTATTATGGCGCTTTTGGAGAAGAAAGTGTACAAAAGTTTATTAATATGACAGGTATTAAAACACGGCACGTTGCTTTGGATGAGCAATGCGCTTCGGACCTTTGCTATGCTGCGGCAAAAAGACTAATGGAGAAATTAAATTGGGAGCCATCGTCCATTGATGGTTTGATATTTATAAGTCAAACGCCTGATTATGCCGTACCGGCAACAGCATGTGTGTTGCAGCATAGGTTGGGGATTAGTGAGAATTGCATAGCCTTTGATGTAAATCTTGGCTGCTCTGCATATGTATACGGAGTATGGTTAGCTTCAACTATGGTTTCAACACAAGACTTAAATAGAGTGTTGCTCTTGTGCGGTGATACCAGTAACTTTGGAATTAATCCCAATGATAGTGCTACAGCTATGTTGTTTGGAGACGGAGGAACAGCAACAGCCTTTGAAAGGTCAGAGGGTAAAGAAATAAAATACTTTCTGAAAACCAAGGGGAGCGGATATAAATGTATAATGGTCCCTGCAGGACATGCAAGGAGCAGAAGCAATACAGTAATAGAAGCATCGGATTGTGAATTGGCCATGAACGGGTCAGATGTATTCTCCTTCACTATTACCGATGTACCTAAAGCAGTTAAGGCATTTATGTCACAATACAATATTAAACATGAAGATGTAGATATGTATGTATTTCATCAAGCAAACCTCTTTATTCTCAAACATTTGGCAAAAAAGATAGGTTTTCCTATGGAAAAACTGCCAGTATCTATTGATAGATTTGGAAATACAAGCGGTGAGTCCATACCTCTAACTTTGGTCGATGCATTAGGAGGAGAGAAATCAAAGGAGAGGATAAGGGTATTGCTGTGTGGGTTTGGTGTAGGTTTATCATGGGGAGGCATTTATCTCGAAATGGACAAATGTGCTTGTCTTCCTATGATATATACAAACGACTACTTTAAGGGGGACTAGAGTGAAATGATAAACCCGATGGACCTCAGCGGTAAAAATATTATGGTTACTGGAGCCTCGGCAGGCATTGGGAAAGAAATTGCAATCCACTTAAGTAGCCTCGGGGCAAATATTATTATGGTCGCAAGAGATGAAGAGCGATTGAAGGAAACGTATAATGAACTGGAGCCTGGTCAACATTCATACTATCTTTTAGACTTGACCAATCTGGATGAAATAGGAAAGATGTTTGATAATATTTGCAGTGATGAACTAAAACTTAGTGGGTTGGTACATTCAGCAGGCATATCAAAGACAGTTCCGCTGCAATACTTAAAAACAAGCGATCTCAATAATATAATGACAATAAACTTCTATTCATTTATTGAGCTGGTCAAACATTTTTCGAAGAGGAAAAATAATGACAATGGTGGTAGCATCGTAGCCATATCATCTATTTCAAATAAAGTGGGAGCTAGAGGCCTGACTGCATACTGTGCAAGTAAGGGAGCAATAGAAAGTGCAATTCGATCTTTGGCCTTGGAACTTGTAGCAAAAAAAATTAGAATAAACTCTGTTGCGCCTGGTATGATAGCTACTCGCATATATGATGGTTTGAGAGATGTGGTCAACAACGAAGATTTTGAAGCAGATCTTATTAAACGTCAGATTATGGGCATTGGAAAACCGGAGGACGTTGCGAATTCTGTTGCATTTTTACTTAGTGCTGCATCCGGCTTTATTACAGGAACATCCATCGTAGTTGACGGTGGCTATTTAGCACACTAAAGATACATAAAATCTCAATTAGGAATAGCCTATGCAACCGGGAACCTATTTAGGTTAAATAAGGCTAGACCGTGAAATTATTGCTGAAGTTATATTTTCAGCATTTCTAAACAGTCAAGCATGGTATTGTATTATGTTAATAAATTTTTGTCAATGAGCACTTTTATTGGCCATCAGGGCTGTGTGTCAGGAAGTAAATATTTTTTTGATGTGGTGAACATCTAAATAAGGAAACTTAGGAGGGAACAGTATGAAATACTGGAACCCGACATACGAGTGTATGTCGAGAAAGGAAATGACTGAAGTTCAAACAGAAAGATTAATAAGAACTGTTAATAGGGTTTATAACAATGTAGCGTTCTATCGTGACAAGATGCAAAAAGCCGGGATTGAACCTGGAGATATAAAATCACTGGAGGATTTAAAAAAGCTGCCGTTTACGAACAAGTCGGATTTAAGAGACACATATCCATTTGGGATGTTTGCCGCGCCGATGAGTGATATTGTAAGAATACATGCGTCTTCCGGGACAACAGGTAAACAGACTGTTGTGGGTTATACACGCAGAGATTTGAAGTCATGGGCTGAAGTTGTAGCAAGGTCATTATACAGTGCAGGAGCAAACAAAAAATCAATAGTGCAGGTTGCCTATGGATATGGTTTGTTTACCGGGGGCCTTGGACTTCATTATGGCGCTGAAAGGATAGGGGCCTCTGTTATACCAATTTCGGGGGGGAATACCAAACGGCAGTTACAGATAATGAAGGATTTTGGAACGACTGTGCTAGCATGTACTCCGTCATATGCACTTAATATGGCGGAAGAAATGGATGAATTAGGGATAGATAGGCGCGAACTGAAACTTAAGGTGGGTATTTTTGGCGCCGAACCGTGGTCCAATAACATGAGAAAGGAAATAGAGGAGCGTTTGGGGATAACAGCAATGGATATATACGGCCTTAGTGAAATAATGGGACCTGGTGTGTCGATTGACTGCCACTGCAAGTGCGGTTTGCATGTACAGGAAGACCATTTCATACCTGAAATTATAAATCCTGAGACAGAAGAGGTGCTGCCTGAGGGATCAAACGGAGAACTTGTTTTCACGACAATTACCAAGGAAGGTTTGCCCCTGATCAGATACAGAACACATGATATATCTTCACTGAATTATAAAAAATGTGAGTGCGGAAGAACGCTGGTTAGAATGAATAAGGTTACTGGCAGAAGCGATGATATGCTCATAATAAGAGGTGTAAATGTATTTCCATCGCAGATAGAGAGTGTGCTTTTAGAAACAGGTGAAACTGCGCCGCATTACCTTATAATAGTAGATAGGGTAGATAATCTGGATTCACTCGAGATATGGGTAGAAATGACTCCGAGTATGTTCTCTGATAAGATCAAAAAAGTTGAAGAACTTGAAGCAAGAGTCAGAAAAGAAGTGGTAAGCGCATTAGGTATTAATGCAAAGGTTAAGCTGGTAGAACCTAAGACTATTGAAAGAAGTGAAGGTAAGGCAAAAAGGGTCATTGATAAGCGGAAAATATAGCTGGCTGATGAAAAGGAGCGATTTTCTTACAAATAAGCCCAATTTAAACAACATTAACAAATGTAAATAAGGGAGTGAATATATCTAAGAAATTAAGTATATTCACTCCCTTAATGCTGCGATTATTTCGGAATGCTGAAAATTAACTTGGTATAACTTGTTTAATTACAACATTCCATTAGCTCACTTTTTATTTTGTTAAGAAGCTTTTCAATCTTACTCTTAGAGGTTGCACCTTTGTAATACCCGACTGCAAGTGTCATTATGCCGTTATAACTGGAAGCAACAAGCAGAAATGCGGGAGGACGCACTACAGGTGGGATAAAGTAAGCTTCCGAAACTGCATTCTCACCGAATTTTATAGGAGACTTCGAAATAATGCCTACGTTAGATAATCCGGGAGAACAGAAATTGCAATTTTGTGATGTTACTTCAGAAGTCTTTGACATGAACTTGGAAAAAGCAAGATATTTTAGAAAATCCATTTTTTCTGCACGTTCTGCACCGGTAGCACTTTGATAACCGGGATTTTTACCTTTTTTGCGGTTCATTATGGATTTTACCCTCATCAAGGTTCCCTCAAAAGGCTCACCAAACAATCTGGCTATTCTTAAAACAACCCCTCCTGAAAAATTCCGGATTGCTTCAGCCTTATTATCGGGAAGATATCGTCGCAAATCTATTGTCACACCCATATCCATGGGAATACCGTATGGAGGGTTAGTTAGTTTAAACATTGCCCTATAGAAAGCAGTAAGAATTAGATCGTTGAGTGTTGCTCCTCTTTCTTTTGCGTATTTAGACAATATATCCAATTGTCCGTTAGGAAGCTGGCAGATAACAAAAGGGGTAATATCCTTCTCGCCCCCGCATTTCCAATGAAATGGCCAAACAGTTTTAGGAGACTCTACTACAGAAGGATCTAATTCAGGATGTTTTATTCCAAGAACCTTGAATGCTTTTTCATGATCCGCCCTGCTGCGTACACTTGGTTTTGGTACGTAAATACCGTCTTTATAAAGACACGAATAAATATGCGATAAAAGAAGGATATAATCTTTTGTACCTGCTCCATCAGAACATGTGTGATTGAGTTTGACAACTAAAGTATCATTTTCACCTGAACGTATCAGTTTTACTTTAACCATGAAGTCACGATCCATATCCAAAGGGCTTTCTAAAAACTTGTGGAGAGCTTCTTCAGTGTTTTCTGTTTCCTCCATTATGCAGAGCTTGGAGTTATCAATATCTTCCCTGCGTTTGAAATATGGAGGATTATGTTCAACAAATTTGCACCCTAAAACCGGCTCTGCGTCAACAGATAATCTTACTGCTCTTGACAGCATATCAAAATCCAATTTACCATCGAGTTTCATAACGACTTGAATCTGGAAATTTCCCATTCCGTACCGGGCAACATAATTGCCATAATCATGTGCGTAAGCCGGCATAACATCCGTGCTGTCTGGTATAGCATTATAAGTCGGGTTATTCATATTGATCTGTTTTGTAAATGATTTGCTGATTTTTTTATAATAACTTCTTATCTCCGAGAGATCCTTGCTGGGTTGAATTTTAGTTTTAGGGGATTTAAATTTTAATTTCATATTAATTTGCTCCTTACAAACCAAATTTTTAATACGTATTAGCATGCAGTAATAGGGCTTACATAATTAAGTACGGTTATAACATTACGCCTGCAATACTATATTATGAAGCCATATATGCAAATGACACAAATTTATAATTATGTCAATTTAGAAAAGTAAAAAATTTAATGGGTAAATCCATTTGATAGCGGAATAGTTATTTTACAAGAGTCAACATAATAGGTGTAACCTTTGCGACTAATACCCCATAGTATATAGTATTACAAATATAATGTTCTGTGAGTAACGCCACATTTTTTATCGGTGTTCAGAAAAAATATTATATTTTGAAATTTAATTTATATGGAGTGGAACAGATATGACAATAATATTTGGTAATATCAACGTTAGACTTCCTAATGAGAAGAGTATAGAAAAAATGAGCAACATGGAAAATCCTTTTGAGGCAATGCTGTCAAAAGCTAATCCGTATATGTTCAATGGTTTTTACAAGAATATTTCTCCGAACTTGACTAAGTCTTATAAAGAATTTACAAAGATGATGCAAAAGTATGCCAAAATGGGCAGTGGCGACAAAACCCAGGATTAAAGAGATTGGACTGTAAAAGGAGATAACGAACACTAAAGTTAAATGTAAGCAGCACTTAATCTTCATCTATAAAAAAGCTTGGAGAAGCATATATTTATCTTTACAGTTCGTTATCTCCGATTACCTTCCTAAAAAGTTAATGATGAATTAATAGAGGGATGTGTGAGCAAAATGGCAGCAAAAACTCGTTTCCGTGTTATATATACCGAAATTGATGGAATGGGAATTGTACATCATTCGAAATATCCACTGTGGTTTGAAAAGGGCAGATGGGATTATCTGAAGGAGGCAGGAGCATCCAATTCCCAAATTGCTAAGAGGGGATTATTTCTTCCTCTTTCTGAAATAGAATGTAAATTTAAAAGTCCTGCAAAGTATGGTGATAAGATAATAGTTATTACGAAAATAACATCTATGTCCAGTGTTAAAATAAAGTTTGAGTATGAGGTATTTGAAAAGGAAAGAGGGAAGCTTCTTGCAACAGGAAGAACAGTCCACGCTTGGACAAATCAGAAAATTGAACCAATCAATATTGTAAAGGTTGCTCCCGATATTTATTTGCGGCTTAAGCAGTTTTCCGAGTCACAGGCTGCCACATAGGCCAAGAAACTGCGAAGGGGGATGTGTATGGATAAAGGAGAATTGTTAGGTATAGGCAAAACTGCTGAAGTGTATAAATGGGGACAAGATAAAGTATTAAAGCTTTATTTTAATAATTATGATGATAGTTGGGTAAGACGTGAGGCTCAAATCACGCAGAAGGTACATGAGGCAGGTGTGTCTTCGCCTGCTGTATATGACATAATAAAATTTGAAGGACGTAGAGGGATAGTAATTGAGAGAATATTTGGCAAAACAATGACAAGTGCTTTTGAAACAGAACCATGGAGCATTTTTGACTATGTACAGCAAATGATACGATTCCATTATGAAATTCATAAATATTCTACAGCAGGGATACCAACTCAAAAGGAAAAGTTTGAAAATGCAATTAAACTCTCTTCTAAAATATTGGGCAACAGGATGGAAAGAGTTTTGGACTATATAGATATGCTTCCAGATGGAAAAAGTATTTGTCATGGAGATTTATATCTAAGTAATTTAATTGTATCTAATAATAAACTTGTAGCTATAGATTGGAGTGGAGGTTATAGGGGGAACCCGTTAGGTGATGTTGCCAGAACATGCCTGATAATCAATTCACCAGCAGTACCTCCAGGAACTCCGTATATACTGGCTGCTATGTCTACATATCCAAAATGGTTGTCATGTTGGTACTACTTAAATGAGTATATGAGAATTGCGAATGTAAAATTTGAGGATATTGATGCATGGATGCTTCCGGTGGCAGCAGCCAGACTTAAGGACAATATACCAGGGGAAGAAAAGTGGTTAATGAAGATTATTAACGAGCGGTTGGAACGGCTAGAAAAATAACTTTGAGTTTATCCTGACATTTCCTAATTATGAAACCTTATTTATATGGAGTGGATAGATATGGATGTGAAAACCAAAATTGGCAATAACAAAAGAAAATTTTCTTATGAAGATTTTTGGGAAAGATTCAGAGGTAGCGAAAATCCTTTTGAAGCGATGTTTTCCAAGTCTAGTTTGGATTATTATTACAAGTTCTATGAAAATATGTCCAAAAGCATGTTTGGTTATTATAAAGAGCTAAACAAGGCATTTGTAGGATACTGGGATACTAATGAACATGAAATAGGAAAGATACCTGATGAACCGGATGTCTTACCGGTAAATGGGCATGACATATATAACTATGTTGCACGCCACGGAATGGGGAATTTTCATTCTCAGGCTATTTTGAATCTCGATGGTAGATTGGATTTTGACAAGCTATCAAAGGCAGTAAGATTGTCTGTTGATGCAGAACCTGTTTTGGGATGCAGGTTCATTAAAGGAAATCCGCCATATTGGAAGCGAATGGAGAATATTGATGATGTAGAGTTTTGTTCTTTTGAGGAAGTATCTGATGTTAATGAAGCTGTTAAGAGATTTTTAGATAGCCGTTTGGATATGGATGATGATCCAAAGATAAAAATAAAGCTGATCAGATCTGAGTCATATGATGTGTTGGGGTTTAAAGCCAATCACGCCTGTTGTGATGGAAGCAGCTTTAAAGACTATATCCAGCTTCTTTCAGATATATATTCTGAAATTGATCGTTCAGATGGGGCATATATACCAAAACCAGCTAACAGGGGAAGAAGCGATCAGGACCTATTATTCAACAATCTTGGCATAAAAGTTCCGAATGATTTATGGATTCCAGGGTCAGATGTCTTTAGACCTACATGGGCATTTCCATGGAAGCAGGGTACATCCAGTAATACCCGCGTTGTTACCTGTAAAATTCCTCCGGATCAGTTGGATAGGATAAGCATTTATGCTAAATCAAAAGGGGCCACATATAATGATCTGATTCTTACAGCATATTACAGAGCTATGCTTAGGATGGGTCAGCCAGTGTATGGTGTTCCTATGGGAATAAATGTTACAATTGATTTGCGTCGATATCTTCCTAATAAAAAGACTGAGGCGATACGAAATTTTTCGGGCTCAGTGAATGCTTCTCTTTCCATGGTAAAAGATGAAACTTTTAGCGATACCTTATCCAGAGTTGTTTATATGATGAATGAAATAAAAAGTGGGTGCCCTGGACTACAAAGTGCTATTGGCTTGGAACGTTTGGAAAAGATCAGCTTTAAAGAAGTTCTTGCCTATTATCAGGCTTCATCAAAGACTGATAAAGATATGCCGAATGTTTTCTATGGTAATAGATGTATTCCAACTTTATCTAATCTAGGTATCCTGTCAAAGTCATTAATAAAATTCGGCAATATAGCAGCTACCGATTATTTTATTGTTCCTCCTGTTGTTAGTGCACCAGGATTGTTATTAGCTGTTAACACCTATAATAACGTAATGACAATGGCAATGGGGTTTTTTGAAAATACAGTTCTTTCCAGTGATGTGGAAAGGCTTCTTAACAATATTAGGCACGAACTGTTGGAAGGTTGCAATGCAAATATGTGATGCATTTCCTGGAACCAACTGATTAAAATTCACTTCATGTCAAATTGATTAAAAATTTAAGTTATAAATAAACTTCGAAAGTCTGGTAATATGATATCTATTAAAAGAAGAAGCCCCAAAATAGACTTCTTCTTTCATTATTGAAACAAATTCAAGCCTTTTCCAGATCGCTGATACTTATCTCCCTCGAATGATGAGTGTGGTTCCAATCCTTGTTGTTTTTGCTCAAAAACCCCTGAATGGTTATCGGCATCCAGGTCAGACAGTAAACTGGGTATATCAAAAATGCAACCATAACTTTGGGAGAGAATTTCTTTTCTGTAAGTATTACAAAAGGACCGTAGAAAAACTGCAGTGTAGCAAAAATATACCACACTCCCACGGGGAAAACGTACTTCAGGTTAAAAAACGGGGATTGCGGAAATACGGTTTGAACCCACATCATAATTGTAATTAGGCCTACAAAAATAAACCTTATGGGCTGAAACAAATATACTGCGTTGTCAAAAGAGGTTAAATCACTATCCTTGAACGCTTTTTTGAAAAGTGGGCCCAAAAAACGGCTTGCACAGTCTGCATGTCCTTGCATCCATCGTTTGCGCTGATTCCATGATTGCTTTAGTGTAAGGGGTTTTTCATCATAGACGACAGCGTTATGTGCCCAAGCTACCTTTAAGTCGCTGAGAGCAAGCTTCATTGTAAATTCCAGATCCTCTGTCAGGCAAGTTGCTCCCCAGCCAATCTGTTTCAAAATATCTACATCAATACAAAAGCCTGTACCACACAAACTGCAGCTTAACCCCAGGTTATATCTGGGAAGCTGGAATATGCGGTTTGACAGCCAGAAGGCAATCGAATAGGAGCAGGTTATCCATGAGTCATAAGGGTTTTTACTGTCAATATAACCTTGAACAACCTTATGCCCCTGGCAAAGTTTTGCATTCATCTCCAGCAGAAAATTTGAGGTGACAAGATTGTCGGCATCAAAAACACTGATTGCATCATATTTTTCCGGCATCGAAAATATTTTTGCAAACATCCACTCAAGGGCATGCCCCTTACCACGCAATTCGTTATTGACTCTTTTGTAAACCAGTGCCCCATGATCAGCAGCTATCTGGGCAGTGTTATCCGAGCAGTTGTCTGCTATAACATATACGTCATAAAGGTTCTTGGGGTAATTCTGCTTGAAAAGGCTTTCAATTACATGGCTAATGACCTTTTCTTCATTATGGGCGGCAATAATTAAAGCAAATTTCTTTTGAGGAGTGTAGCTTTTTGGATCATTTTCCTTCTGCTTTATCCAGCCAAAAATGGAAATGCCAAAAAAATAGCACCCTGCAATAAAAATTATCACCTGTATTAATTGTGTAGCAGTATATACTACATTATTTATTAGTGATAACATTTGATTCCTCCAGATGAAAAATTATTATATTTTATAACTCATAGTTTATTTCCTTCATCTTATTTTGTACTTAATAAGGAAAAATATTTATGATAAAAAAATAATAAAATATGTTATAATAATATAGTAAAAAATGAAATTATTTAAAATGGGTTGTTAAATGCTGTTTATTGGGTTCTTGGTAAATCAAAGATGTCTTTTAATTTTGCTTAGTTAAAAATATTAATAATATAACAAATAGTTTCCGCAACGGGGGTAGATTAGATGACAAAGACATACTTCAACGATGCAATAATTGGAAATTCCCGTATGCTTGTATGCTTGAATCAAAAAGGTGAGTTGGAGAGGCTTTTTTGGCCTCATATTGATTATCCTCAGCATGTCGAGAGATTGGTAACGGGTATTTTTAATATCAGGTATAAAAACAGTACATCATGGTTTGGTGAAGATAATTGGCAGAGGGAGCAATCCTATATAGATGATACCAACATATTAAAGACAAGGTTAAAAGATAGTGGAAGGGGACTTCAGGTTGAACAGCTCGATTTTGTTTTACAAGACAGGGATGTTTTTATAAGACAATATGAAATTGAGAATATTGGAAATGAAGAAATCGAATTGGGTTTTGTGCATTATTCGGCAATGATTACAACTACTCCTGATTTAAGAAGCACATTATTTGATTTTAGTACAGATTCGCTTATTCATTATAAGCATGATTACTATATTTCCATCACATCTGATATTGAGGTTTTTCAGTTTCAGCTGGGCAATAACGCTATTGACTCTGCAAGATATACAGAGTTAACCGGGTATGACAGCATAGGAATGATGAGAGACGGAGCTTTGTCGTGGAAGATTGGTGCTCTGAAGCCTGGCGAAAAGAAGCGCTTTAATATGTTTATATGTGCCTCAAGTACGCTTAAAGAAGTAAAAGAATTGAGCAGAAAATGCAAGACTATGAACGTAAGTGAGCAGTATGAAAATACTAAAAAGTATTGGATTAATTTTTTAAACTCTGCAAAGAGCGTAAATACAGGTAATACTGCTGTTGACAATTTGTACAAAAGATCTCTGTTGGTTTTCAAGCTTATGTCCGATGAGCAGACAGGGGGACTTTTGGCATCTGCTGAGATAGATGAGGGCTTTAGCAAGTGTGGAAGATATGCATACTGCTGGGGGAGAGATGCAGCATTTATTACAAGTGCTTTAGATGTGTCAGGTCTTACGGAAGCCGTGGATAAGTTTTACGATTGGGTTGTAAATACTCAGGATGATGACGGCTCATGGCATCAGAGATATTACATGGATGGCAATCTTGCCCCTTCGTGGGGAATGCAGGTTGATGAAACAGGAACACTTATATGGGGTATATTAAAACACTATGAGATAAAGAGTGACAAGAATTTCCTTACAAAGATGTGGAATACTGTTGAGAAAGGTGTAGAGTTTCTTGTAAGGTTTAGAGATTCTGAAACTGGACTTCCAAAGCCAAGTTATGATTTGTGGGAAGAGAGAGTTGGAGAACACACTTATTCGTGTGCGGCTGTTTATGGAGGTATCCGGGCAGGGGTTAAGATAGCAGAAATTTTAAATGTCTCACAGGAAACTATTCAAAAGTGGAACAGAGTTGGTGAAGATATCAAGAAAGCAATAGAAACCAACCTATGGAAGAATGAGGCTAACAGGTTTATCAGAAGTGTCAGGACTAAGCTCAATCCATGGGGAAGTGAGCATTCAAACCGTATTGCTGTAATTGAGGTAAATCCAAAAGGATATCGTAGGGATGTTACATTGGAAGACTGGTCAATAGATGTAAGTTTATTGGGTGTGGCAATTCCTTTTGAAGTTTTCGAAGCAAAGGATAAAAGGGTTGCCAATACAGTTGAGGCTATTGAAAATGCCCTTACTGCTAATCCGGCAGGGGGGATAAAAAGGTATGAAAATGATAATTATATTGGTGGAAATCCATGGGTACTAACAACTCTATGGGTTGCACTTTATCATATTGAAACAGGCAACATGGAAAAAGCTAAGAGCTATTTTGAGTGGGCAGTTAAGTCACGTACAAAGCTTGGACTATTGCCGGAACAGGTTAATAGAGAGACAGGAGAACCTTGCTGGGTCATTCCTTTAACCTGGTCACATGCAATGTTTGTTTTGGTACTTGATAAACTTATCGGAGCAGGAGTTTTTTAGAGGATTAGTTAAAATTAATTATACATTTAAAGCATGGGAGATATAAATGCCTAAACATAAATCTGTTTTTGTATGTCAGGATTGTGGATATGAGAGTAATGGTTGGCTTGGAAAGTGTCCGGCGTGTAATAACTGGAACACTTTTACGGAAGAAATACAGAGTGCTGGAATTAATTCAAAAAAGGATAGTATTCTGTTTGATGTCAAGCCTGTCAATATAAATGATATCCAAATTGAAAGCGAAGAGCGGTATTTGACGGGAATAAAGGAGATGGACCGCGTTCTTGGAGGCGGAATAGTCAAGGGTTCACTTGTCTTGGTAGGCGGAGATCCCGGAATTGGAAAGTCCACACTTATACTTCAAATATGTGATACCGTTAAAATTGATTCCAAGATAATCTATGTTTCAGGTGAGGAATCTATAAAGCAAATCAAAATTAGAGCCGATAGATTAGGCGTAAGGAATTCAAATCTATTAATGGTTTCAGAAACTAATTTTAAGGCTATTGAAGCCTTAAGCGAGAATGAAAATCCTGCTCTTATTATTGTTGATTCAATACAAACGATGTTTAAAGACGAACTTTCCTCTGCACCGGGCAGTGTAAGCCAGGTCAGGGAAATTACATCAGGTCTTATGCGGATAGCTAAAACTAAGAATATAGCAATATTTATTGTTGGACATGTGACAAAAGAAGGGGCTTTAGCAGGACCACGCGTTTTAGAACATATGGTCGATACTGTGCTGTATTTTGAAGGAGAACGACACCTAAGTTATAGAGTATTGAGGGCTGTAAAGAATAGATTCGGGTCAACCAATGAGATCGGCATATTTGAGATGAAAGATGCCGGGTTGATTGAGGTAGAAAATCCTTCAATGATGATGCTTTCTGGTAGAACAGAAAGTGTTCCGGGATCAGTAATTGTATCAAGTCTTGAAGGTACCAGGCCAATGCTGATTGAGATTCAGGCTCTCGTATGTCCTACCAATTTTGGTATGCCAAGGAGAATGGCCACAGGTATAGATTATAACAGAATTACCTTACTGATGGCAGTATTGGAAAAGAGGGTAGGCATGCAGCTCCATAACTATGATGCGTATGTCAATGTTGTTGGAGGTCTTAAAATAGACGAACCTGCATGCGATTTGGGAGTAGTGGCGGCAATTGCTTCCAGCTTCAGAAATAGACCTGTTGATTTGAGCACCGTACTTATAGGTGAGGTTGGGTTGACTGGTGAAGTCAGGGCAATAAATCAGATAGATAAGAGGGTAATTGAAGCTGCAAGGATAGGTTTTAAAAATTGTGTTGTTCCTGCGGGAAATATTAAGGCAATAAAGCAAATAAAGGAGATAAAGGACATAAATATTAGACCTGTTGAAAATGTTGTGGAAGCATTGAGTATTCTTTTGTAGGACCTCTGTACTCATAGTTGAAAGGATTTTGTACATAAATAGACGTATTAGCAGTGTTATAATATTAGCTTTTTGGAGGGGCTGTAGATGGGCAAGGGAAAAAGTAATGATTTGGAGTTTCTTGAGGTGTTACGTTTGGTTGCACCGGGGACACCTCTGAGGGAAGGGCTGGAAAGCATTCTTAAAGCAAGAACCGGAGCGATTATTGTCATAGGAGATTCACAGGAAGTGATGAATCTTGTGGATGGTGGGTTCTTTATAAATAAAGAGTATTCCCAGGCTTTTCTATATGAATTGGCAAAAATGGACGGAGCTATAGTGTTGAGCAAGGATCTCAAGAAGATATTGTATGCAAATGCCCTGCTCATACAGGATACTTCAATATATACAGATGAGACGGGTACAAGACACAAAACTGCACAAAGGGTTTCAAAACAAACTGGTGAAATTGTTATTAGCATTTCTCAAAGAAGAAATATAATTACGCTTTATAAGGGTTCGAGAAAATATATTTTAAAAGAGACTTCTGCTATTCTTACCAAGGCAAATCAGGCGTTGCAGACAATGGAAAAGTATAGAAATGTTTTGGACAGTGCTGTAAACAACTTGAGTGTACTGGAATTTGAAGACATAGTTACGCTTGATGATGTAGCTTTTGTGATTCAGAGAATAGAGATGGTTATGAGAGTGGCTGTTGAAATAGAAAGATATATTTGTGAACTTGGAAATGAAGCTAGATTGATCAGCATGCAGCTGGATGAACTTCTGGCAAATGTAGAGAGTGACGAAATTCTCATAATTGAGGACTATATGGAGGAAAGTGTAAATAGTACTTCTGAACAGATGCAGGAAAATTTACGAAGGCTTTCTTTTGATGAGCTTATGGAGATATCAAATATTTGCAAGATATTAGGCTTTGACAGTGGTGTAAATACATTTGATACGGCTATATTTCCAAGGGGCTACAGACTGCTTAGCAAAATACCTCGAGTGCCATTAACTATAATAAAGAATTTAGTAGATAGATTCCTGAATTTCCAGGGGATTATAAATGCTACAATTGATGAATTGGATGAGGTTGAAGGAATTGGAGAGGTCAGAGCAAGAATGATTAAAGAAGGTTTGAGAAGGGTACAAGAACAACTCTTCTTAGATGCAAGAAGAGTTTAATAACATTTCCTATGGAAAATTTCCAAAACAAAAACAAGGGGCTAAACTAAAATACCCCTTGTTGCTTTGTTATCTTAAATTATATTTGCCGAGCATTTTTATTCTGTCAAGTTCCTTAATTATAATATCATATAAATTAAGGTCCAGAGTATTACATATTGAAGCCAGATAGAAGAGATTTCTTCCAATATCCTTCTCAATAATGTCTCTACAGTTGTTGCATAGCTTTCCTTCTATATGCGTTTTCATGTTATTCCGGATTTCATCGAAATCAGCATCAGGTGGCATAGCCTGTTTTTTGGCATGAACCTTAACGCAACCACATTGGGTAACGGCCTTAATAATTCCGCGGTTTACACGTCCATTTGAGTCTTGATATTTAGTTATTTGATCCAGAATACTTTTATTTCTTACAAGAAGTTCAGCTACAGTATATTGGAATTGATCTACCATAATGTCATTCAATATGGTTCACTCCTTAGATGTATTGATTATTATAACATGCAGAAGTTTTATTGACATTACTATTATAATTGTAAAAATAGGGCTTTGTCAATTAAAATTACAATGGATAAACCTGGAAGAAGTCAGACTCTTCACAAAACGACATGTACTAAATTATGGTACTTTCAATTTAGTAAAAAATTGTTGTTGACATAGATATAGACACATGCTAGAATAAAAATTTTTGACTTTATATTTTCAATGTAGTATACTTAATCTATAGGAATTAGTTGGCATAAGCTTTAAAACACGTAAAGTGCAGGAGATAAATAACAGTTTAGTTTCTCAAAGTTTTCAAAATAATTAAGTTATTGCGAGAAATGTTTAACTTGTTATGTTTTAGTGTTGTTAGCAATAGAAATCAGGATTTGTTATTTGTTTTAGGTAGATAGAATTAGAGAAATTTAGGAAACGAATACAGAGATGAAAATTTCGGTGTTTTTTGTTTACTGGAGGAGTGTATATGTATAATGTAGGTGATAGAATTGTATATCCCATGCATGGAGCTGGGATTATTGAGTCTATTGAGGAAAGGGAAATACTAGGTAGCAAGCAGAGTTATTATGTTGTTAGGATTCCTATAGGAGATATGAAGGTAATGATTCCTACAAAGAATGTTACGGGAATAGGTATTAGAGAAGTAATAAGTGAGCGGGATGCTGATAGAGTTTTTTCTGTTCTTGGAGCGGAGAACAATAGTGCAAATAGCAACTGGAACAAGCGCTATAGGGAGAATATGGTAAAGATTAAAAGCGGAAATATTTATGAGGTTGCTGATGTTGTAAGGTCTTTGATGGTAAGAGAAAAAGAAAAAGGGCTTTCTACCGGTGAGAGAAAAATGCTTAGCAGTGCAAAACAAATACTTATAAGTGAACTTGTATTGGCTAAAAACATGAATGCAATTGAGATAGAAAAGATTATAAGCAAGTTTTTAAATATTTAATATAAATATTCGTATTAGTAAGCTACTGAACTATATATTTTAATATGATTATCAGAATGTAAAATCAAGGTATCTATGGGGTAAGACCATGGATATTTTTATTTACATTTTTTTCAGTTTCTTTTATTATGATAGTATCTTTTTAGTTGGAGCGTTGTCTATGATTAAACATAACAAATTATATGCGAGCCTGGTTGTTGTTGCAGCGGGTAAGGGAACCAGGATGAATATGGATATGAATAAGCAGTACATTAAGGTGGGTGGAACACCGATACTTGCAAGAACCCTTAGAAAATTCGATGACCTAGATTATATAAATGAGATTATTCTTGTAGTGCATTGTGACGATATTTTGTATTGTAAAGATAATATAATTGATGCTTACAAATTTAAGAAAATAAAGTGTGTAGTTACAGGTGGTTTAACTCGGCAGGATTCTGTTTTTAATGGGCTAAAAGAAGTATGTGATGAGGCAGATGTTGTGATTATTCATGATGGAGCAAGGCCTTTTGTTGATGAAGGCAGTATTATTGGATGTATTGAGGCAGCAATAGCATGCGGAGTAGCAACAGTAGCAGTTCCGGTTAAGGATACTATCAAGTCTTCAAATAGTGAAGGTTTTGTTGATTCAACTCCTGATAGAAGTACCTTGTGGGCTGTTCAGACTCCACAGGCTTTCAAATACAATATAATAATGGATTCTCACAAATGTGCTAAGAAAGATAATTTTGTAGGAACAGATGATACTGTTCTTGCCGAAAGGCTGGGTTTTAAGACCAAGCTGGTCATGGGAAACTACAATAATATTAAGATAACAACAAAGGAAGATTTAATATTTGCAGAGGCTATTATAAATGCAGAAGAAGAACTTTGAGAGGACGTGTTCTGACATTGATTAAAATTGAAAATATAACAAAGCAGTTTGGAACCTTTACAGCTGTCAGGGAAGTTAGTTTTCAAGTTGAAAAGGGTGAAATATTTGGACTTTTAGGGGAAAATGGAGCTGGAAAAACTACAACATTAAGAATGCTTGCAACAATGTTAAGGCCTACATCAGGGACAGCAACAATGGCTGGATTTGATATCGTATCCGAGCCTGAAAAAGTCAGGTCAAAGATTGGCATTCTTTTTGGAGGGGAAACAGGTCTTTACGATAGATTGACATGTGAAGAGAATATAAGCTATTTTGGCGAATTGAATGATATGAGCAAAGCAAAAATAGATGAGAGAATAAAAATTCTTGCAAAAACATTTGGAATGGAAGAGTATATTACCAGAAGAGCAGGAAAGTTATCGAAGGGTATGAAACAAAAGGTTGCATTTGCAAGATCAATTATTCATGATCCCGATATAATGCTTTTTGACGAGCCTACATCTGGACTTGATGTTAGTGCTATAAGAGATGTTCATGAATTTATCAGAACATGTAAAAAGGAAGGGAAAACAATAGTGTTTTCCAGTCACACCATGAGTGAGGTTGAAAAGTTATGTGACAGGATTGCGATTATACACAAAGGAGAACTAATAGAGAAAGGTAAGATTGATGATATCAAGGAGAAATATGGCAGTAATGACATTGAAGAAATATTCATCCGATTGGTAGGTGACAAGCATGAATCTTAGGCATATATGGATTGTGTTTACAAAAGAGGTAAAGGATATTGTAAGGGACAGAAAAACTATAATTACAAGCATTGTAGTTCCCATGGTCATCATTCCGCTTTTGAGCATGTTGGCTGGAGGAAGCGTTCAGAATATGCAGAATGATATTGCGCAGAATGTTACCATTGCGCTAAGTCAGGAGTCTAATACAAAAGAAATTAGAGATCTCGTAAAAAACGAGATAATAGCTGACTTTCCCAATATCAGCCTTATAGATGTTGATGACCCTGTAGCTGCTATTACGGATTCAAAGGTGCGTATAGTTCTTGACTTTGAGAAGGATTATAAATCCAAGCTGGAAAAGAGCAAGCCGTTTGTTATTAAGTTGATATATGACAAGTCCCAGACAAAATCGGAAGGAAGTATAGGTATAATTGCAGAGGCAATTAACGCGTTCAATGGAAGAATTGTCAAGGATAGACTAGCAACGGTTGGTATAGATGATGAAATTCTAGAACCGGTGAAAATCGAAGAGGACAATATTGCAAACGAGGGCAAGACAAGTTTAAGCATACTTTCTATGATTCTTCCTATAATGTTAGTTATTCTTATATCAGCAGGAGGTACAGCACCCGCAACTGACTTGGTTGCAGGCGAAAAAGAAAGAAATACTTTCGAACCGCTTCTCACAACAAAGTCTAGCAGGTCTTCCTTGCTAATCGGAAAATATCTGGCCATAACACTATTTTCATTTGTTTCGGTCATAACTTCAATTATGGGTATGGCTTTGGGGCTCATAATAGACCCTGGATCCATTACAATGGGAACAGGTACGCAAATTTCAGCGTTTAGCATTCCCGGTGCCGCAATTGCATTGATTTTATTGATAGCTACGTTGATGGGAATGACCTTTGCTGGAATTCAAATAGCATTAAGCACTTATGCAAAATCCTTCAGAGAAGCGCAAACTTATTTATCTTTTCTGATAATAGTTGCAATGATTCCGGGATATGCAACCATTTTAATGCAGCCAAACGAAATACCTTTATATATGTTTGTAGTACCTGTATTAAATACTATATCTGCATTTAAGATGGTGTTAGGTTTAAACATTAATTATACATATTTAATACTGGCACTTGCCTCTTCAGTTGTATATGTTATTATCTCATTAAAAATTGCGCTTTCACTTTTCAAAAGAGAAAATGTCCTCTTTAGAAGCTAGTTTGGTTCATGCACCAAGAAAGAATTAATAGAGGAATTTTCAAAAAAATGTAGAATATTATATTAAGTTAGTGTTATTTCACATCTTTGATTTTTTGCTTATGAGTTCAATGTATTTCTTGATTTTAAGAAGGTGAAAATATAACTTCAGCTTTGGAGGGGTAGGAATATGTTTTTTAGTCCTAAAAAGCTATTATCCCGTATTCTGCATTCTTCACAAAAACAAAATATGGCTAATGTGTGGAGGCTTAATATTGCCTTTGCATCTATATTTATGTTTTCCATATTGGTAGTAGTTTTTGCATCATTTAATATGATATCAAATTCTATGCTGGAAAATGCGGGTGAGAGTTCTACAGAGCTTATAAAACAAACAGTAAAAAATATTCAAACAGTGTTGGAAGAGCTTGATGACCTTGCAATGACTATGTCTCGAGATGATTCAATAGCCAATAGAGTCTTTGAGATTAGTACTATTACTGACGAACATGAGAAGGCTCAAAATATCAGAAAGATTGGTGAAATTTTAGATAGTTATTGCCAGCAAAGAGAATACATTGTCGATGTTTCCATCATTATGAATGACAATACATTTATTACAAGTGGAACTAAATCATCGCATTTGTATGACGATATTGCATCATACTATGCGGTTAAAACTTTCAGAGGAAAAGGACAAAAGTCTTTATGGATTGATACATATACTACTGATGTAAAGTCAACTTTTAGGCGTAGTGAAAATGGACAGGTATTTTCAGTTGTCAAGGGAATTTACTCATCAAGTAGTCTTCAAAGTCAAGGTATACTTTTAATAAATATCAGAGAATCATACTTATACAGTTTGATTTCGGGCATAAAGCTTTCAAACGATAGCGAAGTTTTTATTGTAGGTAAAGATAGTGACTATGTAATGAATGCACAGAATAGGAGATTAAACGGTCAAATTGTTGAGTATGATTTCGTAAAAGAGCTATTGGACAAAAAAAACGGAGGGGATATAAAGGAAGTTGATGGAAAGAGTTATATCATAACATATAACACTATTCAAAAAATAAAAGCGACTGAGCTTGGCTGGACAATTGTAGATATGACACCTGTTTCTTCAATAACAAAAGGGGTTACAAATGCAAAGATATACCTTTTATTTATAGGACTTGCGTGTATATTGTTGGGATTAATAGTAGCCGCGTTTATAACTAGAATATATAACTCTCAGTTAGATAGGAGATATGCTGAAAAGCATTCTATTGCAATGGAGAGAGAGAGGCTTGCTTCCTTAGGACAAATGATAGGAGGAATAGCGCATAATTTTAAGACACCAATCATGTCTATATCAGGTGGCCTTGAGGCCATTAGTGATCTAATTAACGAATATGACAATTCTATAGGTGATTCGGAGGTGACTCGTGAGGATCATCATGAGATTGCATCTGAAATATCGGACTGGATCGGAAAAATAAAACCTTATTGTTCATACATGTCGGATATAATATCAGCAGTAAAAGGTCAGACGACAAATTTAAGCAACTCAACAAGCCTTAACTTTACGGTGGAAGAACTTATAAAGCGAATAAAGATATTAATGAGCCATGAACTTAAAAAAAATAAATGTGAATTAAATATAGATATTAAAGTCAATGAAAATATGAAAATAACAGGGGAAATTAATAACCTGGTTCAGATACTGAACAATCTTATATCCAACTCAATAGAAGCATATAATGGAGAAGGCGGGAAAGTGGATTTAATAATCAGCAAAAAGGCAAATAATCTGGAGATAGTTGAAAAGGATTATGGCTGTGGAATCCCAGAAAATATTAAAAAGAAATTGCTAAAGGAAATGATAACAACAAAAGGTAAAAATGGTACTGGTTTGGGTCTATATATGTCACACTCTACTATAAAGGGTAAGTTTGGAGGCTCTATGAGCATTGAAAGTGAGGAAGGGAAAGGGACTGCAATAACTATATCTATCCCATGCCCTGGAAAGAACTAGTAGGGTGTTAAATGCAAGGTATGTTTTATCCATTCTTTAACTTTGGAGAGTGAGAAAATGGTTAAGTTTAAAGGAAGGAAAACTATTGGTTATTTGCCTGATATAAATGAAAAGAAGATACAAGTTGCATGGCAATTAAACTTTAGTATTGTGATGATTGTCATATTATCTATTACTGTTGTTGGTTTTATTTCATTTAGAATGATTTCACAATCCATTCTAAACAATACAAAACAAAGTGCAATTCAGCTAGTAAAACAGACTTCAAAAAATGTAGAGACAATATTAGGGAATTTGGATGATTTGGCTCTTACAATATCAAGGGATAATGACTTGTCCGAACTTGTTGCGCAGTTGAATTCGACAAAAGATGAGCATGAAAAGGCTGATTGCATTAGAAAAATAGAAAATATATTAAATAATTATGCTGTAAACAGATCGGATATAGCAGATATAGTAGTTGTTACAAATTCAATGGAGTACATTACTTCAGGTCAGCAAAGACCTAATATATTAAAAGATGTTTCAACATACCATGTAGTGCAGCTGGCTAAAAACAGCGGTAAAAAGTCGGCATGGATTGGCACTTATACATCGGATTCTGATACAACATTCGCAAGTGCAGGCGCATACGGTCAGGTTGTTTCACTTGTTAAGGGAATATATACGCCAACATCCCTTAGCAGTCATGGAATGCTTATAATAAATTATAAGGAGTCGTGTTTGTTTGATTTGATTTCAAGCATTAAAGTAGGCAATGGCGGTAAAATCTATATGGTAAATAGTAGTGGAAATTTCATAATGAATCAATACAATAGAGCTTTAAATGAAGATTTTTCACAGACCGATTTCGCTAATTTCATTAATGACGCTATCATACAGGAAAACGGAAGTATTATGAAAAAAATTGAGGGGAAAGAACATCTTGTGACATTTTGCAACATTAAAGAGGTTAAGGGAACAGTGCTTGGCTGGAGAATTATTTTACTTAAACCTGTAGCTTCTATAACGAGTGCTATAACTAATGTTGGTACAAAGATATTCTATCTTGGGTTGATTGGCGTAACTTTTGGTTTCATTTTTTCTATATTACTAGTAAGGCGATACAGCTTTTCCGTTGACAAAGAGTATTCTGAAAAGCATTCTATAATGATGGAACAGGAGCGACTTGCATCTTTGGGGCAGCTGATAGGTGGAATAGCGCATAATTTTAAAACTCCAATTATGTCAATATCAGGAGGCCTTGAGGCCCTTAAAGACCTTGCTTCTGAATATGACAGCTCTATTGATGATGCAAGTGTTACGGATAAAGATCATCATGAGATTGCTGAAGAAATGAGAGAATGGGTGAAAAAAATAAGACCATACTGTTCCTATATGTCTGATATTATATCGGCAGTTAAAGGACAGGCTGTCAACTGTAATGAATCTTCAGTGGAAAGTTTTACGGTAAGCGACTTGGCTAAAAGGGTTCAAATTCTCATGAATCATGAGCTCAAGAAGTACCAATGTCATTTGGAAACTGATATGAGGACGAGCGAACTTACGGAAATAAAGGGGGAAATTAACAACCTTGTTCAGGTGTTGAACAATCTCGTTTCAAATTCAATAGAAGCTTATAATGGGGTACCTGGAAAAATTGATTTAGTATTTGATAAAAAGATGAGTAATCTTGAAATAACAGTTAGAGATTTTGGTTCCGGAATACCTGAAAAAGTAAAAAACAAATTGTTAAAAGAGATGATTACTACTAAGGGAGAGAAAGGAACCGGCATAGGTCTCTATATGTCGTATTCAACAATAAAAGGGAAATTTGCTGGAACCATGAGCGTCGAAAGTGAAGAAGGTAAAGGAACATCAATAATAATAACTATTCCTTTAAAGAAAAAGTAAATGAGGATTAATCAACTGTAATACAGCTAAAGACCTGAATTCCTTTTCCTTGGCCGAATTGGGTGAGACCTTCTCCTGTTGTAGCGGTGATTCCGACAGCACTTTCAGGTATGCCAAGTAACTCGGATATACTTTTTCGCATTTCAGGTATTTTAGGTGTTATCTTTGGTATAAGACACTCTATGGAAATGGAAATGTGGACTATCTTTTTTTCGTCCAAGTATTTAAGCGCTTCTTTTAAATATACACTGCTATCCTTTATGCCCTTATTCAAGCACAAATCGTCACTTACCGCTCCAAGTATATTTACACATGTTACACCGGAGATTGCATTGGTGATAGAATGGAGAATCACGTCTGCATCACTATTGCCGTCAAGAGGTGGAGCATCTTCGAATACTACTCCTCCAAGTATTAATTTTTTATCATTGTCTTCAAAGTCAAACCTATGACTATCCTGGCCAATTCCCACTATCATCTGTTAATCAAATTCCTTTACAATTCAATATTAAAAAAATTATATATTATCACTGCTAAGATTGCAAGGCAGTGATTGTTTTTTATGTGAAAATAACTTAATGCCTGCGATATCTGTAAAGATTATCATTTTTTTAAAATCTAAAAAAGTTTTTCATTTTCTTGAATTACTATGTAAATAATTCGTTTAAATATGTCAATACTATTGTTTATAAACCAAATATAAAAATATTTATTTGTAATGGAAAATTAAGCAGATTTGGAGGGATTATTATGAACAGGAAATTGGTCTTACTGATTGTTTTGTCGATCATATTTACTGTAGGGTTAGGATTTTCGGGGTTTGACTCAAGGAGTATCAACGCAGCGCCTACATTTGAAAAGGTTAATTTTATATCAGCGGTTGTAACTGCTAACCTTTTGAATGTAAGGCAGGGGCCTTCAACAAATTTCCCTGTTGTATGTGTACTTAAGAAGGGCCAATGGGTAAATGTTATTGGAAAGTTGGGAGATTGGTATGCAGTTTATGAACCAGAATCAAGGTGCGTAGGGGCAGTATCCGGAGAGTTTATCAAAGAGGCATCAACTACTAACAAGACAACTACTAATAAGACAACAACTTCCGGTAAAGGTTCAACAGGAAAAACAAAGACAGTTCCAAAGGTTGTTGCTACACCAAAGCCAACAGCATCAATAATTTCGACACCGATTACAGGGGTAACCCAGGATGATCAGACATTATTGAATCTTGTTAATAAAGCTAGAGCAGATGCAGGAGTGGGCTCACTTCAATTTGATGCTGAACTTATGAAAGTAGCCAGATTGAAAGCAAAAGACATGGTTGATAACAATTATTTTTCACATCAATCACCAACTTACGGCTCACCTTTTGATATGATGAGACAGTTTGGTATTAGCTTTAAGACAGCAGGAGAAAACATAGCAGGGAACAGAACTGTTGAAGGTGCGTTTCAAGCATGGATGAATTCTGAAGGTCATAAAAAGAATATTTTGAATTCAGGATTTAACTATACAGGAATAGGTATTGTGGATAGTTCTAAATATGGTAAAATGCTGGTACAACAGTTTATAGGTAAATAGCTTATGGTTACTATATAAAAGGCATAATGAAAAGTCCCCGAATGAATTTAAACAATCGGGGACTTTAATAGTTGAAATATTACTTCGGATTTTAGATATTTCTTATCGGGAGAATGTTGCTAAAATCCGGCATAACTTTAAATTCTTTTCCGTTGAGATAGTTTAGAATACCTCCGCCTTTACTGAATTCAAATTTCAACTTGTAAGCCCACAGAGCTTGGTATTTTGCTTTAAGTGTTCGGTTTAAAGTGTTGTCGCCATATTTGCCGTCACCCACTATTGGGTGACCTATATATGACATGTGAGCCCTTATCTGATGGGTTCGTCCTGTAACCAGTTCAACTTCCAATAAACTTGCACTGTCATCAGCTGTTATATTGTCAATGATTGAAAGTGTTTTATACTTGGTAATTATCTCAAGAGAGTTCCTCGTTTTATAATCGTTAATGTAAACCCGGCTTTTTCTTTCGTCTTTCTCAAGGTAAGCTTTAAGGATACCTTGGGGCTTTTCCATCTTGCCTCTTACTAAGCATTGGTAATACTTTTTTACTTCTTTGTTTTTGATTTTTTCCAGCATTACCTTTAAGGCTTCATTATTTTTAGCAATAATTATTAGTCCGCCAGTATTACGGTCAAGCCTATGACAGAGTGCAGGTGAAAATCCGGATGTTTTGCTTGTAACTTCTTTTTCTCGTATATACGCAGTTACGAGGTCAATTAAGGTATTCTCTGCCTGATCTTTATCTGGATGTACAGGGATACCTTGTTTTTTATTGACGATTAACAGGTTTTTATCCTCATATATGACTGTAAATGCTTTGAAGTAATCTGTAGGTTCGGATATACTCTTACCTTCCAGAATTTCATCAATTATATATACTTCAACTTTATCGCCAAGATTGGCTATATAATCTTCTTTAACCCTTATACCGTTTACTTTTACATCTTTTTTTCTAAAAGCTTTATACATAAAGTTTTGAGGCATATTTGGGTACTTTTCTTTTAAAACTTTGTCAATTCGTTTATTTGAGCTGTCTTCAGCTATTATCAGTGTTTGCATATTACTCCCTACCTTAAAAGACTCCTTTTTCTATGAATTAATAATTACCTTGATCTTTTCAAGATATTTCTCTGAGATTGTCTCGGCTACGTTTGGAGTTTCCCCCTCCGAATATATTCTGCAAAGTGGAAGGTCTGCATCAGGAAGGATAAGAGCCCAACCGTTTTCAAGTATAAATTTCACACCGTCAAGGAGTTCAACCTTCTCACCATTTTTTTCAGTTATAAGATTTCTCATAACCCGTCCTTTTAGTTCCCATGGACAGAAAATTTTCTTTTTACTTACGTAGAAATCAGGTATTTCTTTAAGTGTTTCAGATAAAGTCGTATCCTTTACACAGAAGAATTCAAGAATTTTCACAAGTCCTGCAAGAGCATCGAAGTTTAGCAGGAACTGATTCATATTTTCCCTGTTTTTAAAAAGATTGTGATTAAGCATTTGTTCCATAACTGCCTGAGGTGAAGTCTTTGTACGTACAACCTTGCCATGGTATTTTTCTGCCATAATTTCAATTATTGATGGAGCGGTTATAGGTACAACAACCTTTGATCCCGGATTGGCTTTAAAGGAGATAAGTGAGGTCAGGGAAATGAACATATCATCCTTTACAGTATTGCCGTTTTTATCGATAAGGACAAGGGTTTCACCGTTACTGTCTATAAAGGCAGCAAAGCTTGCATTGTTACTTTTAATCTCATCGACAATTGTGTCAATCTCATTCAAGTTTGAGGACGAAAAGCTTGCAACCTTACATCCAAGGTCTGTGAGCATAGGCACCACTATTGATATAACGAAGTCTGAAGGTGAAACGATACATATCTTGGGAGCCTTACTTCTTATTGCATCAGTATCTATTTCATTGAGTATGGAACGTACATAGTAATTTTTAAAATCGGTTATATTGTTGAGCCGGCTGATTTCTTCGCCGGAACAACGTTTAAAATCTTCACGGAAGAAGGAATTTTCGATTTTTCGTTCCATAACTCTGCTGATGCTGGCACCTTTTGCATCCATAAAGTCTACTCTCAATTTGTTTGGATTATCGTCGCTTAGCTTTATGTGTATTCCACCTTCAACAGAAAGAAAACTGATTGCATGTCGTGAGATCGGGGTCAAAAGACTGCTCATGTTAAAGACTTCGACACCAACAGACAACATTCCGGAAATAAAAGCATGTTTGAACATTCTTGCAGAGTTCGATGTAGTTGAGCTTACAATAACTTTGGAGCCTTTTTTGAATATAGAACCATAAGCTGCTCCCAAACGGGTCGCAAACTCAGGAGAAATATCCACATTAATTATCCCTGAAAGGCCATTTTCACCAAAAATTGTTTTGGAATGCCTGGAGCCCCATATGATATTTCTATCAACAATAGCTAACGGATCTACTGTCTTTTGAGGCCAAATCTTGATATTAGGCTTTAAAATAGCCCGTTCATTTATGGTGCAATTGTCTCCGACTACTGCATTTTCAAAAATACGTACATAATGTTTTAGATTGATTTTATTACAAAGAATAGCACCCCTTATCTCAGAGCCATATTCGATATAGTTTCCATTCCATAGAACACTTCTCTTAATAGTTGCTTCATCTTCAATTACATTATTGCTTCCAAGAATACTAAAACTATCAATTACTGCACCACTACCAATCCGGCAATTGTCACCAATTACACAGGGCGGATTTAAAACCGCATGAGGATCAATAATTGCGCCATTACCAACCCATATACCTTCTTTGATCTCAGTTAAAGCCATATTCAATTTAACTTTACCCTCGAGGGCATCATAATGAGCTTGGAGGTAAGCCTGAAGGTCTCCTATGTCACACCAGTAATCAGACATTATGCAGCCAAACATGGGCTCTCTTTTATCTAGCAATAATGGAAACAGGTCCTGACTGAAATCTGTCTTCTCGCCCTTTTCCATATAATTCAGAACTTCCGGCTCTAATATGTATGTACCAGTATTGACCGTATCGCTAAAAACTTCACTCCAACTTGGTTTTTCAAGAAAGCCGGTTATGGCGCCCTTTTTATCGGTAATGACAACACCGTACTCTAAAGGTACGTCTACACGGGTTAAAACCAGAGTAGCTTTAGATTTCTTGGATTTGTGGAATTCAATGGCCTGGGCAATATTCATATCTGTGAGTGAATCGCCGCTTATTACAATAAAAGTTTCATCAAGAAACTCTTCTGCATTTTTAACACTACCTGCAGTTCCAAGTGGAGTATCTTCAGTAAAGTAATGGATGTTAACTCCAAAGTGAGAGCCATTGCCAAAATAGTCCTTGATCTTTTGGGGTAAATACATTAAAGTGACGCCTATTTCAGTTATACCATGTGACTTAAGTAAATTAACTATGTGCTCCATTATTGGTACATTCATCACGGGAACCATTGGTTTTGGCATGTCACATGTAAGAGGACGTAATCTTGATCCTTCACCACCAGCCATTATAATTGCTTTCATTTAAGGACCATCCTTTCACAATTCTTATCATAGTGTAAATCATAGAGTCAAGCAAAGCCGTAGGACTCATTAATATTATTTGTTCTTAAATAAAACTTCAACATAAAGTGTTGATTTTAGCACTTGTTATTTTCCTATTTGTCATAATAATTATTTTGCGTGTTTTAATAATAAATCAAACATGAACTTTTTTGCAATATACCCACTTTCCTAAACATAATTATACTTATATTTATATTCAATATAGTTTAAAAAAATCCTTTATAAATGAGGAAAAAATAAAAAGTAAGATGCTTATGGTAAATCAGATACTCAATTTTTAGTTTTTTTAAATGTGGCAATTTTCCACAAAGTGTTTACATATTAAAAATATTTGTATAAAATATAGGGGTAAGAGAAAGGCGCACACTTGAATTAAAGGAATGTACAAAAGTTAATAATTGAAGGTATTATTTTTGCATTTATTATTTAGGCATAAAATGATACAATTATTTTGCTGAATTCTCTAAATTAAAATTAGAGGAACGGGGGATATATTCTTGGGGTTAATCCCGGCTTCGCTGGGAGGGGTTCTCTTCTACCTAACCCGTCAACTAACCTCGTAAGCTTGAGGAGGGATTTAATGCTAAAGAAAAAGGCAGTATTACTGGCAGCATTTGTGTTTTGCTTTGTAAATTTGTTTTCTGTTTGTTCTATTCAGACTTTTGCAGCATCTAAAGTATTAAAGGAAGGCATGAGCGGCAGTGACGTTACATCACTTCAGAAGGATTTGAGGACACTTGGTTACCTCAAAGTAAGCCCGACAGGCTATTATGGAAGTCTAACCAAATCAGCGGTTGAGAGGCTTCAAGATAGCAATGGCTTAGATGGTGACGGTATTGCAGGAAGCAAGACCATATCTTTAATAAGTAAGCTTGTAGATGCAAAGTCAAATACTACTTCCAGATCATCAAGTAGTTCCGGAGCTTTAAAAGAAGGTATGAGTGGAAGTAGGGTTACACAGCTACAAAGTGATTTGAAAAAACTTGGTTATCTTAGTGCAAGCCCAACAGGCTATTACGGAAGTCTTACCAAGGCAGCAGTTAAAAAACTGCAGAAAAAGAACGGCCTTGATCAGGATGGAGTAGCTGGGGATGCAACTTTGACTAAAATAAACAAGTTAATAGGAAGGACTAGCACTTCTACGAAAAAAACAACTGCATCAAGAGGTAGTGTTGACAGAACTGGTGGTTATCTCGTTTCGTGGTATGGCGGAGCGGAAAACATTTTGGGAAAAGGCGATATCGCTGAAGTTTACGATATCAATACTGGGCGCACTTTTAAAATAAAAAGGACATATGGTCATAATCATGCAGACTGTGAAACACTAACTGCAGAGGACACAAAAATAATGAAAAGTATTTATGGCGGCGACTGGGGCTGGGATAGAAGACCTATTATATTAACAGTTAATGGTCGCAAATTGGCAGCTTCCATGGCAGGTATGCCGCATGCAGGAGTAGAAGGATCACCAGCTGATACATATGTAAGCAGTAGAAGTGGTGGCTATGGTGGTGGCGATAATCTGGACGCAGTTAAGGGAAACAAAATGAGTGGCGTGTTTGACATTCATTTCTTAAACAGTAGAACTCATGGGACAAATAAAGTTGACTCAAAACATCAGCAAGCACTTAAAGATGCTGCTGAATGGGCTGAAAAGAACGGCTTTTAGCTTAAAATTTCAATAATTGAAGAGAAGAACAGGATATCGCAATTAGTTGCGGTGTCCTGTTCTTTTTAGGTTGGTGAAAAATGGAGTAATAGGATATAATGTTGTAAGTTCAATAATAAAGAGGATTATTTATTTTCTATATAGGAGGAATACTATATGTCAATTGAAGTTATATCTACAAGTAATGCCCCCAAAGCTATAGGGCCATATTCCCAGGCAATAAAAACTCAAAACATGGTATTTACTTCAGGTCAAATACCTATTCATCCAGCTACAGGCGACATTGTTAGTGGTGGTATTGAGAATCAGACAAAGCAGGTATTGGAAAATCTTAAAGCTGTTTTAGTTGAAGCAGGTACAGGGTTAGAAAATGTTATTAAGACTACAGTTTACATTAAGGATATGAATGATTTTACTCTGGTCAACCAAATCTACGGAGAATACTTTAGGGCACCTTATCCTGCAAGATCATGCATAGAGGTTGCAAGACTGCCGAAAGATGTAATGATTGAAATTGAAGCTGTAGCAATTATCCCTTCGAGTATTTAAAATGGGTATAATTCAAAAATTACAAAGTCTTTACAAAGGTATAAATACCTGCATCTGTTTTTTTATGTTTATTTACTTTTAGATTGGGCAAATATATAGCAGCAGATTATTTACAGCAAGTCAGTATTCTTAAAACAATAAAAGTGGTAAAGGGTGATGGCTAGTGGAATATGTGATTCTTGGTAATGGGGCGGCAGGTATATCTGCGGCTGAAAAGTTGAGACAGCTGAATGATAGCTGTGAAATTACAATTATAAGTGTGGAAGATACACCGGTTTATACAAAGTTTATGCTTCCGGATTACATAGGCGGTAAGATTGTCAAGGAAAAGCTTATATTGAGAGATCTGAATTACTATAATCAAAACAGGATAAAACTTTTGCTTAGCCAGAACATTGATAGTATTGATTACACAAAAAAAATCGTCATGCTCACGGGTGGTGCAGAGCTTGAGTATGAAAAACTGCTTCTAGCAGTTGGGGGTAGTCCTGTAGTTCCAAACATAGAGGGACTAAACGAAATTAAATACTTTACTCTAAATTCGATAAAAGATGCTGATAATATTATAAGAAATGCTGTAAAAGGAGAAAAGGCAGTTATTGTAGGTGCGGGACTAACCGGCATTGAGACTGCGTTTGCCCTCAGAAGATTGGGAATGACCGTTACATTGGTTGAAAGGGAATCAAGGATTTTGTCTCAACAGTTGGATGTTACTGCTGCCCAAATGCTTGTTGAAATGATAAGGAAAGAAGGTATAGAACTTCTACTTGGAAGCAATGTTCAAAGAGTTACTGCGGATAACGGGTTTAATATTGAATTGTCAAATGGAGAAAAGCTGGATTTCAACATGCTGGTTATCTCTATAGGTACAAGACCAAACCTTGACCTTGTAAAGGGAACTGGAATAAAAACCAATAGGGGTGTTCTTGTAAACGATTATATGGAGACAAGCATAAAGGACATATTTGCAGCAGGTGATGTGGCGGAACTTCAGAATAAGAGAGACTCTGGTACAGTTTCAAGCTATATATGGCCTAATGCTCTGGCTCAGGGGAAATGTGCAGCTTCAAACATGGCAGGCCAGATTCAGGAATTCTCCAGTGATGCAGGTTTTAGTAATGCGGTAAGGCTTAGAGATGTTGCATTTTTATCAATGGGTATGATAAATCCTAATGAAGAAGAATATGAATCGCTGGTTTACTGCGATAATGATTTGCATGCATATAGGAAAGTAGTTTTAAAAGATAATATAATTAAAGGCTTGATTCTCTTGGGAGATACGTCATCTGCGAATATATTGGGTGACTTTGCAAAAAAGGGAAGGGATATCTCAGATATCAGAAATATTATTTTAGAAAAGGATTTTGCGATAAAGTTTAAGGCTATGACGTGAAATTAGGGTGCATAAATGAGCTTCTACGACGAGATAGGCAAATACTATGACAAAATATTTCCGGCAGGGGAAGAACAGCTTGGATTTATTGAGGATGCAGCAGGAAGGAAAAGCGTTAGAATTCTGGATGTTGCCTGTGGCTCAGGGACATATTCAATTGAGCTGGCCAAGAGGGGTTATAAAATTACAGCTGTTGATCTTGAAGCTGAAATGATAAGAAAAGTCAGGGAAAAGGCTGATAATGAGAAAGTAGATATAGAGGCATTTGTTTGCAGTATGACTGAACTTGAAGGAAAACTGTCTCAAAAGTATAGTGTTTTATTCTGCATAGGTAATTCTATAGTTCATCTCAGCAGCCTTGAAGAAATAGAGGGTGCACTCAAACAGATGTATAGCCTTATAGAGTCTGATGGTGCTGTTATTATACAGATAATGAATTATGACAGAATTATAAGGCTTGGTTTAAAAGAACTTCCCCCAATAATGGATCAGGAGGCAGGAATAGAGTTTATACGTGAGTATGACTACCAGTCAGGAAGAAATGTAATTAATTTTAATACTAAGTTGGTTGTAAAGGATGGTAATGATACAAGAACATTAAAAAACACTGTAGAACTTCTTCCTGTTCAGAGTGATGAGCTTATAGTGCTTTTAAGAAAAGCAGGATTTAAGAGATATGAATGTTATGGCGATTTTAAGTGTACTCCATATAAAGAGGATTCATATATGTTTGTCTTAAAGGCTTTCAAGTCTCAACAATAGGGTGTATAAACTCTCTTAAAAAATAGAATTTATATTTTGTATTCATATGGATAAAATAGAATTGCGTTTATAAAAATTCGGTGAGGGAGATATATGATTGTAAGACTAGGGTATGTTGCGATGACTCTTAATTTGAAAGATTGTTCACCATCGGGTACTGTTACTGTTAAGACGTTTTCAAGTCTGGCAAGTAAAGAGGCTAAATTGCATAGGCTTAGAAAAATAACGAGGGACAATCTTAATAATACCCTTAGGATACTTCGGTATAATAAGGCTTCTAACATAAGTGTCTACAGATTTACTTCCAAACTTGTGCCATTAGCAACACATCCTTTAATAGAAGAGTGGAATTATATAGAGGATTTCAAGGAAGAGTTTATTGAGATAGGTGATTTTGTAAAGGAAAACGACTTGCGTATAAGTGCCCATCCAGACCATTACACGCTTATAAACTCTCCTTCAGAGAAAGTTCTTGAAGATTCAATCAGGGATCTTGATTACCATGTAAAATTATATGAAGCCATGGGGCTTGCGGACTATAAATACAAGCTGGTTATGCATATAGGCGGTGTATATAAGGACAAGGAGCTATCCATAGAAAGATTTAAAGAAAATTTTATAAAGCTGCCTGACAGAATAAGAAAAAGACTTATATTAGAAAATGATGATAAAGTATATACTGCGATGGATGTATTGGGAATATGCAAGGACTTGAAGGTTCCTATGGTTTTGGATGTACATCATCATAATTGTGCAAATAATGGGGAAGCTTTGGAGGACATGCTACATGATATATTTAAAACTTGGAATGGTGAGTACTTTGCCCCTAAAATTCATTTTTCAAGTCCAAAGACTTTAAAAGAGTTCAGAAGCCATGCTGATGACATTGAACCAAAAGAGTTTGAAAAGTTTTTGAAAACAGCCAAAAAGGCAGAGATGGATTTTGATGTAATGATTGAGGCGAAGAATAAAGATAATGCTTTGTTTAACCTATCCAATAAGGTAAAAGAATTTGAAAATATTAGATGGATAAATGAGGGGCACTTTGAGGTATTATAGATAAGGTGCTATTTTTTTCGTAAATAAATGCGTTGGAAGGTTGGTAAAGTATTATGGCGGGTAAAAACAAATCAAAGAAGAAATCAGACGACCGAAGGGTTGCGCCGGGATTTAGCGATGAGAAGTTTGGAGAAAATGCAACTTCTGAGGATATAAAGAAAGGAAACTACACTAAAGTTGTAAGAGTATTTCTAGATGAAAATGATCCCAGTTGATTTAAGTCAAGGAGGTAGTTAAATTGATTGAAGGCACTGAGTCAACCAAAATGAAAAATTCAGACAAGTTGATAGAGACAATCAGAAGAGCAAGCGGAAGAATGAACTTCGATGAGTATGCAGTAGCAACAGGGCTTGGTAAGGAGTTTATATTCAGCATATTAAAGGGAGAGATTGAAGAGGTAGATAATGAAACCTTGAGGAAACTGTCCCTTACGCAATAATGTTTTCTGCATGGCAAATAAATAATGAAAATAAAAAATAAAGATGTAGGTGAATTAGTTGAATCAGTTGACAGATACTATTTCAGCATTTATTCATACGCGTAATTCATGGCTTAGAATTTTAATTACAGGATTTCTTTTGTATATTACTGCTATTGCGGCGTTTAATCTGACTAATAATCCAAATCTTATCCCTACTGTGATCTTTACAGGGAATTTTCTGGTGCCTGTTTCTTTCGTAGCCTTTTTTTATGAGAGAAGAGATCGGTTTAGTGTGAGAATGTCCTCAACTTCAATAAGCTTTTTTTATGGTGGAATTCTTGGAACAGCTGCTGCAGCATTGCTTGAACCTATTTTTATTGGTGCGCTAACTTTTTCTACATCATTTAGCGTAGGAATTATTGAAGAATTAACCAAACTAATAGGTGTTTTCTTTATAGCTAAAAACAGGAAGTACAATTCCGAGATGGATGGAATTATACTTGGTGCAGCTGCAGGTATGGGTTTTGCTGCTTTTGAAAGCACAGGCTATGCTTTTTCTGCCTTTTTACAAAATGGGGGTAGCATGTCCTATGCAGTACTAATAACACTTATCCGTGGACTGGCATCACCAGTTGGACATGGAACCTGGACGGCTATTTTAGCAAGTGTTTTATTGCGAGAGAGTGTTAGTGGAAAATTTTATTTTAACAGTAAAGTATCGATGGCTTACCTTACAGTTGTTATATTGCATGGCTTATGGGACGGTCTTCCTTTTGTGATAAGCCTTATTGTTCCATCTGTAAATGCTATACTCATAGGGCAGCTGACTATAGGCTTAATAGGATTGGTAATCCTTAATAGAAGGTGGCAGGAAGCAAGGAAGGAATCTTCGATGCGGCTTGCATAGGTTTTAATATGTAAAAAAACGGTTTGGAGCTTCCGAACCGTTTTTTGGTGTTTTTGGAACGCCAATTTAATTATGTTTTCATTTTCAAAAATAGACTATTGTGCTAAAATGATACAGATTTAAATTTATGTAAAGGTGGAGATTGAAATCAAAAAGTTGAATAATAGCGTTTTATTGGGCATCGGACTGATATTGTTATCTCTTACGTTTTATGGTATTCAGTTCCTGGTTTTTAATGACTCAAAAACCACAGTTTTTTATTTTTTTCAGGATATCGCATTTGTTCCGATCAATGTGTTCTTAGTTTCAGTAGTACTGGACCAAATAATAAGCAAGCGTGAAAAACAGGAAAAGCTAAGAAAAATAAACATTGTGATAAGTGCATTTTTTAATGAAATAGGAACTCCTCTAATAAAATTATTAGCACAATATAACCTTAATTTTCATGACTTAAAAGCAAAAATATGTATCAAAAGTGATTGTATCGGTGAAGATTTTGACAGAACTCTAAAAATCGTTGAGAGTTTTGAATTTGACGTGGATAGCCGTATTATGGATTTGACTGTTTTGAAAGAATTTATGCATACGCATAAAAGTTACATACTTGGTATGTTTGAAAATCCAAATTTGTTGGAACATGATGCGTTTACGGATATGCTTTGGGCTGTATTTCATGTCTTGGATGAGCTTGACAGCAGGGAAAGTCTATACGGGCTTCCAGGTAATGATATGGAGCACTTGTCTAATGATATTAAACGGGCACTTAAGCTTGTAATTACTGAGTGGGTTTACTATATGAAACATTTAAAAGCAGAATACCCTTACCTATTCGCATTAGCTGTTAGAAAGAATCCATTTTTAGAGAATATAGATAACGAACAATAAAGTTAAATTTATATGGCACTTAAACGTTATCTACGTTAGATGAAAAACATCCTTTAAATTTAGTTTTAGAGTTTTTCATCTATAGTCAAGTTGTAATTAATTAAAGTTGTAGTTAAAGGCGGTAAAAAGATTACCCTTCAAATAATACAATATGCTATAATCTAAGGAAAGTATGGAATGTAACAGGAGAGTGCGATGATTACAACAGTAGTTTTAAATCCCGCTGTAGATAAGATTTACTTTGTAGATAATTTTCAGGCTGGCAGTATGTTCCGGGTAAAGGAGACAATAAGATCGGCAGGCGGCAAGGGTATAAACGTTTCACGCGTTATTACTGCATTAGGCGGAGATGTGCTATCCATTGGATTTAAAGGTGGTCATACAGGGGAATGGCTGGTTCAACAGTTGAAAAAACTTGGCGCTGTGACGGATTTTATTGAAGTTGATGGAGAATCCAGGACAAATAATAACATAATTGACAAAGTAAACGGAACAGAGACTGAAGTGCTGGAAACAGGGCCATTAGTGACGGATGGAGCTTTGCAAGAATTAATTTCAGTTTATGATAAAGCTCTTCAGAATACAAAGGTTGTGGTCTGTTCTGGAGGACTTCCGGCAGGCGTTGGCAACGATATATACAAGACACTTATTCTTAAAGCAAAAAAGCATGATATAAAAGTTATATTGGATTCTAGCGGGGAAGTTCTGAAGCATGGTATTGAGGCGAAACCTTATATGATAAAACCTAACTTAAGGGAACTTGGCAGCCTTGTAAATAGAGAGTTGAAGGATATGTCGGATATATTGGAGGCTTGCAGGGATATTCAAAGAGAAGGTGTAGAAATTGTTCTGGCTTCATTGGGGGAAAAGGGTGCCATATTGGTTTCAAAGGATGGATCTTTCAGGGCTTATGTGCCCCATGTTGAAGTCGCAAATACCATAGGATGCGGTGATTCAATGGTTGCAGGTATTGCAACAGCATTATCACAAGGTCTTGGAATGGAAGAAGCATTAAGGCTTGGTTCTGCTTGCGGAGCCAATAACGCGCAATATGCAGAAATTGGAGTAGTAAAAAGAGAAGAAGTGTATAAATTGATTAAAGAGGTACGAATAGAGTCAATTACTTAATGGGTGAACTTATCATTTTTTGTATCAGAAGTATCTGTATAGATAAGTTTATATTTTTGCCTGTCATCAATACAAACAGCGCCTAACTCATTTATAAACGCGGCAACTTTATTTCGTCCGGCAGATTTGGCCTTATAGAGAGCTAAATCTGCCTCCTCAAGCAGTTTGCCGGAACTAAAGTTACCAGCAGCTAGCGTTGATGGGGACAAGTTACTTAACCCTAGGCTGAGTGTCAATTTAATGTTTGTGCTGCCTGCTTGAAATATTTCATTTTGGACATTTTCCCGGATTCTCTCGGCAAGTATGGCAGCTCCGCTTATTGAGGTGTTCGGACAGATAACAAGGAATTCTTCACCGCCATACCTTGCTACAATGTCAACATCTCTGACAGATTCAGCAAGCTTTTTAGATAACCTCTTTAATATATTATCACCGGCAATGTGACCGAAGGAGTCGTTTATTTTCTTAAAATAATCAATATCAATAATGATAAGGGATATTGACTCTTTATATCTTGCAGAGCGCGTAAGCTCGCTCTCTAATCTCTTGAGTATATACCCCTTGTTATATAGCTCAGTCAATGAATCGGTAATTGCCAGCTGCTCTAATATTATATTTCTTTTCATCAATTCCCTGTTTTTTTCTTTAAGCTCTTTTTGTATATTGCGGGTTCTAATCTGGTTGTTTACTCGCATAAGTACTTCCGCAAATTGAAAGGGCTTAACGATATAATCACTTGCACCTTGAAGAAAACCATAGACCTGAGAGTGTATGTCGGCATCCTGGGATAATATGATTATTGGTACGTCTGTTAAAGTACTTTTTGACTTGAGTAATGTCAAAAATTCTTTACCATCAGGCGTCTTCATGGAGAGGTCGAGGAGTATCACTGATGGATTTGCTACCTCAATGAGTTTTAATGCTGTATCAACATCAGTAGCTGCCAATACATCAAAACCAACATTGCCAAATCTTCCGGCAAGCTCATTTATTAATAATTTATCTGTATCCAATAATAAAATTTTTTCTTTCTTTGTTAATTCCATATACATCACTCCCAAAAACAAGTAACGAAAAACTACTTATCTATTATTTTATTATATTTACCCTAAAAACATTATTATAATCAGGGCTTGATTATAATAATGTTTTAACTATATAATTAATTGTTTGGAGAATATTATTATGTTAAACATTTGGAGGATTTAGATGCTAGATATTAATGCCAAACTTACAAGTGAGTTTAACTTAAAACCGTTTCAGGTGCAAAATACAGTAAAGCTAATTGACGATGGCAATACAATTCCCTTTATTGCAAGGTACAGGAAAGAGATGACCGGCGAATTAAATGACCAGGTATTGAGGGAATTGTATGACAGATTGATATATTTGAGAAACCGTGAGGCCAGAAGAGAAGAGGTATTAAGGCTTATTGCCGAACAGGGGAAGCTTACTGATGAAATAGCTGCAAAGCTTAATAAAGCTGTGGCGTTGCAAGAGATTGAAGATATTTACAGACCCTTTAGACCGAAGAGAAGAACCCGTGCGACAATAGCGAAGGAAAAAGGCCTTGAGCCTTTGGCACAAATTTTGTTTTCTCAGGAACTCAAGAGTGGAAGTATCGAAGAAATTGCGGCACCGTTTATAGACGCCGAGAAAGCAGTAAATACGGTTGAAGATGCGCTAAATGGTGCAATGGATATAATTGCAGAAGATGTTTCTGATAATGCTGAGTTTAGAAAGGCAATAAGGGAAATGTTCTTTAAGCTTGGTACAATTGTATCAAAGTCAAAGAAAGAGGAAGACTCGGTATATCGCATGTATTATGACTTTTCAGAGCCTGTTGCAAAAATCGCCAATCATAGGATTCTTGCAATCAATAGAGGTGAAAAGGAAGAGTTTTTACAGGTTAAAATTGATGTTCCGAGTGAAAGGGTTACAAGCTATTTAAAGGCTAATTGCATAAAAAAGATCCGTTCTATAACTTCTGAGTACGTTGAGAGGGCCATAGAGGATTCTTATGAACGTCTTATATTTCCGTCTGTAGAGAGGGAAGTGAGGAATGAACTGACAGATAACGCTCAGGAACAGGCAATGAAGGTGTTTGCTGCTAATCTGAAAAACCTTTTGCTTCAACCACCGGTTAAGGACAAGGTAGTTTTAGGACTTGACCCTGCATACAGAACAGGTTGTAAGATTGGGGTGGTTGATGAAACTGGAAAGGTTTTGGAAACAACTGTTATCTACCCTACACCTCCACAGAGTAAGGTTGAAGAAGCTAAGAAGGTAATGAAGCATCTTATTGAAAAGCACAATGTTGATATAGTTTCCATAGGAAACGGGACGGCATCAAAGGAATCGGAAATATTTGTTGCGGATTTAATTAAGGAGCTTGGCAGAAAACTTTATTATATGGTAGTGAGTGAAGCAGGAGCATCGGTTTACTCAGCTTCTAAATTAGGTTCCGAGGAGTTCCCGGATTTTGATGTTGCATTAAGAAGTGCGGTATCTATAGCAAGAAGGCTTCAGGACCCTCTTGCCGAACTGGTGAAGATTGACCCGAAGGCTATTGGGGTAGGGCAATATCAGCATGATATGAATCAAAAAAGGTTGGGTGAATCCTTAGGTGGCGTAGTTGAAGATTGTGTAAACAGTGTAGGAGTTGATCTCAATACTGCATCTCCATCGCTGTTATCATATATTTCAGGCATAAATTCATCTATTGCCCGCAATATTGTAGAGTACAGGGAATCAAACGGAAAGTTTAAAAAAAGAGAAGAGCTTAAGAAGGTTAAAAAGCTTGGAGATAAAGCATTTGAACAATGTGCAGGGTTTTTGAGAATTCCTGACGGAGCAAATGTTTTAGACAGCACGTCTGTGCATCCGGAATCTTACTCTGCGGCAAGTAAATTGCTGGAGAGTATGGGCTATAGCATGGATGATGTAAAGCAAAGGAAGCTTGAAAAACTGAAGCAGGAAGTTGATAAGAAGGGAATAGGCGAAATAGCTTCAGAAATAGGTGTTGGAATACCTACGTTAAGAGATATCTTGAATGAACTTTTAAAGCCTGGGAGGGATCCGAGAGATGAACTCCCCAAACCTGTGTTGCTAACAGATGTCCTTGATATTGAAGACTTAAGGCCTGGTATGGTTCTCACCGGCACGGTCAGGAATGTTGCAGACTTTGGTGCATTTGTTGATATTGGTGTGCATCAGGATGGCCTGGTTCATATATCAGAACTTTGCGACAGGTATGTAAAAAGCCCTATGGAAGTAGTAGCTGTTGGTGATATTGTAAAAGTGAGAATTTTAGATGTTGAGGTGCAAAGAAAAAGAATATCACTAAGCATGAAGGAAATTAATTAATATACTTAAGGAATGCCGAAAATATAACTTTGGCATAAAAAATCCAAAGTAATGCTTCAGGTATTCTTAAAAATAAAAAGTACTAGTGTTATGAAAGAGGGTTAAAATATGAAAGGTATAGGCTATTTTTATAAGCCAATTAAGAAAAGACCGGAATTGCTGCTTATTTTCGGAATAATAACATTTATATATTGTTATATAGAGTATAATTTTATCATGCCTGTTGCTAATGTGTTAACCGTTTTAAAAACAGGAAATATGTTTGACAGCATTATGCATTTGATTCAAATGGTTTTAACAAATATTACAGGTATCAATCCTATAAATATTATTTTCATTTTGTTGGGAATAATAGCTGTTTCTTTGATTGCTGGTTTGATTTTATCCGGGTACCTGAACGTTTTAAATAGTTCATTTGTAGATGCCAAGAGAGAAAAAGGGACATTTGCAAAAGGAGTGCAGAAGCATTTTTTGAAGATTTCACGGATAACATTTTCTGTGATATTAATTTCATTGCTATTCGTGATGTTTATGCTGGTTGTTTCTATTCCTGCAATTGTTATTACCAGAGCGGCTATTACGGAAAAGCCGGAGCTTTTACTTGTATCTGGTATTTTTGATGTTATAACTATTGGAATAATGTTTTTTAGCTTAATGTTTTTCCGGATATATATACTTTTTTGGTATCCTGCAGCTATGAATTTTGATAAGAAATTTTTTGCAAAGGGAAAGCGTGCAGCAGATGCATCATTTTGGGGTATAGTTTGCAGATTTATTTTATTTGATATAATAATTATCGCATTCCAGATTGCTTTATTTTGGGCGAATACATATTTTTTGAGACTACAAGGTGGGTTCGCTCAGGTAGCTAGTGTAGTTGTATTACTTTTTGTAAATTGGATTTTTAAAACGGTACTGTTTTCATCAATAATAAGCTTTATTTTTTCAAAGTTTTTTTCTTATTGGCTTAAGCCTAAACCAGTAGCTAAGTGATTGTTTAGAAGCGTAGAGGACATTATCCTCTGCGCTTTTAATTATAGTATAATAATGTAACCGAAAATATAGTTTTAATTTGGATTCCTATCTGGCAAAAATATGTTTTCCAATTTGCTTGATTATCTCTCTGCTCCAGATCCATTTGCTTGTTGCAGTTACAGGGTTGAAGTAATAAACTGCTCCTTCTGAAGGGTCCCAGCCATTTAAAGCATCTTGTGCTGCTTTGATGGATTGAGAAGTAGGTTCAAGATCTATTTGCCCGTCTGAAACAGCATCAAAAGCCCCTGGTTGATATATTACTCCTGCTATTGTACTGGGAAATCTGCTGTCTGCCGTTCTGTTAAGCACTACCGCTGCTACGGCAACCTGACCGATATAGGGCTCTCCGCGCGCTTCACCATGTATAAGATGGGCAAGAAGGTCTAAATTTCTGTTTCCAGTTGAGGGTGAAGTTGAAGCTGCCTTTGTTGCACCTGTAGAAAGACCTAATGCGGATAGAGTTTCTGGACCCGCAACACCATCAACAGTTAAGCCGTTTTTATATTGAAATGAGCGTACAGCTGTATAAGTCTTATACCCATATTCCCCATCAATAGCTCCATCATAGTATCCCCAATTAGAAAGCTTGTATTGGATATTTTTTACTTCCTGACCTGTTGAGCCGTAATATGATAATGCAGCCTTATATTGGAACAAGGCTTTAATATCACTCCTATAAATGTATGTTGTAGTAATTAATGAAACAATTGCCAATGAAATTGCAGCTAATAATATTTTTCTCTTATGCAAGTTGATTCTCCTTTTCCTTATACTAGTATTTACAATCTCACCATGGAGAATTAGTATTCTATTGACTTTATTTTGCGTATTTTCAATTAAAATATTATAAGAAGAAAAATTTACATGGAATTTGTAGCGCCTGTCAGTGTTAGTGAACACCATGAAAAAACTAAAGGCCTGATTCCGAGCAAAATTCGGAATCAGGCCTAATACTGGAAATTCAATTTTGTATGTTGCTGCTAAGTTTAAAAATCTCTGCCAGCAACTAAAAGATATATCAGCACTATTATTAGAAACTCATCTTCAAGCTTTTCCTGTATCAATATAAATATCAATCCTAAAAGGATTATGTCGTCAGCATGAATATTTCTGATGAAATTATCAATAAACTTAGGTTTGTTATTCCTGACAGCTTCCGGATCATCAGGTGAGGAGTTTTCATTTGGCATAGGAATATTTTCTATCTCGTCTTTGCTAAGTTCTTTTTCAATGTTCTCAATATTAACCATATTGTCCTGCACTTTACTTGTATCCGGCTTTATGTGAGGATATCTCCTAAACCTAGGTACTCTTCTATAATTCATGCTTGACCTCCTAATTGTTCTTTTCCATTTCTGTCATCATTCTCGTTAGCTGCGTCATTTGGAAAAGTTTAATACAGTTGCCTATTTTTTTTTGCCTTGTATTGTTTAAAAAAGGACTTATTGCAGTAAGTAAATTAACCCTTGGGTCGTTGACATTTCTCATGCTGCTCATCATAGTTGTTACTTTTCGCATCATCTCCATATTGTCATCGAGGGGGTTTTTGGGTGACGACTCTTCCTTTATTTCCTTGTGTTCAACTGGAGAGTGGAGATCTTCTGTCTTTGGTGCAGCTTGTTCTTTAGGCGCAGAATTTGCCAACATAGATATTATACTTCCAAGGTTATCAGGTACATTAACATTATCTTTTCCAAGCATTTGAGCTATTTGCTTAAACTTCGCATTGAGTTCGTCATCATTCACTAATTTGTCACCTCCAATGGTGTATCAGTGTTTATTTATTGCTTTCAAGCATTTTTTTAAACTTATCCACCAACTCATCTCCGCGGTCACCTAATAGCTGAGACAGATTGTTTAGATCAACCTGGCCGATTAGTTTTTTCATATCGTCTTTGTCTATATTCAGATTTAAATCATTCAATTTGGATTCATCTATTTCGTCTATTTTATCGATTAAATCGTTTTTATCCATCTTGTTTATTTTTTTTGCAAGGTCATCTACATTACCCTTTTTTAGCATATCCATAGCGGCATTGAGCTTCATCTGAAGCATTTTATCGCCTATTAACTCTCCAAATTTTTTATTTCCTGAATCGCTCATAATATCAATCCTTTCAAATTATTGCTATATTTACTCTGGTGATAAAGGATAGTGTTCACATCCTGAATATAAAAACTGTAGCCGTTGCAAAGTATATAAACTTCTTTAAGGTTAATACTTTTACCTCTTAGTCTACGCCTATGCCCTACTGCTGAAAAAACGAATGTAAATTAGACAAGTCTATGTATTTTTAGGTATTTCCCTACTTAATATATATTATCTGAGTCTATAGAATAGAACTCATATTTATCTGTTGTATGTTTTAAACACAATCATTACTTAAAAAAAGCAGGGCAAATAAAATTATAAAGAATAGTAGAATGCCCTTGTCATTTCCCTCCGATTTGTTTATACAGGCTTCTTCTGAACGGCTTCCATTAAATAAAAACAGAAATACTAAAATGAAAAAAAGAACTTCATCACTGTCTCCATTGAATAGATCGCCTGGGAAATTCATAAAGATACCTCCTTCGATATAATTTTGATAATATAATATGAATAAGTTAGATAAATGTGACAGAATGTAAAAATCAAAAGTAAAATAACTCTAGATAAACGAGCATAAAGAATAATAGGGAACTGTCATTTTTTTCTTTTACATATCTATTTATTCCTATTGGCCTGCTGTCATAAAAAAGTAAAAGAAAGATAAGAATGAAGAATAACATATTACTTTTATTATAAAACCTTATTTGATTAGACATAAAGTAATGCCTCCAAAGCCTTAGGCAGATGATGCTTTTTGCTATTTATATAATATTCTCAGTGCTTTGAGAATGTTACCTGTACTTATGAATTGGTTAAACTAGGAATATAAAGAAAATGGTTAATAAGCTAATTGACGGAGGCAATTATTAATTGTATAATACCTTTAGGGGGTATAATACCTGGTTGGGGTATAAAAATGTTTTTGTATCTAAAATAAGTGGTAAATATAATTTGTGGGAAGGTGGTTTTTTGTGTTATATTCCAATTATTTATTGAGTTTTGTTGAAGGTATAATGACTTTTGTTTCGCCATGTATACTTCCTATGCTGCCTATATACTTTTTTTATCTGGCAGGGGCAGCTGATGAGGATAGTGCTGAACATAAGCTTAAAAAAAGTACTTTAATCGTAAATTCCATCGGGTTTGTCGCAGGATTTACGATAGTATTTGTTTTGTTTGGTGCAACAGCAACATCTTTGGGGGCATTTCTAAAAAGCCATAGAGATGTGCTGAAAATCATAAGCGGTGTAGTTGTGTTTATTTTTGGGTTGAACTTTATTGGACTTATAAAATTGTCGATATTAAATAAAGAGAAAAGATTTGACTACAAGTTTAAAAGGTTGAATTTTATAAAATCCATAGTATTTGGAATAGTCTTTGCATTTGGCTGGACACCTTGTGTAAGCGCATTTTTGGCATCTCTGTTTGCTATGGCGAGTAATTCGAAAACACTTATGGAGGGAATGCTTTTGCTGTTTGTTTATTCTATAGGTTTAGGAATACCGTTTATTATTTCGGCAATTGTTTTTGAAAACATAAAGGGGGCTTTCAGAGTTATCCAAAAGCACAGCAGAATAATAAGTATTATTTCGGGAATTTTATTAATGGCTGCGGGTGCTGCATTAGTATTTAATTTCATTTAAAATTCTAAGTGTATTATATAGAGAGGATGGGATTTATGAATGAGAAAAATTTACTTAAAACCGTTTTGTGGTCAGTAGTGCTTGTGGTTCTATTAGGGGGCGCTTATTTGGTCTACAGCAAGAATGAGCCAAATAACAATCCGGGCAGCAATGTTTCTGATGGTGGACAGAATAAAGCCAATAATAGCAGCTTAAAACCGGCATATGATTTTGAGCTTACGGATCTTGCCGGAAATAATGTAAAGCTGTCAGACTATAAGGGTAAGATTGTCTTCTTGAATTTTTGGGCAACGTGGTGTCCGCCATGTCGATCTGAATTGCCTGAATTTAATGAGGCGAATAAAATTTTTGAAAAAAATGCTGATGCAGTATTACTGGCGGTTAATTTGACAACAGGCGGTGCAAGAGGAGAAACAGAGGATGTAGTAAGACAATTTATTAGCGAAAAAGGTTATACTATGAAAGTACTTTTAGATAAAACAGGAAGTGTGGCTGATAAGTATAGTATTTATAGTATACCAACCACATATGTAATCAATAAAGATGGAAATATATATACCTATTACGAAGGCGCAATAGATGAGAATACACTAATGGACGCATACAATAAATTGAAGGAATAGTGAAAATAATAATAATACTTATTGAAAAAAATTAATACAAAATATACAATAAGTAAAAAGCTAAATGAGGGGTAGAATTCATATGTATGATGTTATAATAATCGGCAAGGGCCCGGCGGGGATTTCAGCGTCACTATATACAGTAAGATCAAACTTAAAGACGCTGATCATCGGAAAGAATGACAGTGCACTTAGAAAAGCTGAGAAAATTGAAAACTACTATGGTTTTGCCGAGGTAATAAGAGGTGAAGACCTCTTGAAAAATGGCGAAAATCAAGCTCTTAGGCTAGGCGCAGAAATAATAAACAATGAGGTTATAGCAGTTGAAAAGAATGACTTCTTTGAAGTTGTTACTCCAGATGGCCGCTATACTTCAAAAGCGCTGATTTTGGCTACAGGTCAGCCGGTAAAAAAGGTGAAGATGGAAAACCTTGAAAAGTTTGAAGGAAATGGTGTAAGCTACTGCACAACCTGTGACGGGTATTTTTACAATAATTTGAAGGTTGGTGTTTTAGGCTTCAACGATTATGTAATTCATGAGGCTATTGAGCTTCAGTCTTATACAAAAGATATTACGATTTTTACAAATGGCAAGGAATTGGCATTGTCGGATAAATATATCGATGATTTAAAGCAATTTGAAGTAAATAAAAAAGAGATTGAAAAGCTGGAAGGATCCGAGTACCTGCAAAAGATCTTTTTTAAGGATGGAACCAGTGAGGATCTAGATGGTTTGTTTGTAGCATATGATAGTCCATCAAGCTTGGATTTTGCAAGGAAACTTGGCATAATGGTTGATGGTAATTCAATACTTGTAGATAAAGACCAACAAACGAATTTAGATGGGATGTTCGCTGCTGGGGATTGTACAGGCGGTTTCAAGCAAATTTCCATATCTGTAGGTCAGGGAGCATTGGCTGGGAAAAGAGCTATTGAGTATATCAGAAGTCAGAAAATTAAACAATAACGAGAAATATTATAAGAACAGTTCTACATCCTCATAAATTTGGTGTGGGCGAGAGGTGGATTCCTCTATATATGCAATTTTGCAACTCAAGAAGTGCTTTAACTATACTTCATAGTAGGAATCCTCTCTTTTTGAACTCCTTACCTATCTTAATACACTGAATAAATAGCTCTTTTCATTCGAAACAATTCTTAATTCTATAAATTTCTTTATTAAGTAATTTCCATTCAAAAGCGTATAGGTAACATAATTCACTTTTATTTTTAGACGTGAGTATGGCGTTGGATAGTTTGCTTTACAAAAATTTCTTCCTCGAAATGCTTTTTATACAATAAAAAGGCAAGCGACTAGAGTAAGTGAGCTTATAAAAATTTTTTAAATGTGTAAAAATAGGCAAATAAATGAGTGCTTTTCCTTTTAAAGTTGCTCAAGGGCATTTAGAAATAATTTTAGAGGTTGACCATAATCGGGAAAAGTGAAAAAATATAAGTAAATAAGGAATAGATGAAATACGTCTTAGTATTCTTTCAAGTTGTCTCTCTAAAACAAACAATTCCATAAGTTAAAATAGTAGCCCAAGTTATATTTTCATCATTCCAAAAAGAAGTTTACTAGTAAATAGTAAATAAAATATTAGGGGGGTAATTTAATAATGTCGAAACAACTCAAGCATGGCAGAAAGCTATTGTCTGTCGTACTATCTTTTCTCATGCTGTTTTCAGCTGTTCCGAATATTATGGCAGCTGAACCAGTCCAAATGATTGATTCAATAAGTAAAGCAAATAGTTGGCTTTCGAAAAGTCAGGGTGTTGACGGTGCATGGAAGGGCAACTATTATACGGAAGATTTGTTTTACACCTCAAAAATCAGCGAGTATTTTAGGCAGGAAGGTCTTTCTGAAGAGGTTATAAACAAAGCCTATGCTTTTTTGCGAGGACTTAATGAAGAAAAAAACAGTAATTATCTCGCTGCATTATTGGCAGGAGTTTTCGAAGGAGAATACCGCAAAGAAGTTATTAATTCTCTTGTTACTGCGCAAAAGACGAATGGTGGTTGGGGTATAACCGACTATTATGAAAGTGATGTGTTGGATACTATTGAAGTTCTCTCTACGCTAATCAGAGAAAATTCAGACATAAATTCAATAAAAAGCGGTGTTGACTACTTGCTTCAGAAACAAAAGTCTGACGGAAGTTGGTCATTTACTACCGACAGTTATGGAAGTACAGCTCTTACTGCTGAGGTGGCAATTTTGCTTAATGAATTCAATAGTGTTACCGGACTTACTTCTGCAAGTCTTGAAGCTTCTATGCTGAAAGCCGGAGAGTTTCTTATGTCCAAACAGGGTAAGGATAGTACATGGGGTATTGATGAGAACAGTATTGAGGATACTTTGCTGGCATACAGAGCGGTATTGCTTACTGTTGGAGTTGAGCCGGTAAAGCTGCTTGAGGACACTATTATCAGTCTTCAGAATGAGAATGGAAGCTGGTATGAAGATAGTTATATAACAATGCTTGCAGCTAAAGCATTAAAAGAGAGAAAAATGCTTCCGATTGCACAAATAAATGATATAAAGCTTTATGGTACTGTTGATGGAATTAAAACTGAGTCATACAGTTATAATCCTTATGAGGCATTTGATATTGATGTTGATTCTAAAACCGACAATATTGAGTCCAAAACATTTGTTTTTATCAATAAACCTGACGGTACGAAAGTCTCAGTATCTTCAAACGGTGAACCATCTTGGAATACTGTAAACAATCTTCCGGGAGAATATACGGTTGAGGCAATTATTAAAGATAACTCAAGTGGCCGGGTAATGGCAAGATATAAAAAGTCTTTCACAATTAATGCAGGTTTTAATGCAGAAAATGTTGTAGTGGCTTTAAATCCTCATTTTACACGTGTAGATAAAGCGGTAAAGGTTAATGCTGAAATTTCAGTCGAGAACAGCTCAAATATTGATAAGCTGGTTGATGTGTGTACAGCAGTTTATAGTGGAGACACTGTAATAAAATATTCTACGAAGACAGTCAAATTTGATTTGACGGATTCAATGCCTGTAGTAGGTGCAATATCCTTTGATCCTGATGTTTCCACTGAAGGTGAATATGTTATAAAGACTTCTGTATTTGATGGAATAAAAAAAATTGCAGAAGGGCAGAATTGTTTCAAAGTATTGCCCCTAGCAGATTCACAATCATTTGACTATACGCTTATGCCAGGAGAGGAAGCATCGGGGGTTCTTAACGTTGTTATACCTGAAATGCCTCCAAAGGCAGATGTTGTGTTTGCATTCGATCTAACAGGAAGTATGGGAGGAATATTAAGCACTGCCAAGACTAAAGCTAAAACAATCATGACTGAATTAAACAAACTGGGTGTAGATATAAATTATGGAGTTGTTTCCTATATGGATTATTTGTATGGTTCCTATGGTTCCGGAGGCGATTATCCGTATAAACTCAATTGTTCAATGACAGAAAGTATGGCTTCGGTATCCGATTCAATCAACTCATTAAAGTTGGGTAACGGTAATGACGGACCTGAATCTTACACAAGAGTTCTTTTTGAAAGTTATGCCGACACAAATATTGGTTGGAGAAGCGGAGCTAAAAAGATTTTTGTAAACTTTGGTGACAATTTGCCTCATGACAATAATCTTAATGAAGGAGTTCCAGGTAAAACAGGAACTTATAATACAGGAATAGATGTAGGCCGGGACGTTAAAATAAATACCGAAGATGACCTTGACCTGCAGACTGTTTTGGCACAAATGGCTGCTAACAAAATTGAACTTATTGCATGCCAAACTAACGGAGCATACAAAGAATACTGGAGTTATTGGGCCGGTTTGACCGGGGGCAAGCTATATGATACCAATTCGGCAAATATGGCAAATGATGTGGTTACAGCAGTAACAGCAAGTTTAATGGCTCCGGATATTAATGACCTCAAGCTGGTTCCTTCTGTTGGATTTGAGAGTTGGTTAATCAATACTGAGCCTAAGTCCTATTCCGGTAAGACAGATACTGTAGTACCGTTTCAAGTAAGCCTTAAGGCACCTTTAGGGACTGAAAAAGGTATGTACACCTATAAGCTTGATGCAATAGATGACAATGGTGTAAAATATGCAACTTACAGCTTTAATATAGATGTTGTTACAGATGAGGTTGCCCCTGTTATCCGTACAGTTGTTTCTACAGATAAGGAGCAGTATTTGCCTGACACTAATGTTGCCATTACAGCATCTTCAAAAAATATAACAAGTTCAGAGGCAGATTTTACAGGTAAAGTTGAGATTATAGACTCTGACGGAAAGCTTGTTAAAATACTTGGTGATAATATTGAAATGCACTGGTTGGCGAATGAAACCAGGGATTTGAGCTATTCATGGAATACAGGAAAAACAGTTTCCGGAAAATATAAAGTAAAAATTACATGGACAAATAAGGAAAACGAGTATTCGTCTTATGCCGAATTTAAAGTTAGTCCTGACGGTGAAGTTAAAAATACTGTAAGTTCGGATAAGACTTCATATTATGCCGACGAGATGGTCAATATATTGGAAACTGTAAAAAATAAAAGTAACAATGCGGTTATGTCCGATTTATATGTAGAAACCAGAATAAAAGATTCCGAAGGCAATTCAATATGGAGCGGTGAAACATTATTAGTGGAACTTTTACCTGGCAATATCGCAAGAGTCAGTAAAAACTGGAGCGTAGAGGATACTGAGCCCGGTAACTATACCGTGACATCAGCCGTGTATGAAGCAGTATATCGTGAAGTGGCTGTTTGCAGCAGCTTTGCAAATTTTGAAATTTTACCTTCAGACGGAACAAGACTTGGAATTATCGGTAAAATTGAGGCGTCACCAAAAATAATAAAACCTGACGGAAGTGTTGTGTTAAGCCGTAGCATTAGTAATACTGGAAACGCAGAAATAAAAACGGTTAAAAGAAAAGTGATTATTTCAGAACCTCTTACCGGTAATGTGCTTGATACTATTGAAGATACGGTATTTCTAGGACTTTCCGACACACTATCCGATTTGATTACATGGAGTAAATCAGGTATTAAAGCAGGAAATTACCTTGTATCTTTTCAGGCAGAGTTACCTGATGGATGTGTGGTGACTTTAGGCAGTACAGGATTTAAGGTTGAGAGTCCGATACCTGTGCCGGCTACGCCAACACCAAGCAAAGTTGTAATTCCTACATATGATATCCCTGCAGCAGGTCCTGTTGACTTAGCTGTATCAATATTAGCCGACAAGGCGGTTTATACGGAACAAGAAGAAATAAAATTTACCGTTAAGTATAGAAATGTGCTTGAAACCGGAACAGGGTCTTTTAAAATAACCGCTGAGATACCGGAAGGTTTGACATTATCCGATGCCGGAGACGGTAAAGTTGAAGGAAAGATCATCTCATGGGAGATTCCGGGTTTTATGGGGAAAAACTCTGGTGAGAAAGTATTCAAGGTACAGGTAGGAAAATTGTCAAAAGCGGAGACTATTATATCAAGTACAGCTAAGATAATTGGGGCCCTCGGATTAGTGAATACTGAGGACGACAGCTCAACAATAAAAGTTATGCTCCGTACTGCAAAATACGGCAGCATAAATCATAAGGCATATATCAAAGGTTATCCCGGAAATTTATTTGGTCCTGACAATGACCTTACAAGGGCAGAGGCTGCCACAATATTTGCAAAAATAATGGAACTCGAACTTTTGGAAAGTGATTCCACGTTATATTCCGATGTTGGTAAAGCACACTGGGCAAAGGCATATATAGAAGCTGTATCAAAGGCCGGTATATTCAAAGGATATGGAGATAATACCTTCCGTCCTGAAGAGAGCATTTCCAGGGCAGAACTGGCAACAGTTACAGCCAAGTACCTTGGACTGAGGAATGTAGATCCCTTTGAAGAAAATTATAATGACATAAAAGGACATTGGGCACAGAATTATATAGAGGAAATACAGAGGTTCAAGCTGGTTTCAGGTTATGAAGACGGCAGTTTCAGACCTGAACTGAAAATTAAGCGTTCCGAAACAGTTACAATAGTAAATAAAATGCTATTTAGAGGACCGTTGGAAGTAGATACTCCTACCTTTAAGGATATAAAAGTTACAGACTGGTTCTTCGGTCAGGTTGAGGAAGCAGCAAGAGGCCATGAAGTAACTTTTGACAACAGCGGCCATGAAGTTCTTATACGCTGATGATGGGCATGGAGAACTAGAAGATGATTAATGATGATAATGGGAGGTATTTTTATGGAGTTTAATAGATCAACAAAAATCATTTCAATATTGGTCCTGGTAGCTTTTGCACTTACTTTTGGACTGCCTTTACAACAAGTTTCAGCTTTGGAGTCTGTACTTGACAGTGTACAGACTCAGGAGAAAACTATACAATATGAGGAACCGGAAACAACTACAAATTTAGGGCTTTTTGCTGAAAAACTCAGTACTTATATAATTAGTTTAAGAGAATCCCTTGAGAAAGGGGATTTGAAACAGTTCGAAAAAGATTTGAAAACTGCAGAGAGTGCTTTAAAAACTTTTACTGATGATGTTTCAAAGGAACTTGCTGAAAACGGAAAGAAGATTGATGAGCTAAAAGCAACTGCAGCGAAAACAAGACAAATTAAATTTGAAGCTGAATTGAAAGACAAACTAAGTGCTTTTGGGAAGTTATTTGAAGAAGCAGATGAGATATATGTTAACGGAAGTATTGAAGATCTGAAAATAAAGGTTGATCAGATTTACGAGCAGCTTATAGGCGAACAACCGGAGCAGACACTTGGAAAATCACTGCCGCACAATAATGTAAGTATGGACCCCGTAGAACCCGTTTTAGGCAATGAGTCAAGTACTTCATATATGAGTACGGGTAAAGATACCGTTTCGTCTTCATTACCGGAAACTCCAGTGAAGGAAGATCTTGCGGAGACACCGGAGACAACACTTGATCAGAAAGCTAAAGAACTTGCGGATTCATTGGATACACCGGTGAAAGTGTACGAGTATGTACGCAACAATATTGATTTTGAACCCTACTACGGCTCAAGAAAAGGTGCTGTAGGCACGTTTAGCCAGTTGACAGGTAATGATTTTGACCAGGCATCACTGCTGATTGCAATGTTAAGATATAAAGGCATACCGGCAAGGTATGTAAAGGGTACTGTTGAAGTACCTATAGAAGAAGTGATGGATTGGACAGGGGCAAAAACTCCTGAAGCTTCCGTTAAAGTATTGGGTATGCTCGGGAATCCGACGGCATCACTTGTTTCGGCAGGTGAAATTGTAGCAGTACGTACAGAACATGTTTGGGTTGAGGCCTATGTGCCGTATTCAAGCCATAACAGAGTCGGTATTGGAAGAGGAAATAAGATATGGGTTCCTTTAGATGCGAGTTTTAAGCAGTATACTGATGAAGAAGGATTGAATATACAGGAAATAACAGGATTTACAGAAGAACAGATTCTTGAGAACTTTAAAATTGACGGTAGCGAATCCAGCGATGGAGATGCGATTACTGATGTAAATGTTGAAAGCGTAAGTACATATTTAGACGGTATAACAGAGAAAATTGAGCAGTATGTTAAGGACAATAAACTAGAAAATGCTGATGCAGCCGAGTTGACGGGAGGTAAAAAAATAGTTTCCCAGACACTTGGAATGCTGCCGCTTTCTTTGCCGAACAAAGTTTTAACAACACTTTCGAAGACAAATACGATAAGTAACGCTGATTGCGAAAAGATAGGCTTTTCCATAAGGGGTAATGATCCGTATAGTTTAAATTTTTCTGATAGAAATCAGTTTAATGCGGAGTTTAAAGCTATCGAATTATACGGGAAGAGAGTAACACTTTCATGGGCACCGGCTACTGAGGAAGACAAAAAGATAATTAAAAGTTATGGCGGATTATATGAAACACCTGCATACATGATTGAGTTAAAGCCTCAGGTCAAGGTAGATGGGAAAGTTGTTGCAGAAGGTAGTGCAGTTGGTTTCGGTAACAGGCAGGAATTTACAATATCCATGGGACATGCAGGAAGTACTGCTGAAAAAGTAACCAATACAGTAACAGCCGGTGGTATATATTGTATTTCCTTTGATTATGGTAAAATTGATGTAGATGAACTGCAATCAATTAAGGACAAGGTTTCAAAGATCCAAGATACAGCTACTGAAGAAAGTATTTATACCGATGAAGTTATGGGTGAAATATTAAACAGTGTAGGTAAAGCATATTTTGCTCAATTAGACGGGATAAATTCAATAATAGAAAATGTTATGGATGTAAGTGCTGTTCGGCAGGTAAGTGAGGCAATAACAGGTTATCAGCCTAAAGTGAAATATATGTTTGGTGCTCCTGTAGAGATTGACGGCGGTTCATTCTACATAGATGTCGATCATGATGTTTTTGGAGTTACAAGTCTTGAAGGTAATAATGAAAATGAAATCGGATATATGACGAACTCCGGAGTAATCGGTTCGGCAATGGAGCACGTTATACACGAACAGGTATTTAAAGTGCCGTCGGTTTCAACAATTAAGATGATTTCTGAAGCAAATTCACGTGGTATTCCGATATACAGCATAGCTAAGGACAATATTGACAAATTGGATGAGATTAAGGTATCATCTACCGTTAAGACAGATTTTTTAAATGCAGTTAACGGCGGCAAAATAGTCATTATTCCACAAGAGGAAATGAATTATTACAAATGGCAGGGAACAGGATATATTGTTTTAGATCCCGAAACAGGTGCAGCAGGTTATATGATAAGCGGAGGAACGGCAGGAGGTTCAACTGCTGAAACCGTTTTAGTTACACTTATTGGCCTGGCATCATTAGTGTTTGCCATAATTGATGTGGTTACGATTGCAATGGCTTTCATAGCTGCAACCAATCCTATATTAATGGTAATATACTTCTCGTTGTATATTGTAAGTGTAATTTCAGTGCTTATGACACTGAACGACCTCATAATGTATTGGCAGACCGGAAATTACGAATATGCAAGGGACTTGGCTCTCGACCTGTTTTTAAATCTGGCAACTATGGGTGTCTTTAAGATAATTGAAAAGATTGTACCTGGAATAAAGGCTCTATTTAAGGGACTTTTGGGCAAAATGGATGAGGTCGTTGAATTCCAGGCCAAACATGGAGATGAAGTTGCTGAAGCTATAGTGAGGATGAACGGCGAAGAGGGCTTGAAACATGCTGATGAATTGATAGATGGACTTAAAGGCACCGGCGTTGCTGATGATGTAGTGGAGAATATTGCAAAACGCGGAGGAAATGAAGCCTTAGAAGAGGCAAGCGAGCTTATAACCAAGTATGGAGACGATGCTGCCAAAGCAATTAATAATGGCATATCTCCTGACATGATTAACAAACTTGATGATTTGGGAATCAAGCCATCTGATTTTGACAACCTGAAAATTAATACATCTGCGGCGGCTGATGCAGTTGAAGCGGCCGTAAAAGAAGGATCACCAAAAACATATAAGGAGTTTGTTGATGCTGCTGGGGGTAAATATGCATCGGCTACAGATGCTTCCGATTCTTATATTGCTTTGGTAAAAGGTGAATCACCTTGGCCTGAAGGGTTTACGCCAAATAAAACGACTCTCAAATCGGGAGATACATTTGAGATGGCATTAGATAATGCTCAACCTGTTACCAGCCCGGGAAATTTTGCTACACCTGATAATATAACTGGAGTTGATTATGTTAGAAATCAACTGGCAGTAAAGTCAAACTGGAAGACTGATTGTGGCAAAGTGGTTGAATATAGGGTTAAAGATGGAGTGGAAATACCTGTTGCGACAGGTCCTGTCGGTCCGCAAATCGACTTGAATGCAGATAAATATTTGCCTGGAGGAGGAAACCAAATTCAACTTTTGCTTGATCGAGGTGTTGATAAAATGGATTACATAGAGGTTGTTTCTGTGCGTTCAATTAACTAAGGAATAGCCGAAGATATTTTCGGCATTCCTAAGTCTAAAATTATACTAGGGATGTGATAAAAGGATGGTTGATAATTTCTTTTGGGACAAAGATAATAAGTGTGTGTGCTGGTCTAATAACGGAAAAGATATTAAGGTCAATGTGGAAAATATGTATTTTGCTTGTTTGGAGATGCAAAAGAAATACATATTTGTTGAAGTGGGTAAAAACTATTCACAAGATCAGATATATTACTTCTCGTTTGATGGAAATAAAATTTTTACAGTTGATAAAGTAACCGGATCAGTTAGTTGGCAATCAAAAGATGAAGTAGTTAATGTTCAATGTGACAATTTGGTTAGTGCTCAATTTTATATTGAACATGAACTGGTTTTGGTTATAACCTCAAATAAGCAAAACGAAAGGTTATTGGGGTTTGCGCTGAACGGAAAGAAATTATTTGAAAAGGGACCTCCTCAAGACTATAATTTTAGGTATTTATCAACATCTGCTAATTTTCCTTCTGTTGTATGTGATGGAGGTAAAACAAATGCTGATGCTTATGGTAGAAGTAACTGGCATTTTGTAATCAATACTTTAACTGGAGATATGACGAAATGTAGTTTGGCATATTAAATTAAGCTTCTCGGATTGCAGTCACATGATAAAATGCTTTAGGAAATTTCTCAAACAAAATTTCTCAAACAAAAAGCTCTACAAGTTTTATTATTTAAACCTTGTAGAGCTTCTTTGTCTGTTTAGTGAGATACTATGATTTATAAGTATGCAAAAAAGCGAACATTTTAAGTTGGATAGTACAATCCGCAATTACCAATCAATAGCATCAATATATACAGAAAACTCTCCAGTACCAATAGTTTTAAACTGTACACCCATTTGTTGTGATAATGACATATCAGTGTCTTCTGGTAATGTTAATGACATCTCATTCCAGGCACCTTTTTTCATGTATTCATATGAATTCCAAGCTGCATTCCAATTAGCTACATCCCATGATGGACTGTGTGGCATAACATAACCCTGGATTTCTGCCAATGGTGCATCAGAAGGTATCCAAACCCTAAAGGTTACTTTTGAACCAGCCTCAATGCTTTCACCATCTAAATAAATTTGTACCATTCCACCATCTGCTGCATTTACATCAAGTTTAAGACAACCATTACCTTTAAAAGCTTTTTCTGTGGTTACAGATAACTCTCCGGTTGTTCCTTTTTCGCCTGATGCTGCAAATCCCTCAGTTGTAGTTTCAAATCCAAAATCAGAATTGTCGCCGGTAGCTGATGTAATTGATATATCTTTGGTAACAGCAGTACTACTAGCACCCATATCATCTGAGACAATCAGTTTTGCAGTGTATTTTCCTGCTTTAGCATATTTATGTTTTGTTGTAATTCCGCTGCCTTCTGTTCCATCACCAAAATCCCATGCATAGTAAGAAATATTTCCATCAGGATCAGAAGATGTAGAAGCGTCAAAACTTATATCTTCATCAGTAACTGCATCCAATTTTGAAGCAGTAAACTCTGCAATAGGCTCTTTATTTTCTGCTGCGGCAATATATGGAAGTTGATTTATTTGTCTAAGTATATAACTTCTTAATATTGAAAAATCTATTGAATTTATTTTTCCATCTGCGTTTGTGTCTGCGGCTTTGTCAATAGTCTTGTCAAATCCTAACAAATATCTTCTAAGAAAAGCAAAATCTAAGGCATTAACTTTTCCGTCTTTATATATATCACCGACTTTTATAGTAGGATCGATAATACTCTCAGTGTCAAGCACTATATGGTAAGCGCTTAATGCAGGAAGAGTATAAGTAAATTTATTGTCAGTGATTTCTGTTATGGCCTGTTTTTCGGTAATATCGGAACTAACCCTGTCAAAACCCCATGCAGTACCTGATTTATATTGCGTACTGCTGTTGATTGAAAGATTGAAAGTTGTGCTAGTGTCATAGTTCTTATTAAGTAAAATAATGTGTAGCTTTCCGTCATCGGTTCCAACTATTGAGGAATATGCGGAAGCAACTTCATCGTTTGATACGGCACATTTAACGTTTGTATCACCATATTTTGAACCTTTACCATCATAGTTTGTATAGAGGTTCATACCGGAAACAATATAATCTTTGTCACCGCTACCCCAGTATGTAGATAAGTACACTCCATACTTACCAAATATACCTAACGTATCAGCTTCAGCTATTCCACCTGTAATATGGTTTCCTCCACCAAAATCGTACTCAGTTATAGCAAGTTTTGTTCCTGGATAATATTTATCTATAGATTCCTGAATCTTTGGAATAATCGGACGGAATTTATCAAAACTGGTCTCATTACCTATCCAGCTGTCTTCCTTAAACGATTCCTGCCACAAAGTTCTTGGAGCTTGAAGACGAGCTTTGTTACAAGCAGTGTTGGTAATGTCTTCGCCAAAATTAACCCTGCTGCCGCCACCTCTTGCCTCAGAATAGTAGTGAACATCAAATACATCCAGCAATCTCTTTCCTTCTTCATCGGATTTTGCCTTCATTTGTTCGAGATAGTAATCAACAAACCAATTGTAGCTATCTTTTAATCCGCCAACCCAGTCTGGCGCACTCTGTAATGTAAGATAAGCACCAAAACCATATAATGCAGGTCCAAATATTTCAGCAGTCGGGTCCACATTTTTAACTGCTTTAGAAAGCTCTGAAGTTCTATCGATTAATTCAGCACATCCAACGGGATCCGGGTGAATTCTTGCATGAGTATGAGCCCATAAAGCGGGTTCATTATCTACAGAATACCCTTTTATTCCTGTTGCTGTTGAAGAACTGCCATATTTATCTACTAAAAAGTTAACATATTCATCCATATAAACATAATCATCAGTTACGTCGGGGGTAAGCGAGAATGGCGCATTTTTTGCAAATTTTACTTCCTTCCATCTTGCTGATGGTGCTTTATCTGCTTCCTTTACTTCTCCGTCCTTATCTGCTGAAACATAACCTGCTGCTTGAAGTGTCATTAATGTATAAGGCACATTTTGGGCTAAAGATTGATCATGGAAAACTGATGCTACTTCACCTGGTTTATCTGAATCAGCCTTAGGTATACCATAATACTCCGGAATGTAGTTGTCGCTTGAATGTATCCAGTCACTTCCTGCATTTGAAGCATTGTTTTCCCAGTTGTATGCTGTTGTTCTATTGCCGCCAAATCTTCTAGCTGTAATTGTTTGGCCCGTAAGATCCTGGTTTACACCATAAATATAAGGGCTAATTGAAGTTCTTTCCATTTCAGTATCAATGCTAACATCAACAGAAGCTTGAGCAGCACTAACAGGAAGAACACTGACTAATGCTGAGCTTGAAACTAATTGAAAACTCAATAAAAACGCAAGTACTTTTTTGTTCACAATAACTCTCCTCCTAATAAAAATTAATAAAATTCTAATGTACATCATTATAAAGTTAAATTTATATAAGTGGCTCCTATAAATCCTCCTTCCATTTAAATTTAAATGATGTACCAAGAAATCTCATTTGTTGATAAAAGTGTATGTAAGAACGCATGAAGGCATTCTTACATTATAGATTTCGTAAAATACCATTATTTTAAGTAGGGGGTGAAATATAATTTTTGATTATTTTTCAATTTATGGTCTAGGAGCTCTGGATGTGGCAGTGGGAGCACCCTGAAGAAGGATGCTCCCACTATGCCTGAATATAAGCTTTCTTAACCAACTTTAAAATCGAGAGGAGTTAAAGATCTGATAGTTTTATTGTAAACTATAGGACTTTATCGATTAATATATTCCTTTTTATATCCAAATCTAAGTCATACGGAGTTGTCAGAGGCCTATTTACTCTGTTATAGTAGATTCTTACAACAGGGCGGGGGCCAAGATTTTTACGGACATTTACAACAACTCCAACCTCGCCGGTTGAAAGACGTACCATAGATCCTAATGGGTATACAGCCAGACTATTCGTAAAGACTTGGACTATGTGTCCGTCAAAAATTTTATTTCGTTCATCAAGAAGATATTCGAGTGCCTTATAATGGGGATAGCCTTCATGATAAAGCAAACGATCGTAATTTTCGCATATTGATACAATTCGTGCTCCTATAGGAATGTCTTGAGAAGATAGACCTTTTGGATAGCCATTTCCGCTCCAATTTTCATGGTGATTGAGAATAATTTCTGCAACCTCTTCGGATAGACCGATTTCCTTAGCAAAATAATAGCCATATGTGGGGTGCTCACGCCATAGAGATTCCTGCTGACTATTTCGCTGCTTGGTGTTTATAACCAAAGGCATTTCACAAAGTCCTATGTCATGCAAGAGGGCTCCTGTCCCGACCTGTTCAACAGTTGCTTCAACCATATCCATGGCGCCTGCAACGAGAAGGGAAATAATACATGTGTTTACTGCATGTTTAAAAAGAAAACAATCATCTAAAAGTTTCATTACAACACAATACTGTACAATATTTCTGTTCTCAATAATTCTCTTTGCTATTTTTCTGGCCAACTTTGATACACTTACCATCTTATCTGATTTATTTGCTTCAGGTATATCTGGAGCCATTTTTAATATCCCATCTTCAAGGAGTCTTCCAAGTTCTTTTGTCATAGTATCAACAGGATCGACAAATAACGTATATTGATCTGTAATAGAGACTATTTGAATTTTACGTGATTTAAGAGATTCAATTATTGCTGTTGTTAGCTTTGAACCGCTATTTAGCAATATGCTTCCCGTATTTGGGCATTTTATGGGTTCTGCTGTTATCATGCCTTCGAGTAGTTGGAATATTTCCAGTTTGATCATTCTGCATCATCCCTGTTTCTATTAGTTATTTTCATTTCAATATTCCTAATCGTTAGAGTAAGAAATTCTAATCATTTCTTCAAGGGTTGTTTTTCCTGATAAAACAAATTTCTTGGCATTATCTCTGAGGGTTTTCATTCCGTGTTCAACTGAAATCTGCCTTAGTTCTCCTTCGGTGCAGTTTTTAGATATAGCCTCCTTGTGATGGGAGGTCATTACCATTATTTCGTAGACTCCCAATCTACCTCTGTAGCCAGATCCCCCGCACATTGCGCAGCCTCTGCCTCTGTACAGTTTTACGTTTTGGTTGGGTTCCATTCCTAAAATTTCAAGTTCATCCTTATTGGCAGGGTAATCTGTAGTACAGTTGGGACATATTTGTTTTATAAGTCTCTGCGATATTACTCCTACTACAGATGATGCAACTAAGAAAGGCTGTATACCCATATCTATCAACCTTATAATGGTACTTGGAGCATCATTGGTATGAAGGGTACTCAAAACAAGGTGACCTGTAATTGCTGCTCTTACAGCGATTTCTGCCGTTTCACTGTCTCTTATCTCTCCAATCATTATAACGTCCGGATCTAACCTTAATATTGAACGCAGTCCAACTGCAAAGGTAAGACCGGCCTTGACGTTTGCCTGTATATGGTTAACCCCTGAAATTGTTGATTCAACAGGATCTTCAATTGTTATTATTTTTATGCTGGGTTTGTTTATTTCGTTTAAGGCACTGTATAGGGTTGTGGTTTTACCACTTCCTGTTGGACCTGTTACCAAAATAATTCCATGAGGATTTAAAAGCATTTTGCTGAATTTGTTTTTATCCTCTTCAGAAAATCCAAGTTTTTCTTTTGGGAGTATAAAAGCATTTTGGTCTGCAATTCTTATTACAATTTGTTCTCCAAATATGGTAGGGGAAACAGCCACTCTAAGGTCGACCTCTCTTCCATCAATTTGAAGGGTTATTCGACCGTCCTGTGGAAGCCGCTTCTCAGTTATATTAAGACCGCTGATAATTTTTATTCTCGTACTAAGAGCGGGGAGAATTCCTATTTCGGCTCTCATTGCTTCATAAAGATGTCCATCTTTTCTATATCTTATTCTTATATCATTCTCAAAGGGTTCGATATGTATATCACTTACCTTTTCTCGTACACCTTGCTCAATTATTGAATTTGCCAGCTTTACCACAGGTGAATTACTGACATTTTCACCATCTACGTCTGTAATGTTGTTTAAGTCTTTTAAGTCTCTTGAATTCTGAGAAGTTTTTTGCACTGCCTGTCCTTTTTTAAACTCCTCAACAGCATTCATTGCCTGTTGTGTTGTATAACATCTGTCAATAGCAGACATAATGTCAGAGTTTATACTTATAACAGGTTGAATTTCCATTCCTGAAAATAGTTTTATATCATCAATGGCTATGATATTTAAAGGGTCGCTCATAGCAACAGTCAAAACTCCATTTTTGCTGGAGATAGGTATTGAGGCATGCCTCCTTGCAAGATGTTCCGGAATCTGAAGATAAGCTGAGGGCTCAATATTATACTTCTCCAGCTTTACGTGGGGTATACCAAGCTGAAATTCTAAAACCTGTATAATATCATCCTGGGTAACAAACTTTTCTTGGACAAGTATATCTCCGAGTTTTTTTCCTGTTCTTTTCTGGATATCAAGAGCAGCCTTAAGGTCATCAGGTCCCAAAAGACCTACTTCTACCAACAAGTCGCCCAACAGTTTTTTATTATTCATAAATACTCATCCCCTTCTATTATATATATATCGGGTAACTTATAGCTTTGGATTACAAAAAATACACCAAAAGTTTGTTAAAGGATTGACAAATGGAAAAGTATATCGTAAAATTATAATATAAGGATATAACAATAGAACGATTTATAGTATGCAAAGGGGGTAACAATATGTCATTTAAAGTAGTTATTGTTGGAGGAGTAGCAGGAGGTGCCAGCGCTGCTGCACGTTTGAGAAGGTTAAATGAAGATGCTGAAATCATACTTTTTGAGAAGGGCGAATTCATTTCATTTGCCAACTGTGGGCTTCCTTATTATATAGGTGAGGTAATCAGGGAAAAGGATAAACTTGTTGTTCAAACACCGGAAAAGATGAAGGAAAGGTTCAATATAGATGTAAGGATTAATAGTGAAGTTACCAAGGTAATACCGGATAAAAAAACTGTTGAAGTATACAACCGTGCAGAGGATAAGATTTATACAGAGACCTATGATAAATTGATACTGTCTCCGGGAGCAGAGCCGGTTAAGCCGCCTCTTCCGGGTATTGATTCAACGAGAGTATTTACTCTAAGAAATATTCCAGACACTTATAGGATAAAGGATTATGTTGATTTGATGAAGCCGAAAAGAGCTGTTGTGGTAGGAGCAGGGTTTATCGGTCTTGAAGTTGCAGAAAATTTACATGCAAGGGGTGTTAAGGTAACAGTTGTCGAACTTGCAGACCATGTAATTGGGCCTCTTGACTACGATATGGCTGCTATTGTTCATCAACACATGAAGACAAAAGATGTAGAGCTATATCTTAAGGATGGTGTTAAAGCTCTAACTCATACAAATACAGGTACGGTTGTAGAACTGAGCAGTGGAAGGTCTCTTAAGGCTGATATGGTAATAATGGGAATAGGGGTCAAACCGGAATCAAAACTTGCGGTAGAGGCAGGACTTAAACTAGGTAAAACAGGCGGAATTTTAGTTGACGAAAATATGCTTACTTCAAACCCTGATATTTATGCTGTTGGTGATGCTATAGAGGTAAAGGATTATATAAGCGGTAGTCCTGCACTTATTCCACTTGCGGGGCCTGCAAACAAGCAGGGAAGAATTGCTGCCAACAATATCTGCGGAATTGAGGAAAAATATGAGGGAACTCAGGGAACCTCGATTGTAAAAGTGTTTGATATTACGGTTGCGCTAACAGGCAATAATGAGAAGATTTTGCAAAGAAACAATATGGAATATGAAAAGTCATTTACTCATTCGGCTTCTCATGCAGGATATTATCCAGGAGCCATACCTATGTCAATCAAACTTGTTTTTGACAAGAAAAACGGCAAGGTATTAGGCGCACAAATAATAGGCTATGAAGGCGTTGATAAGAGAATTGATGTTATAGCAACGGCGATTCGAGCAGGTATGACAGTTTATGATCTGGAGAAATTGGAACTTGCTTATGCACCACCATATTCTTCTGCAAAAGATCCTGTAAATATCGCAGGTTTTACAGCTTCAAACATATTAAAAGGGGACAGCGAGATATTCCATTGGGATGAAGTAAGCTCATTAGACAGTTCAAAGGCATTGCTTGTTGACGTGAGATCTGAAATGGAATTTAGCCTTGGAACTATTGAAGGTGCTGTCAATATTCCGGTGGATGATTTGAGAACCCGCCTGAATGAATTGCCTAAGGATAAGGAAATACTCATCTTCTGTCAGGTTGGTTTAAGAGGATATGTGGCTTATAGGATCTTGAAACAAAAAGGCTTTAGAGTCAGAAATTTGAGCGGAGGCTATAAAACATATCAGCTCGCTGTTCAAAAACAGTCAAATGAGGATATATACGAGTATGACAAGATAACAAAGGCTGATGAGATCAAACCTGCTGATTGCTGTGGAAGTGATTGTAAAGCTGATGCAGACGTTCAGGTTGATGCTTGCGGTCTACAATGTCCAGGTCCTATAATGCAGATAAGCAATAGCATTAAATCTATGAATTATGGAGAGGTATTGCATATCAAAGCAACGGATCCTGCATTTGGTGAAGATGTTAAGTCGTGGTGTGAGAGAACCGGTAACAAACTTTTAAGTTTTGGTTTTGAAAATTCAGCCTTTAACGCCTATATCAAGAAGGAAAAAGAAAAGGAAAGTACTGCAGCCGTTGAAAGAAAAAATGATAAGACTATGGTAGTATTCAGTAATGACCTCGATAAGGCAATAGCATCTTTTATCATAGCTAATGGAGCGGCTTCGATGGGCAGAAAGGTCACAATGTTCTTTACCTTCTGGGGATTGAATATTTTGAGGAAGCATGATAAAGTAAGTGTGAAAAAAGATTTATTTGCCAAAATGTTTGGATTTATGATGCCTAGAGGGTCAAAGAAACTTACACTTTCCAAGATGAATATGGGAGGTATGGGAGCTAAGATGATAAGGCACATAATGAAAGACAAGAATGTATCATCTTTGGAAGAACTTATAGAATTGGCGGTAGCCAATGGCGTAAACCTTGTTGCATGTAATATGTCCATGGATGTTATGGGAATAAAGAAGGAAGAACTTATTGATGGTGTAAAAATCGGAGGAGTTGCGACCTTTCTTGGATCGGCAGAAGAATCGGATATGAGCCTATTCATTTAAAGGACCGGGATATAAGAGCGGAAGTAGCAATATTTCACGCATTCCATAGATATTGATGCGGAGGGAAGTTATGCCATGGAAGATTTGAAGATCTATGAATTGAAGGCTGAAAAATTAAAAGCTCTGGCACATCCACAGCGATTGTGTATTGTCAAGGGATTGATAGATAACAAATGCAATGTGACCACAATACAGGAGTGCTTGGGACTTCCCCAATCTACAGTATCTCAACATCTGGCGAAGCTTAAATCCGCCGGAATTATTGAAGGAACCAGAAGTGGGCTTGAGATTTGCTATAGTGTTGTAGATGAAGAAGTTAGAGAGATAGTCAGAGTTTTGATTAAAAAATAAATAATCGTTAAGGATTACTTCCACTTTTTTTGCGTGACTACTTGAACCAGACAACACTTGAGCAAAAGAAAATAGTGGAAGTTCTGTTTTTATATCACCAAGAGGTGTTAGATAACTTAGTAAGGTATTAATCACTTTATTTACCGGAAAGGAAGATAAGCTTTGGATAAAAAGACTATAGCATCATTGATTGACCATGCGGTTTTAAAACCTGACGCTACAGACAGTGACCTTGAGAGGGAATGTGCAATTGCTTTGAAGTATGGTGTTGCATCGGTTTGTGTAAAGCCGAGTCACGTGATTCTTGCAGACAAGTTGTTGAAGGACTCTAAGGTTAAAGTTAGTACGGTTATAGGGTTTCCACACGGTTCTACTACTACAATGTGCAAGGTGGCAGAGGCCCAGGAAGCCATCGAAAATGGGGCAAGTGAGTTGGATATGGTTATAAACATAGGAAAACTTCTTTCAGGAGAATTTGACTATGTAGAAAATGATATCAGGAGTGTAGTTAATGTAGCACATTCTAAAGGTGTAATTGTTAAGGTTATATTGGAAACAGCACTATTGACTGATGAATTGAAGGCTGTAGCCAGTAAGATTTCAGATAAGTGTGGTGCTGACTTTGTAAAGACCTCAACAGGGTTTAATGGAAGAGGTGCAGACCTAAATGATATCAGCATAATGAAAAATTGTGTGAGTGATAGAGTAGGGCTAAAAGCATCTGGCGGAATAAAAAACTTTGAACAGGCTGCAGTATTTGCGAAGGCTGGTTGCACCAGACTTGGTACAAGTTCAACAGTTGAAATAGTAGGAGAAGGTACTGGTTCTACACTTGTGGACTCAACTTATTAAGGGATAGCTTTCCTAAGAGAGCTTTAAACAAGCAAGGGAAGTACGAAATTTTACTGCAAAATAGAATACTGCAAGTATTATCGGCATAAAAATATCGTATAAAGAATTTATTGTGAGGTGGCCGGTTAATGCAAAGGCAGTTCTGTATTATTCTTACATGCATTATGATAATATCAATGCTTGCAGGTTGTTCTGCGCTACAAAAGTTAGGGTTTAATGACGAGGTTAGTCCTGTCAGCAGCATAGCCCTAAGCGAAGCTGAGGCCCAGCAGATCGCAAATAAAGTGCCGATTTACCTGTACTTTGCAAATGAGGAAGGTACTAAACTTAAGCTTGAAGTACGATATATACCTGTAAGTGAGGCAAAGAAAACTGTTAATGAAATTGCTTCGCTAATTGTAAAAGAGTTAATAAGTGGACCAAAGAGTTCAGGACTAAAAGCTACAATTCCTGCTGAAACAAAGCTGCGTTCTACTGTAAAAATAGACGGTGAGGTAGCTACCGTTGATTTGTCGAAAGAGTTTAAAGAAAAGCATCCGGGAGGAAAGGCTGCAGAACAGCTTACAATTTACTCTATTGTTAATTCTCTAACTGAACTTAAGGAGATTAGTAAAGTTAAGTTTAAGATTGATGGCAAAACTGCAAAGGAATTTAAAGGCAATTTTAAGTTTGACAGTGCATTTCCAAGAAGTGCTCCACTTATCAGCAAGGAAGTGGCACCTTCAGGTACGATAGATAATGGCAGTTCAAAGGGCAAAGCTGAGGAAGAACAGAAAAGTGGGGATAAAACTAAAAGCAGTGATAAAGATAGCAAGGACACTATAAATGAAGAAAACAGCGGAAGTGAAGTTGATGTATTTCAAGAGGATGAGGGTGTAAATACTTCGGAAGTTATTGAGGGCGGAGATAAAACTACATCAGAATCTATAGATGGTGGAGATGTTGAAACTTCGAAAACTACTGAAGGTAAGGATCAGACGACATTTTATCTGCAAGATGAACAGATTGAAGAAGAAATATTGGAATAGCAAAACACTTAAATAAGGTGCAATTAAGAAACAAGGAGAGAATAAATATAACTCCTTGTTTTTGTATTTTAATGATTTTATATGTCTTTGTTGTTGCTTAATGTAATGCGGCAATGGGGACATTCAACGTCCTGGGGTGAAATCTTTTCTTTGCAGGCAGGACAAATATCATATGCAACATTGAGTAGTTGAAAATTATCTTCGAGTTCAAGCTCTTCTTCTTCATTATTTGAACTTGCAAAGTTATTGTCCAAAGCATTTCTGATAAATTTAATGTCTTTTGCCATTTCTGTATCATCAATTGCTGCTCTTACAACATGATATAAAACAAAAAATAAAAATGCTAATACAAAAATCAAAAAAAGTATTTCTATGACAATCCCCCTCCTTTATCAGACAAAATCTGTGTCCAATGAGTAATTCAATTATATTATAATATTTAAATTATTGGTTTGTGAATAAAAATTTTTTATAATAGAAAAAATTTTGCAGGGGTTATCGGATTTTTATCGTCTATATTAATGAATGGGAAAGGAGGGGAGCGATGGACGCAGATGAACTGCTGGTAAAGCGAGCTCTTAAGGGCGATAGCGATTCTTTCAGGAGCATAGTCGAAAAGTATCAAGGACTGGTATATGTGATTTGTTTCAATATAACAGGGCACAGGCAGGAAGCAGAAAATTTAGCACAGGAAACTTTTATACAGGTATATCGCTCTCTATCCCGGTACGAAAATAAAGGTTTTAAGTCATGGATTGGAAAGATTGCAACCAATAAGGCAATTGACTGGAAAAGGAAAATGAAGCTGGAAAATGAGGGGAAGTTAGTTTATCTTGAAGATATTTCTGAGATAAGCACTGATGATAACAGCATTCACGAACAGCTTATAAAAAAGGAAAATGCAAAAAGAGTGTTGGAGCTGTGTAATAAACTTCCTGAAATATACAGCACAGTATTGGTAAAGTTTTATATCCAGTCAAAGTCCTATAATGAAATATCCAAGGAAGATGGCATAAGCATTAAGACCGTAGAGTCCAGACTTTATAGAGCAAAACAAGCGATAAGGAAGCAATGGGAGGAGGTTGAAAAATATGAACCACTATAGCGAAGAAGAACTGCTTCTCTACAGCAAGGCATGTGTTGATGAAGTTCAAGAGGCAGAAATAGAAGAACACCTTCTGAATTGTGATGAGTGCAACGAAAGGTATATTCAAATTATTGAAGGCTTCCATATGACGGATGAAAGCAATCAAGTATCTTTAGAGTTTACAGATAATGTAATGAAGCTGATAAACCGGGATGTTAAGCAGCATAAGGCTGTGAAAAGAAAGAGGGTTGCCCCGGAAGTATTGATATATTACGTTGCTGCTGCATGCATAACCTTAATGTTTTCTCTCAATGGTGTGTTCGATTCCCTGTTTGGTGGATTCTCAGATATGACCACATCTATTGCTCAAACACCTGTAAGCATTGAAAAGGCAGTATCAACCGGTTGGACTGAAAGACTTGCAAATGATACATCAAAGGTGATTTCAGAGCTAAAGCCTGGAAGGTAGATGCGTAGGTGTATTTGGAAGGAAGTTTGTTTATAGCCTAATAATTAAAAAGGAGTGTATATAATTTATGAGAACTAAAAGTAAGTTTGCTACATTTATTTTGTCTCCCATTCCGGGACTTGGACATATTTACCTTGGTTTCAATACCAGGGGAGGAATATTCATGCTTGCTGAGATGGCTGCAATTTTATTGGTCATCGGACTATCCAGCATGGGTATATTTAATGGTAATGCAATGGTTATTCCTGCTGCTTTTATACCAATTGTATGGATAGCATCATTAGTTGACAGTATGACTTTGACAGACAAGGTCAACGCCATTGCCCTAAGCAATGATGAGGAGAAGAAGGCGCTTTTACTTAAACAGCTTGAAGAACAAAACAGGAAGATAATAGCGATGGTTTTGTCTATAATTCCAGGTGCAGGGCACATGTTCTTAGGCCTGCAAAGGCAAGGTATTCAACTTATGTCCATATTCTTTTTCAGCTTCTTTATTACAGATTGGATAAACATCAGCATATTTATGGCGTTGATACCTATAATATGGTTCTTTGGATTGTTCGATGCAATGAACAAAGCTGCAGGAAATGAAAATCAGGATGATGGTGATGTGCTATTTGTTTCATGGTTTAGAACAGAAAAGCCGTTTATCAAAAACGTGAATAAATTTCTTGCTTATGGTTTGATAGCAATTGGCTGTTTCCTTCTGTTTGAAAGGATTGTTTTGCCTGAGCTTGAGAAGGTAATCAGCCTTCGGATAAGAGAGTATACTAATATAGTTTTGCTTTCTATAGCCTTTATAGCTGGAGGGGTTAAGCTGCTTATGGGAAGTAAGAGCAATGAAGTTTTTGAGGAGGGGGATGAAAACGGATGAGACAGTGGAGAGTAGGCACTTTGTCAATGGGGCTAATACTGATAGCTCTCGGAATTATTATGTGGGTTTCGCAGATTTCCGGAATATCAGTGATCGAGCACATTGTTAAGTGGTGGCCTGTTGTACTTATAATATTAGGAATTGAAGTTTTAGTATATATTTTTCTTTCAAAGCAGGAAGAGCCTAAAGTTAAATTTGATATATTCAGCATCATTATTATTTCTATAATAATGATGGCAAGCATCGGGACTTATGCAGTAACCAGCTTAATATCAAGTGGCCATGGCAGCCTGTCAATTAACTCGATGTTTGATAACCATAAATATGAGTCAAAATTTAAGAAGAACTTATCGGTGGATGCAAACAGCAGCAATTTGGTTGTAAGTAATGCCAACGGTGACGTTGAGGTAGTTAAAGGCGAAGGTAAGAAGATAGATGTTGAGGCAAATATAACTATAAATAACAGTGATGAGGCATATGCCGGGAAAATTGCACAGTCACTTGTTGAAATTATTGATAAAAAGGATATAAGAATAAGTTCCAAGGCGGATCAGTATTCCAACAAAGGAACAATCGGATATATAAGGATCGACTATTTAATCAAGGTGCCGGATACTGTAAATGTTGAGGTGGATAATAAGTTTGGAGATGTAGCATTGAAAGATATTGCTCTTTCCGGAAATGTGCGCAATAATAATGGAGATATAACAGTAAAATCCATAGGCGGAACTTTGAAAGTGAACAATTCTTTTGGAGATATAGAAATCAACGATATAAAGGGTGCTGCTACAGTATCAAATACTAACGGTGAAATCCGAGGCAGCCGAATTGGTAGTAAGCTTACTGTTATAAACAATTTTGGAGATGTGATATTCTCGCAAGTTTCAGGCAGTATTGATGTTGAAGGAGGCAATGGGGCTGTTGAAATAACAGGTGTTGGTGAGGATGTAAAGGTTACTAATAAATTTGGAGATATAAAAGTATTAAATGCTAATAAAAGTATAACTTTGAGCGGAAGTAACGGAAATATTTCACTTGAAACAGAAAAGATTATTGAAAAGGATGTCAATATAGAAAATAAATTCGGAGATATCTACTTAAAAGTATCAGGTTCACAAAATGGAAATATTGATGCCAGTACTCAATTTGGAAGTGTTGCAAGCGATTTCGGTATTGCGGTAAATGAGGATGTAAATAAAGAAACAATGAAAGGCACACTTACAGATGATAAGATTAAATTCAAAGTAAGTAATGGAAATGGAGATATTAATATCGAAAAGTTTAAATAGTGTCAAAGAAGGCCTTCTTTTTAAATAAACCTCTATAGTCAAAAGTGCTATAGGGGTATTTTTGTAAAAACATTTGAGGAAAAATTAAGAAATGCCGAAGTATATGGTATAATTATTGTGAATTGTGTATATCTGGATCAAATTAACCGAATGCTTAATTTGATAGTGTAAGGAGAGATGAAAATGTACTGTGATAATAAAATATGGGTTGCAAAAGGAGAAGTTCCTGTTTACCTTTTGCCCAATAAGGCTAACCGGCACGGACTTATTGCCGGAGCAACCGGTACTGGCAAAACTGTGACTTTGAAGGTGTTGGCTGAGTCGTTTAGTGATTGCGGTGTTCCTGTTTTTCTTGCTGACATAAAAGGTGATCTTGCAGGGCTTGCTGTGCAAGGAAGTGAAAACCCAAAAGTACAAGAGAGAGTTGCAACGCTTGGTGTTGAAGGGTTTAAATACAGTTCTTATCCGGTACGTTTTTGGGACATATTCGGTGAAGGTGGGCATCCGGTACGTACTACTGTTTCTGAAATGGGAGCAATGCTTTTGGCGAGGCTTCTGGGACTGAACGATACACAGGCCGGTGTACTGAGTATAGTATTCCGCGTAGCGGATGACAGGGGATTACTGTTAATTGATTTAAAAGACCTGCGGGCGATGATACAATACGTTGGTGAACATGCGAAGGAATTTACTTTGGAGTATGGAACTATTTCTACCCAGAGTGTAGGTGCAATCTTAAGAAATTTGATCTCATTGGAAGATCAGGGCGGAAACCTCTTTTTCGGAGAACCGGAACTGGAAGTTGCCGATTGGATGCAGACAACATCTGAAGGACGCGGATATATCAATATATTACATAGCGTAAAGTTGTACCAGTCACCTGCGCTTTATTCCACTTTCCTTTTGTGGCTGCTTTCGGAATTGTTTGAAAGTCTCCCAGAGGTTGGTGATATGGATAAACCGAAAATGGTATTTTTCTTTGACGAGGCGCATTTGCTATTTAAGGATGCACCAAAGGTTTTATTGCAAAATATAGAGCAGGTGGTGAGATTAATCCGTTCCAAAGGTGTCGGTGTTTATTTTGTTACGCAGAATCCATCGGATTTACCAGATGAGGTACTTGGGCAGTTGGGAAACCGTATTCAGCATGCACTTCGTGCCTTTACACCTTCTGATCAAAAGTATGTTAAAACAGCAGCACAGACATTTAGAGCAAACCCTAAGTTTGATGTTGAAAAAGCTATTTCAGAGCTTGCTACCGGTGAAGCGTTAATTTCATGTTTGGATGAGAACGGAAGCCCGAGTGTTGTGGAACGTGCATTTATATTGCCGCCGCAAAGCCAGTTTGGTACTATTGATGAAGCAGTAAGAAAGCAGATAGTTTCAACTTCGCCTATGGCAGGGAAGTATGACAGGGCAGTTGATAATGAATCAGCCTATGAAGTGCTCCAGGCAGAAGAAAAGCAAGAGCAATACGATACCCAGGAGGATCAGAAAGCGCAAAAACAGCCCGAACAACAATACAACTCGGCAAGGCGTGTTACCGGCAGTGATTATTCAGCTAGGAGGACGACTTCAACAAGGAGAACTTCAACAAGAAGGACTTCAACCGGAAAATCGCTATTTGAAAAAGCAGCCGGTTCGGCAGTTTCATCAATCGGAAGGGAACTTGGCAAAACTTTGATTCGTGGTATTTTAGGGTCACTTAAAAAATAAAATTGTCACCTATTATAAAAATAACCGGAAGCAAGATTATTCTATGAGAAATCTTACTTCCGGTTGATTATTTTTGATTTAGGATATTCAAATATCAATTGGTTAAGATAATATTGAAGTATTGGGAGAAACGCAGATGAGAATAAAAAGAATACTTGATATTTCGGGTGTTATTAATGATAAGACGACAATATGGCCTGGAGATGAAGGGGTTACCCTGAACAGAATACAAAAGATTGAAGATGGGGACTCGTGTAATTTGTCTACCTTGCATATTGGTATACACACTTCAACTCATATAGATGCTCCGCTTCATTTTATTGCTGGAGGGGTGGATGTATCTTCTGCAAACCTGGATAAGTTTATCGGATTTGCAAAGGTTTTTTATATTTCCACGGAAAAATGCATTAAAGCTTCAGATTTATCAGGCCTTGATATACAAAGTGGGGATATAGTCTTATTCAAAACAAGTAATAGTTCTTTAGACATGACTGGTAGTTTTAATACGGGATTCGTATACCTTGATGAATCGGCAGCAAGTTGGCTGGTTGATAAAGATGTAGCAACGGTAGGAATTGACTATCTATCAGTTGAAGACTATTATGCTGGGAATGCTGTTACTCACAAGTTGTTGCTGAAAAAAGGAATTGGAATAATTGAAGGGTTACGCCTTGATGATGTGCCGGAAGGTGAATATTTTCTGTCGTGTGTACCATTAAAAATTGAAGGGGCAGAAGGTTCGCCAGTCAGAGCAGTACTTGTTGAATTTGACAAGGAAATATAGAAGTAAGGTTTTTCAGTTATGTGCCAGCAAACTTTTCTTATATTTTTCTCAAACGAAGATACAAAGGAACAAAAATAAGTTATAATATAATTACATAGAGAAAGTTAGTTTTATATTTATATACTATAAATTTGCAGAGGGGGAGGATATTTGACAGTTTTAATCTATACTGCTTCTTAGTATAGTGTTTTCAAACATTATTATTAAAACTGATTATGGGGAAACACACACATCTTGCTATTAATTGCTAATTAATAATTTTATAGGGTTTGTTAATTAGCTGCTAGTGCTTTTGACATTGCACGTTTCTATAAGATTTCGTACCCATCGACGAAACTGAGGTTAATCTCTTCGCTTTACTCCAATAGACTGTAATATTCAAATAAAATTTCTGAAATAAGTAATGTTAAAATCGCCGGGTATTTTTTATCTATAAAGGGGGTTTTATCGTAATGAAGCAAATGCATTGTAAAAAGTTGAGAATATTGGCATTAACGGCAATTATGACTTTGCTTACATCATTAGTTACTGTTCCTGTTAATGCCGATGAAGCTGCTGCAACATCCGGGCTTACCATACAATATACATGTGGCTCGCTTGCCGACAGATACCAGAGTATGCGCCCGTACATAAAAATATGTAATAACAGTGAAGAAAGCGTCGCTATGTCAGACCTGAAAGTACGGTATTATTACACAAAGGAAGGTATAGCTGATGAAGCGCTTATGTGTTTTTATACTGCAATTGGTGCGACAAACATTAACGCAAAATTTTATCCGGAATTAGGATATGCTGAAATTGGTTTTACAACAGGTGCAGGAAATATTGCACCGGGAGGCAACAGCGGCGTGATGCAGCTGGTACTGAAAAAGGTTACAAATGGTTATTATGAACAGACCAATGACTATTCTTACAGCCCGGAAATAACAGAGTACGCCGACTATGACAAAATGACGCTCTACTATAAGGATAACCTTGTATGGGGAATAGAAGCTCCACCGCCGCCTGAACCACCGGCACCACCGCCAAGTGGAGATGACTGGCTGCATGTAGAGGGGAGCAAAATTTTAGATAAGGAAGGCAAACAGGTTTACCTGACTGGTATCAACTGGTTTGGGTTTGAAACTGACGGAGCAAATGGTTTTTACGGACTGAATAAATGTAATCTTGAAGATTCTTTGTACTTAATGGCTAAACGAGGTTTCAATCTCCTTCGTATTCCAATTAGTGCTGAATTGATTTTGGACTGGAAAAAAGGAGATATTGTAAATACTGCTTTTGTAAGTACTCTTGAAACTCCTACCATTGACGGGATGAATAGTTTACAAATCCTAGACTATACAATAAAAACCTTAAAAGGGACGGGCATGAAGGTAATGCTTGATATGCACGGTGCTGCCAAAGATTCATACCAGAATAATTTGTGGTATGACAAAGTTGTTTCAATGGATCAGTTTGTTGAGGCCTGGGAGTGGATTGTAACCAGATATAAGGACGATGACACCGTTATAGCGGTAGACCTTAAGAATGAGCCTCATGGTAAATATTCCGGTTCGGAAATAGCAAAATGGGACAGTTCCGAAGATCCAAACAACTGGAAACATGCAGCTGAAGTTATAGGAAATGCGATACAAGCAATAAATCCAAACCTTCTGATTGTGGTAGAAGGTGTAGAGGCCTACCCGATGGAAGGTTATGATTACACGACATGTGGAGAATTTACAACTTACTGCAACTGGTGGGGAGGTAATTTAAGAGGCGTTGCCAAAGACCCGGTTGAATTATCTGTTCCAAACAAGCTTATATATTCAGCACATGATTATGGTCCGGATATTTATGTGCAGCCATGGTTTAAGAAAACATTTACAAAGGAAACCCTTTATAAGGAATGCTGGCAGCCGAACTGGTTTTATATTATGGAACAGGATATTGCACCTGTGCTGATAGGCGAATGGGGAGGAAAGCTTGTAAAAGAAAATAATAAAGCCTGGCTAACTTATCTTGGTGAATTTCTGGGCGAAAACAAAGTAAACCATACATTCTGGAGTTTCAATCCAAACTCGGCTGATACCGGAGGGCTGATGCTTGAAGATTGGAAGACTGTAGATGAGGATAAGTATGAAATAGTTAAGGGAGCACTGTGGGGAAAAGGTCTTGATCATAAAGTTCCGTTGGGTGGAATATCCGGGGACGGAATTTTGTCAGGAGATGTTGATGGCGATGGAGCATTGAATTCTATCGATTTTGGATATATGAGAAAATTCTTGCTTGGAAAGATTGAAGATTTTCCTGCACAAAGGGGTATGAACGCTGCAGACATAGACGACAATGGTGAGGTAAATTCTATTGACTTTGGGTATGTGAGACAATACTTTTTAGGTATTATAAGTGAATTGCCCGGTCAAGCCTATAAATAGTTAATATTTTGGCAGCGGCAGTTGCATCAAATTATGCAATTTCCGCTGCTATAATTGTTAATGATGGCAGCATCCGCCGCATTTATGAACATTTGGGCAGTCGGAAGATGACGAACTTTTAGGCTTTGTTATGTTTATATTTTTAAAAACAGAACTTAGTTCATTACTACCGCAGTTTGGGCACTTGATCAACTTGTCAGTTTTTTCGCTCATTTTTGCCATAATATTAAATTCATTTCCGCATTTTTCACATTTCAAATCATAAAAAGGCATTATAACTCCTCCATGTATAAATATAGTATGTATTGATCTTTATGCTATTATAACAAATCTTTGCACAAACTAGTATTCATTTTTTTGCGTTATATTCTCAGTATTCATTAAAGTGTTAAATTTATAAATGCCTGAGGGAGTGTTGTAAAAAATGTAACTGGTTTACAATAATATTGTATATGGACATAAATCCATTTTAATGATAAAATATTAATAAGCTCGTTTAATTTTTCTTAACTTAGAAGTTTCAGTTCAATAGCAATTCCAGAATGGTAATTCATAGTCTTAGCTTTAAGTTTCAGTGTTCTCCATAAACTTGCAGCTTTCCGCAAAGAAGTTCTTTTGTAAGTGTTATTCTTTTTTGTAATCATAATTAGTTATTAAATTTTGGCTATTTTCCCTTTAAACTTGAAGTTGCCGTACTTAAATAGTAAAATGAGAAATATATATTTACTATATGTTTATATGCGTACATATTGATTATATAAGGGGAGACCGAATATGAGTGATAAGAAAAGAGTAATGGTTATTTTTGGCGGTCAGTCGACCGAACATGAAGTTTCAAGATTTTCAGCAACATCAATAATTAATAATATGGATAGAAGCAAGTTTGATGTATCTTTTGTAGGAATTACCAAAGAAGGAAGATGGGTACCATATAATGGTCCAGTGGAAAAGATTGCTTCCGGTGAGTGGGAAGAAATTGCAATAAATGAAATGGTGAAAGGTATACCTTACCGTGATAATATTATTAATGCGATAGTAAGCCGGGGAGCTTCATCGGAAGCAGTAATAAAAAACGAGAATAAAGAAATTAATGGAGGACCTATAGATGTGGTTTTTCCGGTGCTCCATGGTTGTAATGGAGAAGATGGAACTATACAGGGGCTTTTCGAAATGGCAGGTATACCCTATGTAGGCTCCGGTGTTTTAGGTTCAGCGCTTGGAATGGATAAGATATATGCCAAGATAGTATTCGAAAAAGTAGGTGTTCCTCAAGCAGGCTACTTGTTCTTTACAAGAAAAGAAATAAAGGAAAACAGTGATAGAGTAGCAGATGCGATTGAGCAAAGGTTTGAGTATCCTGTATTTATAAAGCCTTCAAATGCGGGCTCGTCGGTTGGTGTATCAAAAGCGCATGATAGAAGGGAATTAGTTGAGGCGTTGAATTTTGCAGCTAAATATGATAGGAAAGTTTTAATCGAAGAGTTTATTAATGGCAGGGAAGTAGAGTGTGCAGTTTTGGGAAATGATAATCCTATTGCATCTACAGTTGGTGAAGTTATTCCATGCAATGAGTTTTATGATTACAATGCCAAGTATATTGACGGAAGCTCAAAAACAGTTATTCCTGCAAACTTGCCAGCGGATACTATATTAAAAATCCGCGAATATGCAGTAAAGGCCTTTAAGGCGTTAGATTGTGCAGGCCTTTCGAGAGTAGACTTTTTCGTGCACAAGGAAACAGGAGAAATCTACATTAATGAAATAAATACGCTGCCTGGCTTTACAAATATAAGCATGTATCCGATGTTGTGGGAAGCTTCAGGTATCCCTTACAGTGAACTGATTGAAAGATTGATTGACCTTGCAATTGAAAGGTTTAATGACAATACAAAGGAAGTAGATAACTAGATTATTTGTTTTTACAGTTGTGTATCTTCGGAAACGCCAAATGAAAAGTAATTATTTGCTGAAATCTTAAAAAAAGATTAATGTGCTATATTGGGGGAAATACTATGGACAATAGACCTATTGGGGTTTTTGATTCAGGAATTGGAGGACTTACAGTCCTTAAAGAAATAAATAGACTATTACCTCAGGAAAGTGTTGTATACTTTGGCGACAGCGGTAGGGCACCTTATGGTACCAAATCAAAAGAGACTGTTATCAAATACACTTTTCAGGACATAAGGTTTTTACAGAACCAGGACATAAAAATGATTGTTATTGCATGTAATACTGCAAGTGCCTGTAGTTTGGACAGGGTAAAACACAGTTTTGATTTTCCTATTGTTGAGGTTGTTCAGCCTGGATCTGCTGCTGCTGCAAAGGAAACACGAAACAACAGGGTTGGAGTAATCGGTACACCGGCAACAATAAGCAGTGGTGTTTATGAAAAAGCCATAACTAGGATTAACAGTTCAATAGAGATATTTTCAAAGCCTTGTCCTATGTTTGTTCCATTGGTTGAAGAAGGCTGGTGGGAGAATGAGATTGCGTTTAAAATTGCAGAGGAATATTTACTTCCTCTCAAGGAACTGGACATTGACACTTTGGTTTTAGGATGTACGCATTACCCGCTTTTGCAGAATACTATTCAGAAAGTTATGGGTGATGATGTTAAATTGGTAAATTCAGCGCTGGAAGTGGCGAAAGTAGTAAAGGAGGGGATAGAAGAAAACAATAATGGCAGGGATGAAAAAGTTAGTCCGGTATGTAGATTTTATACAAGTGATAGTGTTGAGAAGTTTGAATCATTAGGCAATTCCATTTTAAACAGTAAAATACATTCTGCTGAAAAAGTCGATATTGAGAGATATTAGTGCTATATAAGCTGTTTGTATGATATTAAGCTTATATACCGATAATTATTATTTTGCAATGCTTGAAGATTTACGAAGCATTGCAAAATAATATACTATGCAGCATAATCTATGAGGCGAGAGTAATGTACATTGTAAGCAGGAAAGTATTAAATACAAAAGGACGATATTAGGTCCTTATCAAAAATGGAGGCGAAGCTATATGAATAAGAATGTTATTATATCCGTAAAAGGGATTCAAACTTCAGCCAGTAAAGATACAAATACTCTTGAACTTGTTACTGAAGGAAGATATTATAAAAAGGGAAGCACATACTATGTAACATATAAAGAAAGTGAAGTTACAGGCATGGACGGCACAACAACTACTTTGAAGATTTCCAACGGCATTGTGACTTTAATGAGATTCGGTTCGGTAAATACTCAGTTTATTTTCGAGAAGGGTCAGAAGCATATGTCATATTATGATACACAATACGGCACATTTACCGTAGGAGTAATGACAAATGCAGTAACAGTAGATGTTGATGACGCAGGTGGAGAAATAAGGGTTGATTATCATCTTGAAATAGATAATAATAAACAAGGTGGAAATGATTTTCATATGTTTATCAGGGAGGCAGGGCAAGGTAATGACGAATGTAGTGGAAGTGTTGAAATCTCAAATTAGCGAAGTGGTTAAAAACTCACTTTCGAGGGCTGTGGCAAGTGGAGAATTGCCGGAATTTGAAGTGGGTGAAATAGTTATTGAAACTCCAAGGGAAAAAGAACATGGTGATTTTTCAACCAATATAGCCATGCAGGCTGCAAAGGCTGCAAAAAAAGCACCAAGGCAGATAGCGGACATAATAATTAAAAACATGGAGTTCGAAGGTACATATGTAGAAAAGGTCGAAACAGCAGGGCCGGGTTTTATAAATTTTTATCTAAATAATTTGTGGCTTTATGATACATTAAAGACTATTCAGACTATGAAGGATAAATATGGTGAGATCAATGTAGGTAAGGGCAGCAAGGTAATGGTTGAGTTTGTAAGCGCCAATCCTACAGGACCTCTCCATATGGGAAATGCAAGAGGAGGAGCTTTGGGTGATTGTATCGCCAGTGTTTTGTCAAAGGCTGGATATGATGTAACAAGGGAATTCTATGTTAACGATGCGGGAAATCAGATTGAGAAATTTGGAATATCTCTTGAAGCTAGGTACATTCAACAGTTAAAAGGCGAAGATGCAGTAGAATTCCCTGAGGATGGATATCATGGCGAGGATATAATCGAGCACATGAAGGATTATATAGCTATAAATGGGGACAAGCTCCTAAGTGTTGACAGTGAGCAGAGAAGAAAAGAGCTTGTTGAATTTGCTCTTCCTCGCAATATTGAAAGAATCAGAAGTGGAATGGAAAGCTACGGCGTCAAGTTCGATGTTTGGTTTTCTGAACAGTCCCTGTATGACAGTGGAGAGCTTAAGGATACTTTAGAGCTGCTTAAGAATAATGGACATACTTACGAAAAGGATGGAGCGATCTGGTTTAAGACATCCGAGTTGGGAACTGAGAAGGATGAAGTTATAGTTAGAAATAACGGATTACCTACTTATTTTGCTTCAGATATCGCATATCATAAAAACAAGTTTTTAAAGAGGAATTATGACAGGGTTATCAACTTGCTTGGTGCAGATCATCATGGCCATGTAGCAAGAATGAAGGCAGCTGTTAAAGCTATTGATGTCGATCCGGACAAGCTTGATGTAGTGCTGTTTCAGTTGGTACGACTCTATAGGAATGGCGAAATTGCAAGGATGTCAAAGCGTACTGGTAAGTCCATATCCCTCACAGATCTTTTGGAGGAAGTTGGACGTGATGCAGCAAGGTTTATCTTCAATACAAAAGCATCCGGAAGCCATATTGATTTTGACCTTGACCTTGCTGTTAAGCAATCAAATGAAAATCCTGTGTACTATGTTCAGTATGCGCATGCAAGGATTTGCAGTATGATTAAAAGACTTGAAGATGAGAATGTCAAGCTCCAGAGCGTGGATTCTGTGGATCTTACCAAGCTTGTGGCGAAAGAGGAAATTGAATTGATGAAAAAGCTTGCAGAGTATCCGGAAGAAATAAGGATAGCAGCAGAGACTCTTGAGCCAAGCAGACTTACAAGGTATGTTCTGGATGTTGCAGGTTTGTTCCATAGCTTTTATAATGCCTGCAAGGTAAAGGATGCAGAAGGAGATAGCTTGAGGAATGCAAGAGTTGTCCTGGTAGACAGTACAAGGGTTGTTATAAAAAATGTTTTGGATTTGTTAAGTATAAGTGCACCGGAAAAAATGTAAGTGTATTTACAGACAGTTGTTGGAATCCTACGATTTCAGCGACTGTTTTTTCTGTTTAACCCAGAAAGAAAATTGTGTATAAATTATGGAGGAATTATATGAAGATTAAATGGTTTGGGCACTCTTGTTTTCTAATTACATCGGATAAAGGAATAAAAATTGTAACCGACCCGTTTGATGAAACTGTAGGGTATAAACTTCCCGATGTTGAAACCAATATTGTAAGTACAAGCCATGAGCATTATGACCATAACAATGCGGGTATATTTAAAGGTACGCCTGTGCTTGTTAAAGGTTCAGGTAGAATAAATATAAAAGGTATTGAATTAACAGGTGTAGAGACTTTCCACGATGAAGATGCCGGGAAGAAGAGAGGACTTAACACGGTATTCAAGTTTGAGCTGGATGGTTTGAATGTTTGCCATCTGGGCGATTTAGGACATATTCTTACTTCCGGACAAGTGAAAGAACTTGGCAAGGTGGATATTTTGCTGACTCCTGTAGGTGGTATATACACTATAGACCATATTGGGGCAGTAAAGGTTATGGAAATTTTGCAGCCGGCTGTTACCATTCCAATGCACTATAAGACAAAGGCTTTGAAGTTTTCACTTTCAAGAGTTGATGAATTTTTGGATTTGGTAGGGGATTACAAGAAGGTTGATGGGACTGAGATTGAGATTAGTAGGAAGAATATAGGGGATTGTGCTAAAGTTGTGGTGCTTGATTATAAGTAAAGTTTAGATAAGAAGTGGTTTTTAAAGATATGTTTTAACAGGAGACTCAAGAATGGGAAGTACCAATGATAGTTTCATTACTTGTGGTATTTCCTTTCTCATATCATTAATAAGTCAAGGCTTTTGCTGGAATAAAAAATTTAAGGATAATGTTTCTAAAAAAATGGAAAAATGATATAATAGGGACATGAATTTTTAAAAGGACGTGTTTTAAATGGAAGAAAAGATGTTTGAATTAATGACCAAAATGTATAGCGAATTTTCAGAGTTTAGAAAAGAAACAAAGGCCGATATGAATGGGCTTAAAGATGATGTGAATGGGCTTAAAGATGATGTCAATGGGCTTAAAAATGATGTGAATGGGCTTAAAGGTGATGTCAATGGGCTTAAAAATGATATTAATGGACTTAAAAGGGATATTGTGAGGATTGAAAACAAACTTGATACGAATTCAAAAGCCTTATTTGACGGATATAATCAGACATATGAAAAAGTTGTATCTGTAGAAAACGCTGTAAATGCCCTTTCATCCAAAGTAGAAAAACAGGAAGTAGAAATAAAAGTAATTAAAGGCGGTAAATAAGCTAAATCAAGTCTGAACTAACCAAAATCATACTGAACAGTGAAACTAAAGAATGCATATATAGGCCATCCAAAACGGATGGCTACTGATTTTGAAGTACATATTACTTCGTTAAGGGATGTATGACCCGAAAATTGCATAGTTTTTGATTGAGGAGAGGTATATAATGATTTACTGCTGCTAAAACATGCTGACTTAAATGTCAAGTATGTTGTTTTTGATTAGGGAGGGTTTTTATGTTTGAAAAAACTATACGTAAGTACCAATGCCTGTTCATAATGTAAATCACTTAGATGGTAATGCAATCTGGGGGGATGAATAAGATAATGAGTTCAATAAAGTGGAGAAGACCAGGCGAACCTCTAAGGCGTGAAGATATTTCAAAAATAGAGGAGATTTTTGGTATTTGTTTTCCAGAAGATTATGTTAAATGTGTGCAGCAATATCATGGTGCAAGTGTAATACCATATCGTGTAGACTTAAATGGCAATGTTAGAGTATTTGCAAATTTATTATCATTCTCGAATGATTCTATTGATAACATTGTTCAAGCATATAATAATAACAAAGACAGACTTATGGATGGTATTGTTCCATTTGCATGCGATCCTGCCGGGAATTATTTCTGTTTTGATTTTAGAAAAAATAAAGATAAGCCATCAATTGTATTCTGGAATCATGAAATAGCAGTTAATGCAGATGATTATTATCCTGAATATTTAAAGCGTTTTAGTCTTGAAGAAGCTCAAGAAAGAGCAATGGAGAAGGTATGTAATAGTTTTTCAAAATTGCTAAAAATGCTACATGACTAAGAATATGGGTAAATTTATATTGTTTATTGAAAGTTACTAAACATTTATTATCATGCTTTATTTATACTTCCATCAAATTACTTAAACAATTAATGCAAGTTTATTGCTTTGAATTATATTCAGCTAACGCCATTCTAACTGCATGGTCTGCCTGCCGAGTTGTTTCGGGAAGTCGATATTGGGGAGAAAGCCTTAGAACCCATTCACAAGCAGTTTGTAATGAAATGCTATGACCAATAGAAACGTAAACGGGCTTTATATTATCTTGAGTTCTTAATGTATTGCCAATTATTTCGCCATTGTCTATAAGAGGCATATAATCTCCTTTTTTCATTCCTGGTTCATCTGTTTGCCCAAGAAGCCGTGTTTTGCCACATCCAATAGTAGGTATATCAAACAGTATCCCCAAATGACTTGCTAATCCAAATCGCCTTGGATGAGCGATACCTTGACCATCACAAACGATTAAATCCGGCTTTGTCTTCAAGTTACCCAAGGCTTTAGCGATGGATGGTAGTTCTCTAAAAGAAAACAAACCTGGCAAACCAATCTACCCAAAAAAGAAAAGGGCTTAGTTGACCAATAACAGATGCTTTTCGGTAAACAAAATGAACGAAAATACATTTTTGTACATTTTGTTTGCTGAGGGCGACAGTTTCGGCATAGTACAAATAACTGTAAAAAAACACTTCGTGGACAATTTGTCTCCTCCTGCACCTATCGAAGCCGCCTACAAGCGAATCCGGGGAAAACCAATCCCCCCAAAAAGAGGGAAGGGCTTCGGAGTTTACACGTAGCAGCCTTATGAGAAAAATACATTTTTGTACAATCAACAGACGGAGCATCATGTTCGGTTCTTTATCGTAAAAAGCTAGGGGTTAGCTTTTCCCCAAAAGCAGGTTATTCCATCAACGTATCTTCACTGTTTAAAATCTCCACTAATTGGTTGAACAAATGTTTTTTCCTCATTTAAATTTTTCATTGCCGTTAACAGTAGTAATTTCGGTTATTTCAGCGATAATATCTTTTCCTAAACAAATGTGAATGCTGTTATCTTCTCCTTGCCCCAAAAATTTCTATTTTGTGAGTTTTAGAGATAAGATGACCACTCCTTTAAAATCCGCCTTTCTTTTACAAGAATTCTATCCTTCATAAATTCTATTTAGTAATCTTGCACTCTGGTTATTTGTAATCAAAAGAATATTTTCACCTATTTTACTGTATCAAATTCCGGTTTACTTCTTAGAAAACACTTGTCGCAAGGTATTGGGAAAGTCTTTGCTGTTCGCTTCAGCGGCTCTTCTTGCCCGTTTCGGGGTTGCGATTTTTGTCTCCTCCCTATTTCCTAAATTCTCCGAAGTGTTTTTGAAGAGACTTCGAAGAAAAATGGGTAGATCATATATAGATAAATCGAATATAAAATTTTTCAACTCTCTCCCCAAATCGCAGTTTAGCTAATTAGGTAAGCTTTCAAGTAAAGCTTTGTTAATTCCTGTGCTTCTATTTTTAAAGTTAAAAGCTATCATCAGAACAGGTTTTGAAAAAATCGGTTCATTACTTAACCCCTTATTGCCGTTATACTTTATATTAAATATATTTATGAATATTCTTTTGTGGCGGAGCCATAGTTCCAGAATACTCAATTAAATTGGAAGATAATACAATCATAATTATAAAATGATCTTTTCCTTACATATATACACCTCTTAGAAATGACTTTATACTATACCTTTAAGCATATATTGGATATTTATTTACAACTTATTCTGTCATGAAATGTGATCCCCAATAACATAATAAACTATACAACTGTGATTCTATATGCCTTTTCTTAAATTATATATATTATAACTGTTAGAATACACCATGAATTGATATATTCTGATTCATATGTGAGTTAAAAGTAATACTATCATCTAAATAAAGCCTTCCGCAAGAAATTAGTGCATTATCGAAAGTAATCTTTTCTATACCACGTATCTTTTTCCACCTTTTTATATCATTATATAATTTGTATAGTAAATTCGAAATGTCTTTTGCTTTATTTCCTGATAATTTATATTTATATACCAATGCATTTTCATCAAATAGTTTAAACTTAGCAGTATAGTAAGTTACTGTCTTTTTATTATCTTCACTAAATATAGCATCATAAAAAGTTTCACTGCTATTTGATGATTTAGTAAATTTACTCTCTGATAATTTAACATTAATTATTTTTTTATATTTGATAAAATCTTTTTCAGTAATCCAATTAAAACACCCCTTTAAGTCTATATAATCATTTATAAATTCTTGTAGAATAGAAAATTCACGAGTACTAATATACTTTGATATCCTATTTGAATCTAGTAATTCTTCAATGCTACCATTAAAATCATCAAAAATACTAAACAAAAAATAACCGTGGTGTTCGTTATTAGATAAGGCATTAAAAATTGTATCTTTATTCTTATCCAGTTGTCCGTCTAAATCCTCCATCTTTTCATCAAGTTTCGGATTAAATTCGTTATAAAAATGTGTGGTAAAATATATAAACTTTAAAAAAATATCGCCAATATATTTATCAACAACTTGGCTGATGAGTTTAGTTGATTTATACATAAGAATTTTTTGATATAAGTCATATACAATAAACACCAATGGTAATGAAATAAGTGAGGACGCAACGTTAATAATAACTGTTTGTATATGTAAATCTTCTACATTAATAGCTACAACATAACTCAGAGCCGCAATAACATAGCATAACAAATATTTTACTATTACTTCTATAAATAAATACTTTAACATTTTAAATAAAACCCCTATTAGCCTCTTTATCACTTGTATATCATCTCCTTGTTACTTTCAAATCATATTTATAACTCACATTATCATAAGTTTTCAAATGTCAATATTAGTCAACTTAACCAGCTTATGGTTGAAAATAAACATAATCACCTAAAAACTATTTAGGATGGATTAATTTCTGCAAAGATATTTTTCTGTCTCTCTTTAATAAATTTTATATATCAATAAATTAATTATAATTCTGAACAAGGCTTAATTTCTTTGTTTATAGGTTTCTTCATATATCAAAGTTCTGATCGAAATAACTGTTATTTAAGTTTGTTTAATAACTTACTATTTTCATATAACTCTCTCAATATAGCCTTTTGTCCGAATATTTCTTGATACATTTCTTTCTCTGTAATACTAGCAGTAAGAAATACTTGCCCTTTCTCACTCTCATTAAGTTTCTGTAAGAACCGCTTATACTTTGGTAGTTCAATATCCTTATCTTTAGGGGAATCAAAGAAGATAAAACCTATATGGTTAATATCTGCATCCTCAACATCCAAAAGCTGAAATAGTGAAAGAACATAAGATAATCTTGCCGCAACTTTCAAACTTGCAGACGAATTTTGTCTGATTTCCAAATCATCAACATAGGGTGTATAATCTTCTGGGTCTATGTATGTTTTATTTACATCTTTATAAATAAATTTTAAGCATCTATCAAACAAATTCTGCCAAAACACAATATTTTTCATATCTTTCATTGAGTTTTTTTCTTCTTCCTCTAGTTCTGTTCGCAAAGAAGATATTTGTGAGTCCAAATCGCCCTTCTTTTTAACAAGTTTTTGCTTATTTACCAAGTTTCTATGGAATACACCTATTTTTGAGTACTGAGTAGAAAGCTCATCATACCTAATTTTTAAAGAATTAATAATTTCCTCAATGGGACTTCTTAGTTCTTTCAATTCTTTAATATGTTCTTCTCTTATTTCCAACAATGAACTCTCCAAACTAACTTTAAAGTTCTCCAAATCCGAAGTTTCAGACGCAATGCCTTCTTTTGCCTGATCTGCTTCAACTAGCGATTCCTCAAGCATCTTCTTAAATTTTGATATATTATCATAATCATTTTCCTTAATTGTTTGATTGCAGTATGGACACCCTTCGCCAGCCTGTGGCTTTTTCATTATTGGAGACAAGCAAATGGGGCATTGCTCAACTGGTATTTGTGTAAGTAATTGTCTTGCTAGTAACATTTTCTTTAACTGTTCAAGTTCATTTTTGACACTTTCAAAGACAGTTTCTATATCTACCTTCTCTAATTTCAAAGCTCTCAACTTGTCATTTACTTCCAATAACTCCTTGTTATGATTGAGTATTTTTAATTCAACCTTTTCATTCCTAACATTTTGAAGATTAGCAAGGTTCTGAATTTCAGATTCTGTAATACTTTTCTTTTCCTCAATAATTGCCTTTAGCATATCCTCGACTTTTTCAGCATCATTTGAATAATCCTTATTTTCGTTTATTTCTTGTTCTATTAATGTAGTCAAATAATTTATATTTGAATTGACATCTCTTTTTTGAGCTAATGCATTTTGTAGTTCTAACCTCAATTTTAGTATAAGATGGTTGTCTTTATCCAACAGAGACTCAATAATTACTTTTTTTATAAGTGAAACGCTATTGAGATAATCTTTATCTTTACCACCAAGTTCAGAGAATATTTTGTATGCAGTTGTTTCTTGATCTACGAATACAGCTCTTAAAAGAAAATAGAACCTCAATGTAGCCTTTTTATTGTTCCCATACGAAACTGTCTGTGAGTCATATCCTTCTTGGGATAATAAGTAATCTGAATATTCCTCAATGCTCTTAGCATCCATGTTTTCATTATCTAATGAATCATCATCGTTTATAGGTATCATGATAACTGTATCAGAATATGGAAGTTTTCTTATTACTTTATATTTAAATCCAGTTTTTAATTCAATATCAAGTTCTACATAATCACAAAGTCCTTGTTTTGATATTTCTACAATAAAATTATCGATATATGTTCCTAGTCCATAGAGAATAAGTTTCATAAATGTTGATTTGCCAGTCTTATTTTCTCCAAGTAAGATGTTTGTCTTCCCAAAAACCATTTCAAATCCCATTTCACCTTTTACGTTTATTCTGTGAATTAGCATTTTTTACCTCCCTCCGATAAATAGCAAGGGCATCTAATCCTTTATCGGTAATATACAAAGTTGTTCCTAAATCTTTGCTTGACTCTATTTTAATTAAGCATCTACTTAGCAACAATACAACTGAATTATCTAAAGTTTTTAATGCTTCTTTGCCCCTTTTACTTGTCATAAGATAAATTAAATCAATTCGTTTGTACTTTAGTCCCAATTTAGGTCGAGTAGATAGTTTGTCAAGTATCTGCATTGCAAAATAAAACGGATCGAGCTTGGCATCCTCATAGAAGAACCAGTCAGTTTTTCTACTAATAAGCATCTTCGTAATCATGAGACATCCTCTACTTTCCATCTTATTGCACAGTTTGAAGTTGCTATGTAAAGTAACCCGTATAAAAATGCTTCATCGATTGTTAGAAAATCCTCATACTTGATAACTAATTGCTTAAACTCTTCGTAAATACTATCCATATGCTCTTTCAATAGGTCTCCATCATCCATTTCTGCTATAAACTTGCTTTCTATTAATGCAACCAAATTATCATATATATCTGCTACTTTTTGCTTCCCCTCTTCAGATTCACACATTTTTAACAACAAACCGAGGGTCTTTAATTTCCATTTAATAGCGTTTGATTTGAGCCCGATAGCTTTCCCGTCTCGTAACTTTCTTAATAGGGTGGTGTTATCTTTATCACAATTAATATCAAAACTTAGGGTATCTCTGATTGGAATTGAGGCTTTTGCAATATCCCTGCAAATTACAACGTTGGTAACCTTATCCCCTGCAACCTGATCACCATGTACTGTGCTGTTTGATTGATCAATCTTATTTGCCATGTTTATCACCACCAGTTTGATCCCCAAAGACAATACTACCGCTTTGATCTGTTTTCTTATTTATCTTGGATGAAAATTTTACAACAGTTCCACCAGAAATGAATCCAAAAACAAAGGTTAAAATATATCCAATAATATCACCAAGTGTAATCTGATCAAATCCCACATATATCACCCCTTTTATTAATAATAGTTCTCATAATGAAACTTTATAATAAACCAAAATTATTATTTGTAATACCAACTACCGTTTATAGACAGAGCATTCCTAATGTAATCACTTTGAATTATTTCTATTATTTATTTTATATATTAGACTTTTGTATTTCAATAGTTTTTTAAATTTATTATGTAAAATTTTGATATACTGTTTTATATAGGCATATGAGGTTAAGCAGAACTAGATGCATTAGCTTTAGACCCCGCTAACGGTAAAATGAAATTATTAGAAAGAGATGCTGGACTTGGTTGTGAAGGAGATGGACAAATTCCAGGACCTATTACGCGATCCGCCGATCCAATAGCTGATTTCATTGATGTTAACGGGAAGGCGTGGGATGTCAAATCATTTAGTACTGATTGGAAAAATGGATATGATTATAATACTGCTATGTGTGAAATCTTATGATGAGATATTTAACAAAGGACAGAATGTAATAATTGACTCAACCTATCTTGCTAAATGGGCACATGATGAACTAGTGGCAGGGGTAATATCCAAGGGTTGGGGACAGTACGTTCGATTTTATCCTTAAGAAGACGAGGTGCTCTAAATTATGGAAAGAATAGATGATAAGGAACTTAAAAGATCAATTGATGTTCATATACTTTGTTCAAATACATCTGGTAAAGCTGGGGTAAGGTTATATTTATGTAACAAAGATTTATCTGGTTTGGATTTATCAGGTTTGGATTTAGATGGAGCAGCAATGGAAGAAGTGAATTTTGCGAGTTCTAAATTTGTTAATACCATGTTAAATGATGCACATTTAGTTTTCTCTATATTTAATAATGCCGATTTAACTGGTGTTAAGTTAAGCAAAGCAAATATGAATAAAACATTATGCATAAGTGGAATCTTTACTAATTGCAAAGCTATAAGGGCTACGTTCTATGAAGCAAATTTGAAAGGTTCTGACTTTACAAATGCCGAGTTATTGGGGACTAGTTTTAGTAAAGCAAATTTAGATGGCTGTAATTTCAGTAATGCAAACTTAAGAGCGACGATTTTTAACGAAGCAAGGCTATATAATGCAAATTTTAAGGGAGCGACTGGATTAGAGGAAATTTATGACAACCAAACTATAGATATTGGTCCTGAAGGTTCACAAATTATACTTTAAGGTGAAGAAATGAAAAAATGGTTAAGGGAGCAGGCAGCAATTTAGTATTAATGTGGTAGCAGTGGCCCGCTTTCTTTGCAATATTGATAGTCAAATCAATAATCTAAGGCTGAAGGAGTAAAACCCTTAGGCCTTTTTTCTTATTATTTGAGTCTGGGGATTTCCCAACCTTTTTATAAACTAGAATATTATTTTCTTCTGGAATACCAGCAGTGCAAGAGTACTTTACTCATATTGCTTAGTAATAGGTTATAATGGGAATAACAGAACCCAATACCAAAATATTTTTTGTTTATCTAACACTCACAAAGAGTATGCGCCGTATTTTTTTGCTTTTATCCAGAATAAGGACATTTTTTATCAATGTTTGTAGACGTTTTAATATTTGGTATGATAAAATAATTGTAAAAATTATGTATGTTAGTCTAAATGAGGTTTGGATTAATATCAAGGGAAATAACATAGAGTAAGTGGGATAATTAATATATGAAACTTTTTGACTTGTTGCCTAACAACATAATTTATATAAGTATTATTTATCATACATTAGGAGGTCATGCTTATGCCACGTAAAACAAGAAGCGATTGTACTGTTGGAACTTTTGAGCGGAAAAATGGACTTCCTCCTGGTACAATACGCAATGAAAATGGAAGAGATACAAGAAGTGATAAAAAGATTGGTACTATTAGGAAGGAATATGATGAGAAAAATAAATAAGTGTTGATTAACACTAAATTTCTCGAATATTCTATTTATTCCATTTATACAATTTTGAAACATATTGGAAGCAGGGAAAAACTTAAATATTAGAAGTTATTAGGGGAGGAGGCTATGGGTTCTAGTTATATACCTGTTATAATATCAATAATAGGTCTGGTTGTTGCAATAATTACTTTTATTTTGACTTTTGTAAGACCGGCTAAGCTAATTTGCAAAGTTGGTCCATACATAAAAGTCCATTATACAGATTTTGATAAGGGAAGGGTACTTGGCTTATATATTCCAGTGACATTTATTAACACATCAAACAGAATTGGCGTTATTACTAAGTCAGCAATTTCAATAACCAGAACAGATTCTCCTGACTCAAATTATTACACTCCATGGAAGAACTTTTCAAAGGTAGATGGTAACAAGTTTGTTGTAGATGAAATATCCCATTGTATAGCAATATCAGGAAAGTCAAGTGGTCAAAAAAATGTAAGGTTTGCGTATATCAAAAAGGTTAATTTTGGAAAAGAGTAGTTACATAATAAATTTTTTTATTGGTATAAAAAATAAATATCCATATTGTATCATTCATAAATTTCTACTTTTGTTTAAAAGCTTCAACTAGAGGCTCTCGAAACCCTTCGCTTTTTTTGGGGGATTTGGTTTGCTCCGAAATTGCTTGAAGGCGGCTTAGATAGTCACTGGAAGAGACAGTTACCGAAGTTTTTAACAGCTATTTTTTCCTATAGTCTTTCTCTCAAGAATTAAGAAACAAAGACAAGCCTGTAAACGATATTTTTTAGGAATATTATAACCGTAAAATCTCACAAGGCAAAACGACAAGCCGAGCAATCAAGGTTATTACAAGAAGGGTTATAAATATAGTCTTTGGACTCATAAAATCTAAGGATAATGTTCCTAAAAAATTAATTCACATATAAACAGAGATACATACTTCCGTGGAAGATGTGATTGGACAAAAAGCAATTTGTAGGTGACTAACATCATTCTATCGGTGATGTCAATACAAGTATAGATGAAACCGAAAAAGAAAGCTGCCGGGATTGTACCCCGGCAGAATTGACCAGATTTCTCCTATATCCTATGTGCACACGAAGATTCTACAAAACTTTTCTCAGCAATGGCGCCTTCCTCATTATAAAACCAAGAATCCAGCTTAACGAGACACCTAGAACCACATCCAAAAACAGTCTTAATTCAAACGCAACAGGAAGGTATCTGACAAAGTAAAATACTAAAAACATCGGGAACATGTGAAATACATAAGTGCTAAAGCTGCTCTGAGTTAAGGCCTTCGTAAAGGCACCTCCGCCGTTAAAGAACTTCTGAAATATTCCAAGCAGCATTTGGATTAATGAGAACATTGCAATATTGTAAACAATAGATACAATTAGTTTTTGTGGCACTGTAGCAGGGTTAAACATGAACATGATAAAATAAGTATAACAGTAAGCAAGTATTGAAGTAACATAAATTATTGTCCATGGCAAAACTTTAGGTTTATATCCGTCCTTAAACCAATTTCTTTTGTAGGCATATATTCCAAGTGTATAATAGGCTATATATAATGGCAGTGATGTCTTTTGAAAAACTACAGGATAGGACGTAAACCATCCGTAAAAGTTTCCGGTTAATACACCGATAGAAAAATGAGCTATTATACATCCCAAAATAAACAGTACAAAAAATATAGGCGTGGGTTTAGTTGATTTTGTAGGTAAAAGTGATATCTTCTTCTTAAATATATTTAGAACCAGCACTGTAATCAAAATGAAATAAATCAGTACTCCAAGAAACCAAAAATGGTAATGTGCAAAATACTTGGGATTGAAAAAGCCTAAGCATAGTAAAAAAAAGTTGTAGTTGTTTCCATCACTTAAAACCGAGATACTTGCCAATATAGGAGATGTTATAATCACACCAAATAAGAATGGTATACCAAGCATGGTTAACTTATCTTTCAAAAACTTACTAGTGCCTTTTTTAGCTAAGGAAGGCAGTACAAAATAACCGGCTAAAAAAAACATTGTAGACATTAGAAAAGGTCCTTCAAGAAATATTACCCAAAATCCGATTAAAGGTGATTTAGCCTGCACATCATGAATCCATCCGTTAAACGGTGGCGTAGTAAACGGCAATCCTGCATGAAGCACTAACACTAGAAAAATAATAAATGCCCTGAGATTGTCGAGAAAATCAATTCTTTTTGCGTTTTCCATAACCTCATCCCCCTAAATTAAGTTTTTAACTTTCATAATGCTGAAAATGGACTTTCCCTGTTCTATACCTCATAATTAATTCTTTTATGAAACAACGGATTGCAGAAATGAATTTGTAGGATGATATACTATCATGTATTTTGAAAATTCTATAAAATGGAATCGCCTGATTTTATTTTACATACATTTTTGTCATGTTAAAAGATGCGTTGTGTAAGAATATAGCATGCGTTTTGTAACATTTTTTGTAGCGTAAATACTTCCAAAATACCATAATTATCACAAATTTGTTTTACTTGTACTAACTGGGATGATATAATTATAAAAAAACATATTATGGTGACTTATGATAAAAGTTGTAATTGCGGAAGATATGGATATCTTGAGAGAAAGTTTAAAATACATGATTGAAAGCGATAGCGAAATGCAAGTTGTAGGACTTGCACATGATGGCAAAGAAGCATACGAGCTTTGCAGAGAACATAAGGCAGATATTGTCTTAATGGACCTTAGGATGCCAGGTTGCGATGGTCTTGAAGGTACACGACTTATAAAAGCTTCTTTTCCTGACAAAAAAGTACTTATACTTACTACCTTTGAAGATGAAGAAAGTATCTCTAGTGCTATACAATGTGGCGCCGATGGCTATATAACAAAAGACATTCTCCCTAAGCAGCTTCAACAGTCTATTAAGAGCGTTATGATGGGATTAGGTATTGTAAAGAGGAATATAATGAATTCAGTTGTTAGGAATGTTAATTCCACGCATCAAAGCGATGTTAGCATTAGTGCTCTAAATCTTACAGACAAGGAAAAGACACTAATTCGTCTTGTGGTTGAAGGAAAAAGCTATAAAGAAATGGGAAAAGAAATTTGTCTTTCTGAAGGTTATGTAAGAAACATGGTATCAGAGTTACTCATAAAACTTAAGATGAAAGATAGAATTCAGCTTGCAGTATTTGCTGTAAAAAACAAAATTATTTCATAATCAAATTGCCCAGTGCTTTTTAACATTACTAATTTCTAATCTTTCATAATGTTAAAAATGCACTTCCTCTGTTTGTGCCCCGCTTCTAGAAACAAATTCTATTACGGGGCACCAGTAACTTTATTTTATCAGCCAGTTGGGGTGTGTATGTAATGAGAGTAGTTTTTCAAATGATAGTTTGCAGTATTGCGATGATCCTGGCTTTAATTATGATATTTACTGTAATAATTAATGGAAAAAAGACTTCGCTTCGTACTGTCTGGATTGTATATATATTTGGTGGTTTTGTCTGGTCCTCCGGTGAATTTATGATAACTTTGTACTACGCTAACTATAATTGGCTCAGTTCTCACAACCTACTTTTCCTTATAACTCCGATCAACTTTTATAAAATACTGTCTATGAATACCGAATCATCTGTTTGGCTTTTATTCAGTTTGATTTACTCATACAAAACTTTAACATCTACTGAAAAGAAACTTTATAAGTACAAGTGGTTGATTTTTGTTCCAGGCCTTATAACTTACCTATTGTTGGTAAAAAATGAATATCACGGGCTTGTTTACTATTGGGTAAATGAAAATGGAAAATGGCTTGCCTATTTTGGCTTGGCAGCATGCATCAATACAATAATAAATTTAGTTTTTCATCTTATAGGCGCAGCAATACTGTTAAGGCATGTAAAAAACACATATCCATTTAATAGAAAACAGTGGCTTATTATTCTTTTCTCAGGATTAATTCCTAATTTGATAAGCACTATATATTTTTTAACACCTCTGTACCTGAAATATAATAACTTTGATATCATTCCGTCAACATTTTTCTTAAATCTTTTGCTTTATAACCTTGCTATATTTAAATACAAATTTTTAAACATAACTCCTGTTGCATTTCCAAAAATGGCAGATGAACTAAAGGAATCCATTCTTATTATTGATGCAGATAAAATTATAGTTTACTTCAACCGTGCCTTCAAAGAAAACTTCTCGGATAAATGCAAAATCTTGCTTGATGATGACGTAACCTGCTTAACAACCTACTTAAGAAATAATTCAGATAATGCCAATGAAGTAGAAAAGACTATCCTTGCTATTGAGTCGCTCAGTCACGATAAGATAAATGGTGAAATACATTTGTGTACATATAAAAAGCATTTTACAGTTAATATTCAGCCTCTGTATGTAAAAAAGGATTTTATCGGTAATATCATAACTTTTCATGACGTTTCCGATTATAAAAAGCTTCTCGTTGAAATAGAAAACAAAAACTGCGATTTACAATTGGCAAATAATCGGCTTAGAGAGAATGCCAGTGCTGTTGAAAAACTTGCTATTGTCAGGGAAAGGAATAGATTAGCAGGCGATGTACATGATTCTGTAGGGCACACGATGACTGTGCTTATTTCACTCATAGGCGTATGTTCCATTGCTTGCGAAAAAGATATAGAAACAGTAAAACAAAAACTTAATGAAATGATGGATGTGGCTATAAAGGGACATAAAGAGCTCAAAGAGTCTGTTCAGGGCATAATACCGGAAGATCATGTAAATTACGGAATAGTACAAGGCGTACATTCTCTTATTAAAGATTTTGAAAAAACAGGGGTTGTTGTGGATTTCTCAGTATATGGTTATGAAAGCAGCCAGTTTATCTTTCATAGAAGCACTATCTATCGAATATGTCAGGAAGCCCTTACAAACTCATTGAGACACGGAAAAGCCTCCTATGTGGGCATAATACTCAGGTTCTCAGAAGTATTAATTTCACTGTATATTATTGATGACGGTTTTGGCTGCAAAGTTATAAAGAAAAATACAGGCCTTTCAAATATGGAAAAGAGAGTGTCCGAATTAGGTGGTAGAATCAACTTTGGTTCAGATGGCGAGAAGGGATTTAGTATTTGCGCAGAATTTCCATTATAACAAAAACCCTATCGTATACTTTCTTTAGCCCGAAATACTAACCTAAAAAATTGAAAATATATTTAATATGCGCATCTAGTTATTAAGCAAAAGTTTATTATTCAACAGACTGAAAATATGGTATGATAATTAAAAATGTGTAAAGGAATTTAAATTATGAATTATGTAATGTATTAATAAAGTTCAGAAGTTGTTGATTGACAAGTAATAGTATTATTATACAGATATACAGATAAAAACGCTGGATTTTTAATTTATTTTATAAGGGGAGTTAGAAATGAAAAAAAGATTTATTATAATTGCCATAGGACTATTGTTATTTAGTACAGGTTGCAGTACCACAAGTACAAAAAAAGATGACTCAGTACTCACACCTAAGCCTTCTATTTCAACTGGAGCAGATAAATTATCTACTCCATCACCCGAAGAAAATGGTCTTATTACTGCATCTCCAGAAATAATAAACAAAAAGTTTGACTATAAAGATGTATTCAAACTTATAAAACTTACGAAAAAAGAAGTTGAAGAAATCTTGGGAACAGGCTTTGAGGAGGTTGCTACTGGGCCAGAAGGTACTATGATGGGTTACAATTATGAAGATATTGGTATTAACCTGGCTTTTTATAGTTTTGGGGATGGTGAAGAAAGGGTAGAGTTTATATACCTATTTGGAGATGCAAATGTAAACGGCGCAAAAAGCGGAATGAATTTTTCGGAGATAAAAAGCAAGCTGGGTGATACTTCAGTAAAAAATACCTTTGTTGAAATACCTGAAAATAAAGCGTATGAGCTTGAATACGAGATTGATAACTGTATCCTTAGTTTTACGTCGTACCAGCCTGATGGAGAAAATTCTTCTATATCAATCAGGGAAAATTTAAATAGACATATGACACCTGAGCCTTTGGTGTCAAATAAAGTAGATAAGCCAATTTCACAGCCTATAGAGGTATCCTTGGCGCTAGATGGGATTCAGGTTAATAATAGACAGGCTTCTCAAAAATATATGGCATTTAAAAAAGACAATGAGGTGATGATAAATACCGAAATTGTTAAGGAGTTTGCCGAAGTTTCAGCTGTAAAAGAAGGAAAGACTGCTGCATTTGATATAAAATTCGGCAGCCTGATAATGAGGTTTGTAGAAAAGGATAGGAACTATAAGCTTTTGCCAGCAGGTACTAAAAAGGAACTAAAAGCTGCTGCAGGTATATATACAGGTAGCTCAGAGAAATCATCATTTTTTGTACCCGCTTCGGTTCTTGAGCAGGAAACCGGAATGAAAGTAAAACTGGAAGATGACTATCTTGAGGTTAATACATCCCGTGTTTATAATTTCATAAATGACAGCAGTAATATCACGGGTAAAGGGGTATACGATACCTTCGCCGTAAAAAAGGGTGCGTGGATTTATTACAGCAATCCAAATGATGATTCAAAACTATATAAAATGAACATAAGCGGAAATATTAAACGTAAAGTCAAGGATATTTACAATGTGGGTGAGCTTAATGTTTCGGATGGCTGTATATATTTTCTTGCAGCAGGGTATAAATCAAATCTTTACAGGGTTGGAAGGGATGATAATGGGCTTGATATTGTAGGAGAGGACTTTATTACATACATGAGAATTTCCGACAGTTGGATTTATTATGTTGTAAACGATAACGACAAGGGCGAAAAATATAATCTTTATAAGATGAAAACAGATGGCAGCAAACGTACTTTTCTATTAGAGGTAGATGATTGGAACTTTAATAACCTGAATGTCCGGGATGAATGGATATATTTCCAGGCAAGTGATGATGGCAAGAGGGGTATTTACAAAATAAAAACCGATGGTTCTGGCAAAACTCTTATAAATGAGGGAGAACATTACAATATCAATGTTATTGGTAAATGGATTTATTTTTCAGATGCTGATGATGGAGGTCATATCCATAAAACACTTCTTGACGGCAGCAGAGATACAACTCTTAACGATGATAGAAGTGATGAACTCAATATAGAAGGGGAATGGGTTTTTTATCGTCCATCATTTATAGAAGAAACAGGGGTATATAAAATCAGAACCGATGGAAGTCAAAAGACAAGGTTAAGTAAAGATAATCCATTCAGTATAAATATTATTGATGACTGGATATATTACCGAACCTGTCATACTAAAAATGGTTATATAAATGGATTATATAAAATGAAAAAAGATGGTTCACAAAGGGTAGAAATTGAAGTGCTAAACTTACAGGATTAGTTAATTATTGGTCTCAAGCTATTTGATTGTAAACGAAAGATGATCTTGCAGGTTTCAGGGTTTACAGGAAAACAAGTAACTGCGAAACAAAAAATAAAGCCTACCAAAATCGGCAGGCTTATTTTTATTGAAATGTTTTTAACTTATTTTCTTTATCAAATTAACCACTAATACACAATCAAAGTTTATTCCTTACCGTTCCAGCAGTAAGTACAAACCTTATCTTCAGGCAATCCTATTGCATCAATCATATCTTCCAAGGTTTGATACTTTAGTGTTGTGAGGTTCAAACGCTTGCGGATACAGTCAACCATGCAGTTGTGCTTTTCGGTTGATGAATCACAGTATTCATCAAGAGAAGGTGGTTCACTGCCTTCTAATTCCACAATGGCTTGGCGGGCTGCTAAGTCCATTTCTGAACGGGATCTTGAAAAGTTCAGGTATTTACACCCATAGAGAAGCGGAGGACAGGCGGAACGCATGTGAACTTCTTTTGCATTACAATTATATAGTAATTCAGCTGTCTCACGGAGCTGTGTACCACGAACAATTGAATCGTCACAAAACAGTACACGTTTTCCCTGTACGAGTTCGGGAATTGGAATGAGTTTCATCCTTGCAACAAGATTACGCATTTCCTGATCCTGTGGCATGAAACTCCTTGCCCATGTAGGAGTATACTTTATAAACGGCCTGCCGAATGGAACCCTTGACTCGTTCGAATAGCCAATTGCATGGGCTATTCCGGAATCGGGAACTCCTGCAACAAGGTCAACTTCAACATTGTCGTTTTGGGCTAGGGCAGCACCATTACGGTAACGCATTATTTCTACATTCATTCCTTCGTATGAAGAGGAAGGATAACCGTAGTAAACCCATAGAAATGAACACACTCTCATTTTATTGCCGGGAGGTGATATCTTTTCAATGCCATCAGGCGTTAAGAAGACAATTTCACCTGGACCAAGTTCATACTTGGTTTTATATCCTAAATTAGGAAAAGCACATGACTCTGATGCTACACAAAAAGCTCCGTCCTTTTCACCTATAATTAACGGCGTTCTTCCATAAAGGTCTCTTGCCGCATAAATGCCCTTGGAAGTAAGCAGAAGCATTGAGCATGAGCCATCTATAGCCTCCTGGGACTTTCTAATACCATCTTTGATAGAACTCTCCTGATCTATTAGGGCTGCAACTACTTCTGTAGGATTTATTTCACCCTTGCTCATTTCTGAAAAGTGAAGATAGTGTTTTTCAAAAACTTTACTCACTAGTTCCTTTATATTATTGATCCTTCCAACAGTTGTTATTGCATAGTTACCATGATGTGAAAATATTGATAATGGCTGTGCTTCATTATCGCTAATGCAGCCGACTCCAATATTTCCTGACAGACCTGGAAGCTCGCACTCAAATTTAGTTCTGAACTGAGTATTTTCAATATTATGAATAGACCTGCTAAATCCGGTTCCATTCCAAATAGTCAAACCTCCACGGCTTGTCCCTAAATGTGAATGGTAGTCAGTACCGAAGAACAAATCCGTTACACAATCATTTTTTGATGCAACGCCAAAGAGACCCCCCACGAACAAATCACCTCTATTAATTATTTGTAATATTAAGTATTTTAAAATAATAATCGCCTCCAACCTCATGAAATCTATTTCTTTCGAAATAGCCTTTGAGAAACAGAGGCGTTAATCATTATTAAGCACTCACAATAAACATTATAAATCAATGACGCAATAGTTTAAAGTACTAATTTGCATTCTTATGCTGGAATTACTATGCTACAACCATATCTTGGGCTATTCACGGATGTTTTCTGCAAAATTTTTTTTATTGTTCGCCCTACATGGGAAATTGTTTTCTTCCAAACATTACAATTAGCGATAAGTTTAACTATTATTATTGACATTTCATTTTTGTATAGATATAATTTATGCGGACTTTTTAACATTTGACGTTAATGTTATGGGGTTTACAAAAATTATAACAGAAGAGACAAAAACTATGGTACTCAAAAATTTAGTTATAACTGGTTTAATTAGCTGCTTGCTTTTCCTGACCAATTCCGTTTCATATGCTGTATCAACTAATCAGTATCTAAACTTTAATATTGGCAATGGTTCTGAGGTAAGTGTAGAAAATAGAGAGGTAGCTAATTTAATTGGTGAAATTTCAACATATTTAGATAAAAAGCAATACGATAAATTTATCTCATTGACATCCGGAGATTTAAATTCCAGCTTCTCTGATCTATTTTTAGGACCTGATAGCTATGAATATAGGAAGAAGAACATTGGGTTGTGGAACCTTAACAGGTTTAAAACAATAAATTATAAACAAGTGTCAAATGATCAGGTACCAAGGAGCAGCGTTAACTATAATGATTATACGGAATATGCTGAGCTTGTTACATATTATGTATGCTGTGATATTACTACAAAAGAAAACAATAGTGATATGTGCAGCGGTATGAATAATTTCATATTTGTCTTTGGCAAGGATAATAATGGTGAATATAAATTATTGCAGTGGTCACAGCACATTATCAAAGAAATGCAGGAAAGTAATTTGGCATCTGTTTGCGAGATCGGAGCTCTAAAGAATAATATTATAAATGGAAGATTGGATGGAACCGCTTTAGGCAGCAAAAAAGAACAGAGCTGGAAATATGATGATTTAGCTAAAATTGAAAATGATCCTTTCTATTGTCCTATGCCTTCTCAAATCAGAGTCAAAATTAAAGGAACTGGTGAAATTTCAACCGTTGATTTCTATTACTATATAAAAAATGTTTTACCTAATGAGTGGACAGCGTTGGCTGACCCTATGGAATCATTAAAAGCCGGGGCTATGGCAGTAAAGATGTATGGCTGGTATAGATGTTATAATTATAAGTATTATGGTATGGGGTTTGATGTATATGATACTACAGTAGATCAGGTTTATAAAGCTGGTAGTGAGCATGAAAGAAGTACTGAGGCAATTAATGCTGTGGCGGGAATAGGAATAAGAAATGCCTCTGGGCTTATTTTTGAGACACAATATAACGCTCATGATCAGAAGCAGCATAGTGGTTATATAAGTCAAATAGGAGCAAATAGTTTAGCGGATAAAGGTTATTCATGGGTTGATATTTGCAATTATTATTATTCAAATTCCAATAAATCTACTGGAAACATTTCAAGTTTTGATTATTATTCGATATGGGGTGTAAAAAACAAGTTTGAATTAATCATGAAAGCTTTGCTTGATTGATAATCCAATTCTTCTCTCGTTGTATTCTTTCATCAAAGATTTATCCCATTTTCAATATGTATAAATTATAAAATATTTTCGACAAGTAATATAGTCCAATGAATAATATAGTCCAATAAATAATAATATACAATTGTTTTAGAAGCTTAAAAAGGGTAAAATATAATTAATATAAGTTTATTAAGAATGTTTGTAAATATAGGTTTTAGGGTGGTGAGCAGTTTCATTTTTTACAATTCTTTGTATTTATTTTTAAAGGAGTTGATTAGAAAAATATTGTAACATTGAATAATCGTATCTAGTTTAATATTAAAGGGAGAGATATTGTGAAAAAAGTATTAATATTTTTTACGGTCGTAAGTATGCTTACATATTTGTCACTAGCTAGTGTGTGTTCTGCTTCTATTTCTTTGCCAACGTCAAACGCATACCCATATGGTATAAAATCTTTAGCAACTGATCAGAATAGTGCTAATGCTATGTTGTTGAGAGAATGGGAAGATTGGAAAAGCAGTCGTATAACTACAAGTGGAGCAGGTGGGTACAGAAGAGTACAAACATCAGGATCACAGGAATTTACAACTTGTTCAGAAGGAATGGGTTATGGTATGTTGCTCTCGGTTTATTTTAATGAGAGGGATTTATTTGATGATCTTTACAGTTATGCAAAGAAATACTTTAATGGAACTGGACTTATGGACTGGTCTATTGACGCAAATGGTAAAGTTGCTTCAACAGGAGCTGCAACTGATGGCGATGAAGACATGGCAACGGCACTTGTGTTTGCACATAAAAGATGGGGTTCAAGTGGTACTATTAACTACGAGCAGGAAGCAAAAAATTATATAAACAACCTGTTTAAATATTGTGTAGAGCCAGGTACATATGTACTGAAGCCTGGTAATTGGGGAGGTTCTGATGCACTTAATCCTTGCTATTTTGTTCCTTCCTGGTATAGGATTTATGCAGATTTCACAGGTAACAAAGATTGGTTAAAAGTAGCTGACAAGTGTTATGAAGTCTTGGATCAGATTGAGAAATTCAATAACAAGACAGGACTTGTACCCGATTGGTGTAAAGCAGATGGAACCGAACAGAGGTTGGCAGTGTGGAACGGTACAAGCAAATATGAATATAGCTATGATGCAGCACGTATGCCGTGGAGGATTGCACTTGATTACTCCTGGTATGGTACAGAAAAAGCTAAGGTTTATTGCGACAAAGTTTCTGCGTTCTTCAAAAACATTGGTCCTGAAAATATTGTAGACGGTTATTCCTTAACAGGTCAAAAGATAGGCCAATATCATAATCCTGCATTTGTGGCTACAGCTGGGGCAGGTTGTCTTACCGGAGAGGATTTGGATTTTGGTCAGAAAATGTTTAATGAGAGCGTGAAAGTTAAGGATTCAGCACCTTATGATTATTATGGAAATACTTTAAGAATGCTGACTTTGTTATATATGTCAGGTAATTTCCCGAATTTATATAATGGTTCACTGTCACCTACTATCACCCCTACTGCCACTGCTACTGTTATTACTCCTACTCCTACATCCAATAAATACGTTGTTGGTGATTTGAATGGGGACAATAGTTTTAATTCAATTGACTTCGGTTATTTAAGAATGTATATTTTAGGAATGATTAATAGTTTCCCATCTGAATATGGTATGTTGGCGGCAGATGTTGATGGAAATGGGCAAATTAATTCATTGGATTTTGGATTTATGAGGCAGGTTTTAGTAGGCATGAGGTCTGAATTGCCTAAAAAAAATTAACGATTTCATTCCAGCAATAGTAAAAGTCCGGTGCATGAAGAGCTACCGGACTTTTTGTTTTCTATCTTTGTTATTGCATTATTTCCCGTTCCATACGTGAAATCAAACACAACTAAATATATAACAGAGGCCTTTGTTGCCTCCCTTTAATCAATTATAAATATAATATGTGTAGACGAGATAATTTGAATTCTATATGATAAAATATTTTTAGGGGGGTGCATATATGTTCGATTTTATAAAAAGAAAAAATATCAGGTGTTTTTGCTTTATAATGCTTTTATCTGCTGTGCTTTTAAGCCCTGATATGTCAATTCCTACAAGTGCAGCAGAAAATATTGAAGGTACCAAAGACTATGAAATTATTAATCCTTATGAATCTGTTAATTGGAGTGCATTTGGGAAGTACAAAGCTTGTTTGCATATGCATACCGATGAGAATGGTGGATTACAATCTCCTAAAGAGATGATTGAGGATTGTTATAAAAAGGGCTATGATATCGCTGCAATTACCGATCATGATATTACAAACACTACCTGGGATAGAAATGACAGAAATACTGATAAATACTTGACTACTGAGAGGTTAAATGAAATCAAAGATGGTACTGACAGGAACGGAAGGGGAATGATAGGAATTCCGCTTACAACGGAGCAATCAGTATTTGATCATGTAAATACATTCTGGGCTAATTTCGTAAACGGAAGTGATGCTACAATAGAGAGTAAAATTGCAAAGTGTGAAGAGCTAGGTGGAATTTCCCATATAAATCACCCGGGTGATGCTTCAAGTAGTTTGTGCTTTGATGGTGATCAAATTACTGAAATGGGTAGAGGGTTTGTTGATAAATACACCAAAATATTTTTAAAGTATCCGTCTTGTGTAGGAATTGAAGCTTTTAATGCGGGCTATGGTAATAGGGAAAGTTTTAGACTTATCTGGGATCATATCCTTATGAATACAATGCCAAAACGTATGGTATGGGGATTTTCAAGCGATGATACTCACTATACAACCGGAACCGGTTTTAACTTTAACATCATGCTTATGCCTGAGAATACAGAAGAAAATATACGTTATTCTATGGAAAATGGAACATTCTATGCAGTAGCAGCATTAACAAATACTGCAGATTCCCAAGACTCTTTTCCAGTAATTGATAATATAGTTGTTAACCAGGATAAAAATTTGATCACAATTACAGGCGAAAATTATGATGTTATTGAGTGGGTTGCGGACAGTAAAATTATTGCTACCGGTAACAGTATAGATCTAAACAACTTTGAAGATAAGGTTAATAATTATATACGGGCGCAGCTTAAGGGACCAGGAGGTATGAGCTTAACACAGCCTTTTGGTATAATTGAGAAATCCACTGCTAAAATTGGAGATATTGATGGAATTGGAGAAGTAAATGCAATTGATTATGCACTTTTGAAAAGACATCTTCTTGGTTTAGGAAAACTCTCAGTACAACAAATTCAATTTGCTGATGTTGATGGAAATGGATTTTTGAATGCTATTGACTTTGCATTTATGAGACAATATCTTCTTGGCATGATTAAAGTTTTTCCAGCCGAGCAGGCAATAAGATAGCACCAACTTAAAGTGAAAAGAGTATGAACTCTGATTTTAAAATTAAAAACACTATTGAAAGATTGGTACTTTTACTGCTAAAATAAAAAAGCAAGTAAAAATGGGTATTTGAGAAGCCATTTTTATTTGCTTTATATTTTAAAATTCTTTTCATAAGAGATGAGATTTACCAGCAAGTTAATTTCCTAATAATGCGTTGCGTTCATCCTTAAATGTATTTTCAATTTTATCTGTTATATTCTTAATTGCTGTTTTTGAGTCGATATTTTTGACAGTTGCATCAGAAATATCTTTTGCAAATATTTCTGTTGCCGAATCATCCAAGGGTGTTAATTTGTATTGTTTCATTTTGTCACCTAATTCTTCATATAGTGGCTGAGTTGATTGATTTAAAAATAAATTTCTTGAATCCATTTGCTTAGGGTTTCTTCGTGCTGGTTTATAACCATTTATCATATTATAATTTTCTCCACCATTTTGATGAGTAAAAACGTATTCAACGAATTTCCATGCATTTTCCTTATTGCGACTTTGTGAGCTTATTGCTATTTTTGTATCTGACTGCCAGGCGTATATCCCAAGTGGAGGCTTGGCAGCTTTCCATTTGCCGGCTTGATCTGGTGCATAGCTCTGTATGGATCCAAATCCCCAGGAACCCAAATTAAACAACATAACCAGCTTGTTATCCTGTATAGCTTTTTTACCTGCGGGTTCCCAAAAACTAGCTTCAAGCTCGAAACCAGATTTATGTGATTCTTTTGCAATATCGAGCACTTTCACAAAATCATCAGAATTTCTCACAAACCTTAAATTTTTGTCAAATACCCCTACGGATGATCCTAGCAAGTTTGGAAGGTCTGTAGGCCACTGAAAGATATATTGACCATTTGATTTTAATTTCTTTGCTATAGCAAGAAGGTTTTCCGGTTTTTCTATAAACTTACCAAACTCTTCTGGCTCCGATGGAAACCCATTTTCCTTCATTATGTCATCACGATAAAAAGTTACAAATGGAGATGTCAAAAATGTCATTGCCAAAATATTTTTTCCATCGACAGATTTATTGCTTTCCCAAACATCCTCTGGAAAATCTTTTTCATATTTGCCAGCTGAATATGGTTCTTTCAGCAAATCTTCAAGAATGCCATCTACAGTATATTGATCAAAGAATGAACTGTCAAAAAACAAAATATCTGGTCCAGTTCCTGCAGATAATGCAGAAAGAGTTTCAGTGTTGAATTTATCTATTGAATCAAACTTTGTGATGTTTATTTTAATTTTCGGATACATTAACTCGAAAACTAACTTTATGCGATCTAATCCACCATTGGATGTCCATACATTTACCTCCGTATTTGTGGGGGATTCTTCAGGAACAGCAGTTTGCGTCAATGGAGTTGTACTTGAAAGCGGTTTGTTTGGATTTTGTACGCAACTACATAAAATCATGAAAACACAAAGTAACAAAGAAAAACGAATAACATTTGAAACTTTCATTTTTATTCCTCCTTGTTATATTTATATAAGCCTCTTTGTAAGCAAAAAGTTTAAATCTTAAATTATTAGCAGAGAAGTGGATGGCAATAAACTATCTATAATTCAAATGTTGTTTTTCGACTATTATAATTCATAACCCACTTTTCAAAACTATTTTTATCCATAGGAACACTTAGCAAAAAACCATGTATATCGTCACAGTTCATATTTTTAAGAAGGGCTACATTTTCTGGAGTCTCAACACCTTCTGCAACTGCTTTGATACCCATGGAATGAACCAAGTCAATCATTGCCTTAACTATCAGTTCGGATTTCTTATTAGTTGATAACTTCTCAATAAATGTTTTGTCAATCTTAATACAATCTACTTGCACATCTTTTAATAAAGAAAAAGATCCACCTCCTCCAAAATCATCAATTGAAATATATACGCCAAGTTGCTTTAAATCACTTACTGTCTTTTCAACACTGGCAAAATTACTGAGGAAATAAGATTCAGTTATATCCAATCCAAGCAGTTCAGGATTTACACCTGTTTCATCCAATACTTTTTGAACAGTATCAATAATATATTGACTCAGAAAATTATCACTGGACATATTTACCGTAACACGTGTGTTTATAATCCCCATGTTTCTCCATGTATTAATTTGGGTGCAAGCTTCCGTTAATACCCAAAATCCAATTTCATGCATCAAACCGATTTTGCTGGCAATAGGAATGAACTTTGACGGTAGGATCAAACCTAGTTCAGGATCATTCCAACGGAGGAGAGCTTCAATTGCGGTAATACCACCGCTTTTAATATTAAACTGAGGTTGATAATAAAGGACAAGTTCCCTTCGCTCCAAAGCACCTTTCAGCTTCATTTCAAGATACATTTCTTCTTCTTTGTTACCCTTACTAATTTCTTCATAAAAACGATAGGTATTTCCACCTTCTTTTTTTGCAGTATACATTGACATATCGGCATTTTTTATAACACTATGGATATCATTTGAGTCTAGGGGATATAGTGATATACCAATACTCCCTGATGTAAACAAATCCATCCCTTTATTATTGAAAGTAACACTTATCTTATCAGCCAAAACTTTGTTAATAAAACTAGCTGTTTCAGCTGCTTTTAATTTATCTGCATTTTTTAATATAACAACAAATTCATCGCCTCCAATTCTTGCAATGAAAGTGTCATTATTACTAATTGACTTAAATCTTTTTGCTACTTCCTTTAAAAGCATATCTCCTACTTCATGCCCGAGTGTATCGTTTACTTGTTTAAAGCGGTTTAGGTCAATATACATGATAGCAAGAATCAAATATTTATCTTTATTTGATTCTAGAGTCTCTTTAATATATTCAATAAAATAGAGCCTGTTGGGCAAATCGGTAAGGGCGTCGTAATAAGCTAAATGCTTAAGTTCTTCTCTGGATTTTTTTAACTCATCCGTTTGAATTTGAAGTTTATTATTCATTTCTTTTTCTTTAGAAAACAACTGCTCAAGCTTATTTGACATTTCAGCAAAGTTAACGATTAAAGACTTTATTTGACTTATGGCAGTATTTGGCCAAGCTATTTTCTCCTGACGGCTTAATTTATTAGGTATATCAGTAGTGGATTCAGCTAGTTTTAAAAGTATACCAGACAAAAATCCACTGATTATAATGGACAAAATAGTAGCTATAATACACGCAATTATAATGATATAAAATTTATTTAAATAACTGTTCCATATGTCTTCTGAGTATTTTGAAAGAGGTATTTTGATAACAAGCTCCAAGTCAATATCTTTAAATTTTGCCTCTTTTATAAAGAAAGCTTTTTTCCAGGCTGCTTCATCAGTGTAATAATTGATCAATTTAGGACGCCATATATACAAATCATCACTAAACTTGGTTACTATTCCTTCGGATTTCCAATTTATACTACTAAGGTATTTATTTGCTTGTTCATTTGATACATAGATTTTTCCTTTCTCATCTTGAATCATTAATCCAACAACACTGCCTTCAGGTTCGTTGTCTAAAATCTTTTTTACCTTGTTTATTTGAATGGGGGAGTTTACCTTGATTTTACGTAGGTCAGTAATACTCCAGTCTTTCAGTTGTTCAGATATTTCATAATTTTTATTTTCCATAGCCTGGATTATAGTTTTACTTGTATCTCTATCAATATTTGAACCATCTATAAAAACATATGCTGTAAATGGTACTAAAACAGAGACTAATGTGAAATGAAAAATCAACAAACTAAAATCTATTGTATAGCTCGAATTAGCTCTGAAAAATCTAAATGGATTTATATATGATACTACTACATCTGCAAGCAAAGAATTAATAAGTCCAATGATGAATTGATTTAAAATTGCAATGATAATTACAGTACCTAATTCCTCACCCATAATTAAAAAATACAGATAAGTTACAGGACAACCTAATATCAGCCAGTAAATTACTTCTGATAAAAATAAATTGCGTATTTTATATTTATAAAGCATTCCTACAACGAGTATTTCCAAAGAAACAAATAATGAAATTCCATCAGGATGTAAAAATGATATTGCAATAACATTTACAATTAGGCTTGATATTAAGGCAACAGCAGTTCCGTTTAATCTTAATATGACAAATAGAAAAAAAGGGGCAAAACTTATGTATACACCATAAGACAATGGCACCTTATATATCTTGGCTATAATACATAAACAAGTTAATAATATAAACTCAATAATAAATTTTGGAGATTTAATTGTCTTCCCAAGGCTTAGATTTCGCATCTTCCAATTTATTCTCCTTAAAAAATATGGAATGAGTTACTATAATTGCCAAATGAATCTTCTTTTTCTCGATTACTTTTATTATCGTCATTTTTGAGTTTTAGGTTAATAAAAAATTATGTTAATTCGATATCTAGAACATGTAACCGTTTTGTAACATATAAGCATTAAAAAATCTTGAAAAATTAGCCGATATAGAATTACAGGCTAATTTTTCTTATACAATTAAAAAATAGCAAAACTATTTACGAACTATATAAAGAGGACAATCTTCCTGCCACAAGAATTGAAAACACAAGCTATACCTGCATTTCAAAATAATTAAACAGAGGTAATGCTGTTATGAGTAAAAAAACTAATCTATCTAAAAAAACTATAGCTCTAGCCTTAACTCTACTTCTTTCATTTACATTTTTAACTCCTGCATACACTGAAGAGGTGGCAGAAAAGACCTATATAGGAATTAATACCGTAAATACAATTCTTAACAATGTCGACTACCGGGATGTAAAAGGCTCCAAGGTATGGTCGAAGGAAGCTATATGCGATGTTAGTGCTCTTGAGATAATGAAGGGCTATGGAAATAGAACCTTTGGACGGACAAATTCTGTCACAAAGGAGCAGGCGCTGGCTATGGTTTATAATGCGGTTGGAAGAGAGGTTGAGGCACAAATGGCAGCTGAAGTACTGGATGCCGCAAGAACTGCCGCTAACAAAAAAACATATGCCCCAGCAATGTGGTCTGATGGGTACCTGCAGCTTGCAGCTACCGATGGGCTTATTAGTGCGCAAGACCTTACTGACGCTTTAGCATCAGACAGAAGTGCTTTTACAGCTGCCAGCTTTTATAGGGAATCGGCAGCGAAAAGGCAGGATGTTGCCTTCTGGATAGCAAAGGCATTAAGTCTTCCTCCTGTATATGGGCAGCAGAAGATTTTTAACAGCTACAGTGACTGGTCGGAGGCAGATCCTTTAAAAATTCCATACATTGAAGCAGTGCTTCAAAACAATATAATGAGCGGGTTGGGGAATGGAAAATTCAAACCTCAAGGAAATGTTACGAGAGAACAGGTGGCACAAATAATAAAAAATGCTCTTCCCGTCATTTTGCCTCTCAGGGGATATGAAAAGGAATTAGGAACTATTGAGAGTATTGAGCCTGCTAAAGATTTTGTTGACGGACAAAACATAACGAAAAATACATACAGTGTGAGAAACAGCAACGGGAAGCTGCATCAGATTGTTACCAGGATATTGAATAAACAGTCTGAAGATTACAGGAATGAACAGAATGGAAGTTTAAAACCAATAGAAAATATTGATTTGATTGTATATAAAGACGGATGGCTTGGGAAAAGCAGCGCTTTAGTGACGGGAGACCGTGTAGAATACACGACAACAATTGATGGAAGGGTAGTATATGTAAAAGTCATATCAAATACTGCAAATACAAAATATTTGGTTGCAAGAGTGAACACTATTGATACTGCAAAGCAAACTTTAAATATCTCAAAGGTGTTCGATTTAAAGTACCCAGAGGTAAATATTGAGGATAATAACTTCTCTTATGACAGTAATGGGAAAAATGTAGATGTTACATATATATACAGTGCCAATTCAGAAGTGATCGTAGATAATATAAAATCCACTATAGATGCAATTGAACCTGGGATGGACGTTATTCTGGCTATAAAAGATAATATGATATCGGGAATAAAATCGGTAACGCTCAGGTTGAGAGAGCAGGGAGTAGCTAACGGTATAGTAGAAGATATCAATCCTCAACTTGGATATATCACACTGTATAATGAGGATTCCCCAGGAGACGGAACGACTCCAGACATTAAAACATATAACTACTCAAACCCTAAAAATATCAGTGTGCTGAAAAATTATAAACCGGCAAACATTGAAGATGTTGAAGGTGGTGATTCTGTCTATATTAAATTTGATGACAAGGGAAACATTGAGGTTATAAGTGCTGTAGACAACTATATTGAAAAGCAGGGAAAGGTTATGTCAAAAAATCCTGCATCACTTGCAGTACAATATGATGATGGCACCCAGCAGATATTGACGACTGATGAGAAAATACCTGTAATGCTTGATAAAAAATTAGTGGGATATGATACCTTAAAAGAAGGGGACAGGGTCAAGCTACTCATTAATATAACTGACGCCTTTACAAGGTTGAAACAGATAACTATCGAAGGAGACGAGCATTTCGTTACGAACATATACAAGGGTGTTGTAGTTAAACTGGATGATATTTCAAACAGCTTGATACTCCAGAACATGGAGATACTTAAAAATGGAAGCTGGGAAAGAGCTGATCAAAAGGGATTTTCAACTATTAGTCTGGCTGACGATAATGATATATTTTATAACAGTGAAAATATAGGGGCAGATGCTATTAACAGTAATTTAAGAAGCACTGAAGCATATATCGCTGTTGAAAATGATTATGGAGGAGATGAAAAGGCTGTCTTAGTATCTTTTAAGAACAAAAGTGACACAGAATTGGCTGCATTTGACGACAGTATTGTATCAAATACTTTAGGAATTGAGGGTGAGATATCGCTGGAGAAGGAAACAAGTAATATCTCATATGATAAAGGAACCATTGTTGTTAAGGATAAAAGGCTGGTTACGGGCAGCAGTATTTCTCCTGAGGATATGGCTTATGTTATAGCAAACAGGGAGTACTCCGATGGAAAATACTATGCAAGTGTAGTTGATATAAGCCCGAGGTCTGACCCTAATTTCATAAGTATTTACCGTGGAAGGATAGCAAGTATTAATGAAAATAAGGATTTTACCGTAAGCTCATTTTCACAGCTCAATGGCGTAAATTGGGACTTTTACAATACTCCAAAGACATTCAGAATTACTTATGCTACAAGTATAATTGATGATTCGGGAATCGTTGGACAGCGCAATTTTACGGATTATGGAGATTCAAGCTATGAAGACCGTACCGTTTATATATTGGCAAATGGCACAGATGCAGTCATGGTTAATACGGTTCCGTATGGAACTGTTTCAGCAAAGGGTGATATATACGAAATAACAGGAGACAGTGAGCCAACAGGGTTTACAATGTTCAGTGCAAAAATTTATGATCCGACTACGAATATGTGGAAGGATAGTAAAGATATGAGCCTTAACATTCTTGATAACAGCATTATACTAAAGGACAATAGAATTGCAGAACCATCAGACCTTGAGAAAGGAGATAAAGTCAGGGTAATCAAGAAGGACGACAGCGAAACTGGAGATGCGTACATTATATTTGTTGAATAAGGAATAGCTGAAATATAGCTTTGAATTCAATCCGGTATTTTGGAGGGATCATAATATGTCAAAACTGTTGAAATTGATGTCACTGACTATTATTATAGTATTAGGAATTTCAAATATGGAGGCATATGCAAGAAGTGGTGACAGCGGATTTGAAGGTGGAATATCTTCAGGAGAAGTGGTTGGTAAGACTACATACGATTATAAGGAAGTTATATTTTTGACAGGGGAGCCTGTTGTGTTTACAGGGACATTGACAATAAAGAAAACAGTGAAGCAGGATAGTACAACAGGTAAGCAAATTATAACTGCAAACTACACATATAAGCTTACCAATGATGAAAGGTCCGGTACACTGACAAAATTCCTCTCTTATAGTACTGTGCTGACAAAAAAGGACAACGGCCAGACAATAGAAGAGACCAGTCTAAACCCAAAATACACAGAAGTTATTAAAGTTGATGATGCGACGTACACCTTGAAAAACTATGATTTTACAAAGACAAATATAACTGATTCAAAGCCAGCAGTTGACTATCTGGCGGGCAACCTTTGGGGTAGAAAAACTTACGAAATAGGAACAGACGAAGGCTCGGTTACTGTTGATATTACAGGTGATTTCTATGGATATAACCAATATTGGGGAACAACTGAAACACAGGTGCTGGAATACATGATCCAGAGTGAGGGTAAAAGCGGCGATACTGTTGACAAATGGGGCGGTACAGCAAGTGTAAGCCTCTCCAATACTTCTGCAAAACAGATAAAGTATGTAGAGAATGAGCCTGAGACTATCAGCTTTGAAGGCGGATTTGTGCAAACTCAGTACAATAACAGCGTTCTTAAGTATTCAGCCAGTCTGCCGGAGTTTGACGCCCAGGGAGTTTCGACAGACAGATTAATTGAAACATCAGACAGCCTTAAAATTGAAAGTTTTCCAGTTAAGACAAGGCTTATGGTTCCAAATATAAATAAACTTAAAGGGCATTGGGCTGAAAATGATATAAAAGCTCTTTACAGCCTGGAGGTTTTCAGTGAGGATCCGGGGAATTTCAATCCTCAGGAAGTAATGACAAGAGCCGAGTTTGCAGATGCTATTGTACTGGCGGCAAAAGAGGTTCCAATAGATTCCACCCTTGTTACTTCCAAGACCAGCAAAACTTCTAAAAGCAAACAACAAATTCTTTCACCTTTTGTAGATGTAGCGGCAGATAGCAAGTATTTTGAAAATATCAACAATGCTTATAAAAGGGGAATAATAAGTGGCCGTGGAAACGACATGTTTGCTCCTGATGATTATTTGACTATGGCGGATGCTATTACAATTATTATAAGGGCTCTGGGATTGGAAGCTTTGGCTCCAGCTGGCGGTGTGACGACTTCGTTTATAGATGATGGTGATATTCCTGCATATGCTAGAAATCATATATATGTAGCACAAAGGATAGGTCTTGTGCTGGGGGATGAAAAAGGATATCTGAAACCACGAGAATATCTTACTAAAGCTAGAGCTGCAGTTGTTATAAACAAACTGATAAATTATATGAGAGATGATCTCAAGAAAGACTATAGGGAAAGAATAATTAACTATTAAGGGGAAATTAATCATGACTAAAACTTTTGTTAGAATTGCAAGTGCTGTTTTGGTATTGTGTCTATTAACAGCGAACGTATCCTTTGCAGCTGAAAGTCAGGTTGAAGAAAGTACCATAGATATGGATTACTTGCAGAGCATTATGGACTCGATAAAGGAAAAATATAAGGATAAGGTGACCGATAAACAATTGATTGAAGGTGCGATAAACGGTATGTTTGACACTATGGACAAGTATACCGATTACTACACCCAAGAAGAGGCTGAAAGCTTCTTTTCCGACGTGGATGGTTCTTACGTGGGAATTGGAGTGAGAATATCATCAGAAACAAAAGCTATATGCATAGTTGAGGTTTTTGAGTCTTCCCCGGCAGCTAAGGCTGGAATTATCAAGGGTGACATTGTCCTCAAGGTTGATGGACAGAGTGTTGAAGGAAAAAGCACTGATGAAGTGGCACAGCTAATTAGAGGCAAGGCAGGAACAAAAGTTTCAATTACAATGCAAAGGTTAGGTGAAAAGGATGCACGTACTTTTGAGGTAGAGAGAGCAGAAGTGGTTGTTAATCCTGTCACTTACCACATAAAGGACGAAATTGGATATATAAAGCTTGATATCTTTAGCTCTAATTCAAACCTATATATGACTAAAGCACTTGAAGAAATTGATAAAAGTAAAATTAAGAAGCTGATATTGGACTTAAGGGACAATCCTGGCGGAGAGGTAAGTCAGGTAGTTAAAATAGCGGAAAACTTTGTTCCAAAAGGTTTGATTACAAAGCTGGATTTTAAATCTGAAGAGAAGGATGATGAGGCATATTATTCGGAAAATAAAGATTTGAAGTATAAATTGGTAGTATTGGTGAATGAATCAAGTGCGAGTGCATCAGAGATACTAGCAGGAGCTGTTCAGGATACAGGTTCGGGAACTTTAGTAGGTACTAAGACCTATGGAAAAGGAAAGGTTCAAAACATTTTTCCTATACTTTCACCAGAGGCTTATAAGAAGTATGAGGAAGAACTTGGAGTCAAGATAGTTGATGGCTATGACCTGATTAATAATCATGGCATTAGACCTACAGATGATGAAATACTCGGATGGACAAAGATTACAACGGGTGAATATTACACTCCTAAAGGAAGAATGATAGATGGAACAGGCCTTCAGCCCGATTATTACATTGAAAATGAGGAATTGAAAAACGAGGTAGACTTAAGAACTATTGATAGCCTTGAAAAGAGGGTTAAGCCTACGATAAATGACAAGAGTTTGGATGTTTTCAACGCAGAGAAAATTCTCAAGTTTTGCGGATATGAGGTTGATTCTCCGGATATGTTTCTAGATGGAGAAACTTCTGATGCTATCTACAAGTTCCAAAAGGATAATGGGTTGTACCCATATGGAGTTTTGGACTTCTCTACTCAGCAAGCTCTCAATAATAAGCTTGAAAAATTGCAGTCTGAATATGACAAACAGATGGCTAAGGCTTTAGAATTATTGAAAGATTAATTTTAGGGTTGTATTAAGAGGTAGGTTAAACAGCACTCAATTAAAATAGTTAATATTTCCTATTTCAAAATAGTTTTGTGGTTGGATGGAGTTTCCAGATATTAGATGTACAATGATAATAGGGAATATATTTATTTTTTGAGGTGTTTATAATATGAAAAGGATTAACGTGATACGAAGCAGAAAAGGTACTACGTTGGTTTTATATGTTATTATGTTTTCTGTGATTGCAGCATGTGCTTCTATTGTTATAGATATAGGTGTGGTGGCATACAAAAAGGCAGATACGGTTAAAGCAACAGATGCTGCGGCATTAGCATCAGCACAGTCGCTTTTTTACGGTGATGAGAATCCGGTTGTGGTAGCTACGGAATACCTGGAAAAAAACGGTGTAGATCCGGATGATGCCCAAATAAATATCCTTGATGACGGTAAAGGTATTAGTATAAAAACAAAAATTGAAGTCAGCTATTTATTTGCCAAATTACTTGGGTTTGACAGTGGTGAGATTAAGGCAAATGCTACTGCTAAGGTAATGGGAGTGACAAGCGTATTCAAGGATATCAGACCTTTTGCTATTGAAGACCAGGAATTTGAGTTTGGGAAATTATATACTCTCAAGGAAGGCGGAGGCAGCGGGAGTAATGGAAATTATGGATGTCTTGCACTCGGGGGTAGTGGCGCATGTAATTACAGGTTTAACATCTTAAATGGTTATGACGGCGAACTGAAAGTTGGAGATTACGTTGAAACTGAACCAGGTAACATGAGCAACCCTACAAAGTCTTCCATAAACGAGTTGGTAAATGACTGTGACCATTGCCCAGAATGTACATACAGCAGTTTTGATCCTGAATGTTCAAGAATTATAACAGTAGTTATTGTAGATAGTCTTGATGTAAATGGAAGAAGCTCAGTACAAATACGCGGCTTTGCATCATTTCTAGTAAAAGCTGTTACGGGGCAGGGAAATAAATGCATAGTGGAAGGATATTTCGTAAAGAACATAACTCAGGGAGAATTGAGTGAAGGGCAGAAAGACTATGGGCTTACAGGTGTTAGATTGACAGAGTAAATATTTAGTTTTTTTAGCTGGCATCATTTAGTTGATTTGTAAACGAACTGTTGACAAGTTGGAATATTTTTGATATCCTTATATTAACAAAATGATTTTAGACTTTTTTGACCGACTTATCTTGTTGACAAAATGACTTTAGTTTTTAGTTGTTTAACTTGGTTATTTATGCAATCTTATACTGTACTTTGGATCTGAATGTTTTTATTTATAATATATGTTGAATAGTTAGCATAAAATAATAATAAATATTAGTATAGGGAGGGATGTATAAGCAGTCTAAGTACTTTATGTTACTATATAGAGAAGGCTGTTAACTTCGTAGTCCAAGCTCCATTTTATGTATAGTTTTTGAAAGAAGTATATTTATCTTCTATAAAATGGGATTATTACGGGGAGCAAGTTTGAAGAGAGATTTGCAAGCGTATATTTTAATTTTGCTTGGATGTAAGGGTAAGGACGAAGGATTTAGGGGAGAGAAAAATATAAGATTTATGGGAAACAAATTTTGATTTAAATTTTATTTTAATTGAACGGAATTAAAAAAGAAGAAATAGAAAGTTTTTGGGGGAGGAAGAATATAGAGTAATTAATTATTCTATATTATCGGAATTAATGTATTTTTGTATTAACTATTGTGGTCTTGGGCTACGAAGTGAGCAGCTTTCAAATTAAATTTAAATATTTCTAGGACAGCATATATTGCTGTCTTTCTTATTTTTTATGTCACAAAATTAAATCTTCTTATTGACACTGCATTTTAGCAAATATACAATATAAGTTGTATGTTTTATTGATGAAAAATTCTAAAACTAAATTTACAAGGATGTTTTTCATCAAAATTAGATAATGATTAAGTGCTGTATAGATTTACTTTAGTATTCGTTATCTATAAAATATGAATAGACTTTAGTTTATTAAATATATTGTCAGCCGAGGAGCGCATCTAACCGGCTGAAACTGTTTTTGGAGGATAAGAAATCATGTCTGTTAAGTACATTTTTGTAACCGGTGGCGTTGTTTCCGGCCTGGGTAAGGGAATAACAGCTGCATCTTTAGGGAGACTTCTTAAGGCAAGAGGACTGAGGGTGACAATTCAGAAATTTGATCCTTACATCAATGTTGACCCTGGAACTATGAGTCCATATCAGCATGGAGAGGTGTTTGTAACTGATGATGGGGCTGAAACTGACCTTGATTTGGGGCATTATGAAAGGTTCATTGACGAGAACTTAAGTAAGAACAGCAATGTTACTACCGGAAAGATCTATTGGTCTGTTATCAGTAAGGAAAGAAAAGGCGACTTTTTAGGTGGCACAGTACAGGTAATACCACACATCACTAATGAAATAAAAGATAGGATTTACAGAGTAGGGAAGACTGATCATACCGATGTTGTTATTACAGAAATCGGCGGAACAGTTGGAGATATCGAAAGCCTTCCTTTCCTTGAAGCTATAAGGCAGGTTTCTACTGAAAAAGGACGGGAGAATGTTATGTATATACACGTTACTCTTGTTCCTTATCTTGGAAAGTCTGGAGAACTCAAAACAAAACCTACACAGCACAGTGTAAAGGAATTGAGAAGTATAGGTATTCAGCCTGATGTTATTGTTTGCCGTACTGAAAAGCGTTTGAGCAAGGACCTTAAAGACAAGATAGGTCTATTCTGTAATATTTCAGGAGATTCAGTTATACAGAATCTTGATGCAGAAATACTTTATGAAGTTCCATTAATGCTTGAAGACGAAGGACTTGCAGCTAATGTTTGCAAACGATTGGGATTACAGTGTACTGAACCGGACTTGGCCGAATGGAAGAGTATGGTTGAGAAGCAGAAAGGTATCAGTAGTTCTGTTACCATTGCACTTGTTGGCAAATATGTGGAACTGCATGATGCGTACTTAAGTGTAGTGGAAGCTTTAAAGCATGGCGGTATAGCAAATAGTGTTGATGTTAAAATCAGCTGGGTAAATTCTGAGGATTTAAATGAAGGAAATGTAAAAAGCCGCCTTTCAAAATGTGATGGCATTTTGGTTCCAGGAGGCTTTGGAGATAGGGGTATAGAAGGAAAAATACTTGCAGCAAAATTTGCAAGAGAAAATAAAAAGCCTTATTTCGGTATTTGTTTGGGTATGCAAATGGCAGTTGTAGAATTTGCACGTAATGTAGCAGGTCTGGAAGGTGCCAACAGTTCAGAGTTTGATGTTGAGTCACCATACCCTGTAATTGACCTTATGCCTGAGCAAAGGGATATTGATGAAATGGGCGGAACCATGAGACTTGGTCTCTATCCTTGCAAAATAGGTGAAAACACAAAGAATTTTGAGATATATAAAGATGAATTGGTTTATGAAAGACATAGGCACAGGTATGAATTTAACAATGAATATAGGGAGATGCTGACTTCTAAAGGTCTTATTATATCTGGATTATCACCGAGTGAAAGACTGGTTGAGGTTATTGAACTTGGAGATCATCCATGGTATGTGGGAGTTCAGTTCCATCCCGAATTTAAATCAAGGCCGAATAGGCCACACCCGCTTTTCAGGGACTTTATTAAGGCGGCAGTTGAAAACTCTGGAAAATAGTAGAGCATTAAAATAGTAATTTTTCTAAATAATAGATTTTGTACTAAAATATTTTATGTATAGTATAAATCCTTTCAATCTTGTAAATAATTATACTAAGCAATAAAAGTTACTGTTGCTAAAATAATTAAAATAAGGAGTCTATTTGCAATTATATAAACATTCAAATAGTTCCTTGTCAAGATATGGGGGGATTTTTATTATGATAAAGGGTTTAAAAAATTCAAGAAAATTGAAGTTGGTATTTAAAGGGATTGTAGCTGTTGTAATGGTATCGCTGCTAATAACGGGAATAGCATTTGCGTCATATTCTGATGAGGTCAACAGCGGATTATCTGATAACCTTTTGAGGCTTCATGTTATAGCCAATAGCGACTCACCGGAGGACCAACAACTTAAAAGGGATGTTAGAGATGTAATACTTGGTTATATGAAGAGTGAGTTTAAGGATTTTGAGGACGTAGAAGCTGCAAAATTACAAGTCAACAATAATTTGGATAAAATAAAGGCTCTTGCAGAAGATGAAATAAAGAGGCAAAAGAAGAATTATAGTGTAAAAGTAATGCTTGGTAATTTTCCTTTTCCGACTAAGATGTATGGTGATATAACACTGCCTGCCGGAACGTATCAGGCTCTTAGAGTAGTTATTGGGGAGGGAGAGGGTCAAAACTGGTGGTGCGTGATGTTTCCTCCGCTATGTTTTGTAGATGCTACACACGGTACTGTCCCCGATTCGGTCAAAGAGGATTTAAAGAGCGTTCTTAGTGAAGAGGAATATAATATAGTAGCTTCAACCGATGAAGAAGATCAAATACCGGTGGAAATTAAATTCAAAGTTGTAGAGTTTTTTCAAGGCTCTAAAATAAAAGTTAAAGGGGCTATTAATAAATTATTTAGCACCGTATATGAAAAGTTGAGTTTTAACTAGGATTATATCCACTAAGGCGGCTTGGGAACAAGCCGCCTTAGTTTGTTTATAGCTCTAACAAAATTGAGTTATTATATTACTAAAATATGATATACTATTATATATAGATAACTTTTCTCTTGTAGATATTCTATTAATCTGAAACATTAGAGGTGAATAAAGTGATGGGTATTTTAATGGATATAAACTTTGAGTTCTACTTTATTACCGCATTCAGATTGCTTCTGGCTTGTATTCTCGGTGGGTTGATTGGTTATGAAAGGGAAAGTATGAATAGGCCTGCGGGATTTCGTACGCATATTCTCGTATGTCTTGGAGCTGCCCTTGTAATGCTTACTTCCCAATTTATTTTTGAAAAGTATAAAGGGATTACCAATATTGACCCGGCACGTCTTGGTGCCCAAGTAATAAGCGGTATCGGTTTTCTGGGTGCAGGGACAATAATAAGAGAGGGCATGAGTGTTAGGGGGCTTACTACTGCTGCAAGTCTTTGGGCGGTGTCATGTGTTGGAATAGCTGCAGGGATAGGTTTTTATGAAGGTGCTATTATAGCGGCTCTTGTTATTTACTTAACTCTTATTGTACTGAAAAAGCTGGAAATTAGTTTTGCTAAAAAAAGGCAGCTCAATATCTTATATGTGAAAACCCATAACATACCTGGCCAGCTAGGGAACATTGGATGCCTATTCGGGAAGCATGATATAACGATAAAAAATATAGAGTTTCTAAACAGTGACGATGATAACGATGCGTTGATTAAATTTCTTGTAAAGTTGCCCGGCAATGTCAAGAAGGAAGATATAATCGGTGAACTTCAGCTTATTGAAGGTATTAGCAAGGTTTACGAAGAATAAGTTGGTTTACAAAAAATATTGTTATAAAAAATGTTTGACTTTTTAAATCCGTTATCCTATAATTCATTTGTTTATTAATTTTTTCTCTAACGGAGGTTGGCCATAAAATTGGTTGGAAGTGAGGGATGAAGGAGTGGCAAGATTAGCTCAATTCAAGACACCGCTTTTTGATGCGGTAAAGAAGTATGTGGATGATAACGTGGTACAGTTTCATGTTCCCGGTCACAAAAAGGGAAATGGACTTCAGGAGTTCAGAGATTATATCGGGGAACGTGTATTCCAGATGGATGCAAATGGTATGCAGGATCTGGATTTTGCAAATAACCCTACAGGAGTTATTTATGAATCTGAAAAGCTTTTAGCACAGGCTTATAGTGCTCAGAATGCATTTTTCCTGGTGGGGGGTACTACTGTGGGCGTTCAGGCAATGATTATGAGTGCGTGCGAGCCAGGTGACAAGATACTAATTCCAAGAAATGCTCATAAATCAACAATAGGTGGTATTATCCTAAGTGGAGCAATGCCTGTATATATACAGCCTGAAATAAACGAGCATCTGGGAATTGCAATGGGAATAACTGAAGAAAGCTTGAGAAAAGCAATTAAGGAAAATCCACATGCAAAAGCAGTATTTTTGATCAACCCCACTTACTATGGTGCAGCATCAGATTTAAAATCTCTTGTAAGAATAGCACATAGACATGAAATGGCTGTATTGGTAGATGAAGCTCATGGAGCACATATGTCATTCCATGATGATTTTCCGCTAACTGCTATGGAAGTTGGAGCTGATATGAGTGCGGCTAGTATGCATAAGACTGCAGGGTCGTTAACTCAAAGTTCAGTTCTTCTGTTAAGAAGCAATTTGATTTCTCCTGATAGGGTGAAAGCGGTTTTGAATTTAACGCATACAACAAGTTCGTCGTATTTGTTGATGTGTTCTTTGGATATTGCAAGAAAGCAGATGGCTACTGAAGGCTGTGAAATGTTGGAAGAGGCATTAAGACTTGCAAGAATGGCAAGGGATGAGATAAATAAAATAGAAGGCCTATACGCTTTTGGAAAGGAACTTATAGGTACACCTGGATGCTATGATTTTGATGAGACCAAGCTTGGTATAAATGTAGAAGGTCTTGGTTATACAGGATATGAAATGGAAGCAAAGCTCAGGAGCGAATATAATATTCAAATTGAGCTTTCAGATATGCATAATATAATGGGTATTGTAAGTTTGGGTGATACAGAGGAAAATATTGTTGCCCTAATTAATGCACTAAAGGATATATCGTCAAAAACTGAGGTTAAAGAATGCAGGAAGCATACAATAATTCCGCAGAATCCAAAGATGATTGTTTCACCAAGGGACGCTTTTTATAGCAAGAAAAAGTCAATTCCACTTAAGGAATCAGTGGGAGAAATAGCAGGTGAGATGATTATGGCTTATCCTCCCGGTATACCTGTTATTGGTCTTGGGGAGCGTATAACTCAGGATATTGTTGACTATATTGAGGTTTTGAAAAATCAAAGATGTCAAATGCAAGGTACCGCTGATCCGCATATAAATTCAATTATGGTACTTGGTACAGATTAATAAAATGTTTGCAGTAAAGGACTTCCATACGTGTGGTAGTCCTTTTTTAGATGAGTAATAGTTAATTGTTTATTGTTCCTTAATGTTATTGTAAATAAATAAAAATTTATTGGTATTCAATAAAAATATATTGATAAATAACAAATAACGGTTTATACTATACTTAGGCGTAAGTATGAAAAGGAGGTTGTTATATGAAGGTTTTAGGAGCAGATGGATTGTCAGGTATGGTAAAAGTATTGTTGGATGCAGTTTTAATTGGAGGAACGGCTATTTTTGTAACCTTGCCGTGGTGTCTTAACCTTGCATTTGATCTTATAAAAAGTACATATGATGAAAATTATTACTTTTTACTGGGGTTCTTTTACATTACTGGCCTATTTGCTTTAAGTTTGGTTTATGAGATAAGAAAGATATTTAAGAACATAAACCAAAGAAATCCTTTTACTAAGGATAATGTCAAGAGCTTAAAACGTATGGCTTATGCATCCTTTATAATTTCTGGATCATATGTTGTAAAAATAGTTTTCTTTCCTTCAATCCTTACAATCATAATGTCGATGGTGTTTGTAATTGCCGGATTGTTTTCAATAATACTGGCTGAGGTTTTCCACCAGGCTGTAATTGTAAAAGAAGAAAACGACCTTACTATATAGAGGAGGGGCTTTATGGCTATACTGGTAAATTTAGATGTCATGATGGCGAAAAGGAAGATGAGTTTATCTGAACTTGCATCTAAGGTTGACATTACATTGGCTAACCTGTCAATACTCAAAACGGGCAAAGCCAAGGCAGTGCGTTTTTCAACTCTTGAAGCAATTTGTGAAGCCTTGGATTGCCAACCGGGAGATATCCTTGAATATGATTCTGAAAAGTTAAAGGGGGAATAGTTTATGGAAGAATTAAATAACCCGAAAATTGAAATAAGTAGTGTTGGTATGGAAGAAAATATAGTGAAAAAGGAGAATATTTATCTTCTGATAGGTTCTATTATACTTGCAGTGGTCTATAACATCTTATTCTATGAGAAAGAATTAGGTATTTCATATCCGATTTTTGTTTTGGCTTTTTACGGTGTGCTGTTATTTACTTTACGAGATAAAATAGTATTTAAAATTAATTTTGGAACGATGTTAACCATTCCGATTGTTATGTTGTCTTTTGCCTATATGTTTTTTTCAAATGCGATATTCATGTTTTTTAATTTTCTGATAATACCAATGCTAATATTCATGCAGACACTGCTTATAACAAATAACAACGATTACAAATGGTTTGATGCCAGATTCATACTTGATTTATTGAATGCGTTATTTGTTAGAACCTTTTCTTATATATTAAAGCCTTTCAGTTTAATATCAAAAATTTTGAAAAAGAAAACTAATTCAGGAAAGGCTTCGGTTATAAGCAAAGTGGTCATAGGCTTGTTATTATCCGTACCGTTAATAGCAGTGGTAATTGCTCTGCTTTCTGAAGCTGATGAGGTGTTCAGCCATTGGATGGGGAATATTTCCGATTTGTTTATAAACTTAAGCATTGGAGACTTTACTGCACAGTTGATTATTGGGCTAATAATAGGCTCATTAATATTCAGTTACCTTTGGAGCCTTTATTATCAAAATAACAGGCAAACAGGTAAAAATATTGTGGACAATGTTCAAATAAGGAAGGTTTGGGATCCTGTAATAGTTTTAACTATGCTGATATCAGTGAATCTAATATATGTTGTTTTTACAATAATACAGTTTACGTATCTTTTTGGAAGTATAAGCTCGTTACTGCCACAGGGTGTTACTTATGCTGAATACGCAAGAAGAGGATTCTTTGAATTGGTTGCTGTTACATTAATAAATGTCAGCATATTGACAAGTATAATAAACCTCACCAAAAATGATAATGCAATTGTATCTATGGCCTTAAAAGTTTTGAATACACTGCTGGTTGCATGTACAATGGTTATGCTTTTATCTGCTCACTTCAGAATGTCGCTTTATGAGGAAGAATACGGGTATACTTACCTTAGAGTTTTTACACACGCATTTATGATATTTATATTTGTTATACTCATTGCAACTTTGATCAAAGTTTGGAGAGAAAGTTTTTCATTACTAAAATCATATATAGTTGTTGCGATAATCGCATATATTGCAATAAACTATTTTAATGCAGATGTATTCATTGTAAATAACAATATCAGAAGGTTTGAAACTAACACAGGAGAAATCATCGATACTTATTATCTGACCAGTCTTTCAGATGATGCAGTGCCTTATATGGTAACGCTTCTTGGTAATAAAAATGAACAAATTTCAAGTGATATTAGACATGAGCTTAAGTTAAGGAAAGAGAGACTTGCAGAGAAAAATGACTGGCAGTCTTTTAATTTATCACATTACAGAGCAAAGTTGGTTCTGGATGAATACGGACTAAATTAATTATATTGACTTTTGATAAGGCAATAAAATATAATTGCTTGTAATTGGAAAAAATAAAGGAGGAGATATTTTGTTGAAAAAATATTTATGTATGTGCGTTGCTGTTCTGACCGTTTTGCAGATAACCCTAGGTGTAAGTGCTAGTGAGCAAATGCCGGTAAAAACTATGGCTAATACTGAGATTAAGATGCTCAATGCGGATTACTGGATTGACAAAATAGAGGATAGGGACAAGGTTATAATGTCTCTTGAGGAAATCCAGACATATAACAAGGAAATAATGGAGACGATGTCAAACGTTTCATATGATCTTCCAAATTTTTCTGAAAAGATTACCAGAAAGTCGCTGACTGCACATGTAGATATAAGCTTTCCAACAGCTCCGTGCTTTATTAATGGAATAGAGGTTGGAGAAGAATATTGGGATAAACTAAGGGCGCAGATTAATACTGCTGCTATCAAGGATGAAAATGAAGTAAAATTTGGATTCACGGTAACAAGAACAAACTTAAAAATATTTCCCACCTCTGATATAGTAAGCGATGCAGCAAATGATTTTGCATTTGATCAATTCCAGAACACAGCTGTACTTGCTTATGAACCTGTACTAATACTTCATCAGAGCCTTGATGCAAAATGGTTGTACATATATATGCATAACTGCTCAGGATGGACTTTGGCTTCAAATATAGCATTTTCTAAAGATAAAGCAACTTGGCTTGCACAGCAGAAGAGTGTTGAAGAAGGACAATTTCTTGTTGTTACAGGAAATAAGATAAAGCTTGATTACAACTTTGAATCCCCGGAACTGTCCGAACTGGAATTTTCAATGGGAACAATTCTTCCATTGGCAGAGCAATCTGAAATCCCTGCTTTTGTAGATGGAAGGGCACCTTATGACAGCTTTGTTGTAAAGTTGCCGGTAAGGAATGAAAAGGGTGAAGTTGTTTATAAACTTGCTTTAGTACCGGTATCAAAAGATGTATCTATTGGGTATCTGGAATTTACCCGTGAAAATATACTTAACCAGGTATTCAAACTGCATGGTGACAGGTATGGCTGGGGAGGAATGCTTAATGCACGCGATTGTTCTTCACTCGTACTTGAAGTTTACAGGTGCTTTGGATTTAGGCTGCCAAGAAATACAGAATCCCAGGTAAAATGTCCTGGTAAGACGCTTAACGTTGAAGGCTTGAGCGTAAAGGGAAGAGAAGCTATGCTGGATGAACTGCAGCCGGGAGCGGCGCTATACTTTCCAGGTCATACAATGATATATCTGGGAAAAGATCAGGGACGTTACTATGTTATCAGTGCACTTGGAATGTATGCAGAATTCCCTGATGGCTCAAAAACTGCAAATATAATTAGAACCCGTACGGTAGTTGTAAACGATCTCAATGTAAAAAGAGGAAGCGGAAAGCTCTGGATCGAGTGCTTGACTGCCGGAAAACAGTTTGAGAAAACTGAATTTGCAGATTTGACTGGCTACAGCAAAAAAGAAGAAATAGAAAATCTTGCGGACAGGTTTATTGTAAGCGGAAAGAACGACAACATGTTTAATCCACTTGGAAGAATAACACATTCGGAGATTTCCAAAATACTATCAATAGGTTTTAAGGTTGAGCAAGACAAGGAATATGCCTTATCGACCTTTAGAGACCTTAAAGACAGCTGGTGCAGCGGATATGCCGGTGGCCTTGCGAAAGCAGGATATGTTGATATCCCTAACAACAAGATGTTTGAACCGAATAGACTGGCTGATTTTGATTATATGAAATCCATTGTAACTCTTGTTTTGAAAAAGAACGGCATAGACACAACTACAACTGAAGGAAGTCAACTTGTGACAGAGATTTTAAAAGTTGATGAAAGCTCTTATAAAGGTATTAAGAACAGCTTGATGACGAGATACAAAGTTGCTGTAATAGTCGATAATTTACTAAAAAGCATAGCTGAGTTGAAAAAGTAACACCGATCAAGTTTTTATGCAGGTCTCTAAAGCTAATTTGGGGACCTGTTTTTATCCTTCTTGGAGTGAAATGAAAGAGGCTAAGTTAAGGAAAAAATAGAATTTACCCGTGAGGAGTTGAGTCATTCGATATGATTAAGTTGGAAAAACATGAAATGAATAAAATTGAGGCACTATTTAAAGATATAGAAGAAACTATGATTTGGTCATGCTTGCAGGGACATATGGGTAACGCATGGGCAGATAGTAATGAAGATCCTACATGTGCACAAATTCTTACAGGGGATTTTTGTTGTTATGCAGGGGATACATCATCTTATGAATCACGTTTGCTAGTTGGAAATATACCGGCTTTCTTCAGTAAGCCTAATATTTTGATGATACCTCAGAATAAGTTCTGGGGAGAGCTGATTGAGGATGTGCACAGTAATAGATTTAAGAAGTTTAATAGATATGCTACAAAAAAGGAGAAGGATGTTTTTGACATAAACAAACTTAAAGGCAATATTGATAAACTTCCGAATGAGTTTGAACTGGTGCCAATTAATGAGCGTTTATACAATCAGTCCATTGAAGAAGAATGGTCGTATGATCTTTGTTCTCAATTTTTATCTTATAGTGATTACAGCCAGCGAGGGATTGGATTTGGTATTTTACATTCCGGCAAGTTGGTAAGTGGTGCATCATCTTACACTATTTATGATGAAGGAATAGAGATTGAGATCGATACCAGGAAAGAGTACCGCAGAATGGGATTGGCAAAGATTTGTGCTTCCAGGCTGATAATTGAATGCTTGAATAGAGGTCTTTATCCAAGTTGGGATGCCGCCAATAAAGAATCTTTAGCGTTGGCTGAAAAGTTGGGATATCATTTTGACAAGGAATATGCTGCCTATATTGTTGAGTGTTGAAAAGATAAAAGGGATTTACGATATAAAATTGTTAAATAGAAAACTAATGAGTTTATAAAAGTTTAACATATTAAGAATAGGTGTTTACTTGAGATTTATTTCTATTAGTGTTAAAATATTTACAAAGCATCGAAACAATATTTTAGCAACACATTAGTCCTTTCAATTTACAATTCCACTGAGCTACTTTCTAGAAAAATGTTTTTTATAATTCAGGTGATTTATTTTAATTATATTATTTAATTTATACGAGGGAGTTGATTATTATGAAGCGAGTTATTTTGATGTGTCTAGTGGCCCTGACATTTATTATGTCCTGTTGTACTGTTTATGCTTTGGATCTACCACCTAGTATTAGTGGCGCTATAACTTTGCCAAATGGCAAGGTGGCACCAAAAGGGGGTATTAAGCTGAAAGTAATTGCAGAATCCTCAACATCCACTTCTAGCCATGAATATGTTATCAATGAGGGGGAGAGAGGAACTGTCTATTCTATGTATATTTATTCTCTTGGTACCGGAAATAAGGTTAGGTGTGAACTAACGGAACCTATCGAGGGGTATTATGATGTAAGTTATTATACCGGAGATAGCCAGCAACCATTCGAATATTTTGCTAAAACATTAACTGAATATGAAAACTATTCTGATATAAATATTACTTTAGTAGAGAGCAGAAAAGTGACAGGTACATTAATACTTCCCAATGGATTGACTTCTCAAAGTGACTCATCGGTTAGCGTAAAAATATCAGCACAAAGTGATCCCCATTTTGTTTTTGACGCTGATCCACAGAGGTATTTATATTTTTCTGAGAGTGTCAATGCAGTTATTAGAAAAGGTGAAAGCGAGGGAACCTTTGAAGTTAATCTCCCATTGTATTCTCCAGGATACTATTTCAATTACAAGATAAATGATTATATTTCTGGCGTACGTCCAGACTCAAGTATACTTGATGACAGAATTGCTGTTCTTGAGGATATGCAATTAAGTCTGCCACTCGAAAGAGGGGATATTATAAAAGGTAAAGTAAGCCTCCCAGATGGTGAAATTGCTGGAACTGGAGGTTGTGCTGTAACAGTATCAGCATTATACTACACAACACATACAACAATCGCAGGACCAACACAATATGAAAATTATATAGATCGTGAAGTGGTGATACCCGAAGGGGCTAACTCTGCCAATTATGAAATTACTGTATATCGTGAATATTATGAATATTATATGCTTTATAGTCTAAAATCAAATAATTATATTGATAGAGGATACTATTCAGCGACTGGTACATTAACCCAGCTTGATGAGAGTGTATGCAATTTGGAAGTTAGCGGTGATATGGATAATATTGATCTCTGTATATTAAAGGGTACAAAGCTGGGAGGCAGAATTATATATCCTTATGGGCAAGTATCTCCAGATGATTTAAAGGGTAGTTTGCAAATAGTTTCTAATAATTCTATTTTTAGAGATTATGATTTCACTATTAAAAAAGGCAGCACATATACAGATTTTGAATATACTATGCCGTCTGATTTGAAAGATTTTACATTACAATATTATATAGAAAATGGTAATAATATATGTCCAAGATACGGTTATTATGGTGATATGGGGACAACTACATATAGTTCCAAAACTCAAAAGCTGGATGCTCAAAAGGACACAATAAATAATTTGCAGATACCAATTCTTGGATACGAAAAAATAACAGGAACAATAAAATTACCTGATGATATGGATAGCTTTGATACAAATCAAGTATTAGAAGTTAACGCACAAGATAAAAATGATGATGGTTTAAATTTCTATAAGTATATGGACGCTTGTCTGCTGAAACCTGGTGAGCGTAGTTCTTCCTTCGAGATACTAGTACCTCAGGATTTTGATGAAGTTATTTTATCGAGTTCAGTTTCAAGGGACTTTACTAGTGAGGCAAAATTAATTATTGGTGGATATCTTGGTGACGATGGTATGGTTCTTGATAAGGAAGATGCAATTTTTATTAATCCCGGTCAACCAAATTCTACAGGTCTTGAGATAATACCAATTAAAGGTGAAAGAATATGGGGCACTCTAACAGTATCAGATAGTTTATCGGATATGAGAAAAGGAGGATTTTACCTTGATTACAGTTTTGTAAATGTAAATGGGGAAGATTCAAGCGACAGTAAATATTACTCATGGGTAGACGATACAATTAATTCCAAGAAATTCTTCATAAACATTCCCCCTAGATATATGGGAGAAAAATTTGTGTTAAAAATACGTTTAAATAATTATAAAGGGCATGAATTTTATTTAGGTGAAGGCTGTGTTACTGAAAATCCTAAAGAGGCAAAATTGTTTACATATGATGGTACAGACCTTAAAGACCTGGTTATAACTATAGGAGAGCCAATAGAAGTATTATATGGGGACGTAAATAGCGATGGTAAAGTCAATGCCATAGATTTAGCAAAATTCAGATGCTATCTTTTAGGAACAGTTAAATTGAATGAAATTAGTTTCACTAATTCTGATCTCAACTTGGATGGTTCTCTAAATTCAATTGATTTTGCATGGTTAAGATATTATTTACTGGGTATGATTGAAAAGTTGCCAGTTAATTAGTCTTAGGCTTTTGAAGGACCACACAGCATACTGAGGCATAAAGCACTCTTTGCTGTGTGGCCTATTGCTTCAATATTTTCAGCATTTCTAAAGAGGGTATCTGTTTTTTTGTCTTCCTTATCTACACTAAGTTTAATCTACATGTTATAATACTGGTAAATAAATACTTAGTTGATAGAAAATATTTCCTTGGGAAATAGGGAGGAACCTACAAATGAACAAAAACCGATCTTTAGCAGTTATTTTTACCTTGATATTTATGATATGCTGTCAATTAACAAATGTATATGGTCTAGAAAATGGTGCAGGAAATGCTAATGACTATGGCTCTGCAAACTCTGTTGACTTTGAATATATAACACAAAAGTTCCTCAAAATATTAATAAATTTTTTACCTGCTTCAACTCAAAAAACTGTTGTAATTCCAACCTTTGTAGTAACTCCAGCTCTTGTAGCAACTCCAACACCTGTCCCATCAGTTTATCCAACTTCTGCTACTATACCTACAGTATATTTAGCCGGTGATTCTACTGTTCAGACTTATAACTCATCTTATTCTCCGCTGGCGGGTTGGGGACAAATGATCGGCAATTATTTTACCTCTGATGTTAAGTTTGTGAATAAGGCAATCGGTGGAAGAAGTTCAAAGAATTTTGTAACGGAAGGAAGGTTAGATGAAATTCTCAATGCAATTCAAAAAGGCGATTATTTGTTTGTTCAATTCAGCCATAATGATGCAACTTCGAAAAACCCTGACTGCTATGCTGACCCCTTTACTACATATAAGGAATATCTGGCAAAATACGTTGACGGTGCCCGTAAAAAGGGAGCCATACCTGTATTAATAACACCTGCTGCACAACTTAGTTATAGGAATGGTACATATATTAATGATTTTCAGTACTATTGTTATGCTATGAAGCAGGTAGCTTATGAAAAAAATTGCGCTATAATAGATCTAATGACAAAATGTTTAGATTATTATGCAACCCTTGATTATGACCAAGTCTATACGTTCTATATGGTTTCATCTAATGGAAAAGACTTCACTCACTTTACTGAGACAGGAGCTTTAGAGGTTGCCAGATTGGTATCAAATGGCGTCAAAGAAATAAATGTTCCTATTTCAAAGTGTGTTAAGTAATTATAAAGTTAAATACAAAACAGCCAAAGCTTGGAGGTTTATGGATTGGTTCGTGTAAATAGCCAATTGATATGAAGACTTATGCTTTGTAAATTCATCAAATAAAAAGTGGTTAAGTCCATTTGCTGAGCTTAACCACACAATTTTTATAAATGTTTTTTCATATATACCTTAGTATTTGCCAAAATCCATATCACCAAGAGAGATGTTCTTTTTATTATTCAATTCCTTCTTTTTTAAATTCTGTTTGCTATTTTTGCTTGCGCCCTGCATATATCCAATAATTTCTTTATCCAGAAGTTCATATCCTGACTTTTCACTAACATTTTTCCTTACTTTAAACCTGCTTACCATTTCATTAAGAGTGTCTGCCTGACTTGATAATTCCTGACTTGATGCTGCACTCTCCTGTGAGGTTGCTGAGTTTGTCTGCACAACCTGTGAAATCTGCAATACCCCCTGATTAACCTGTGCAATTCCCGTAGCCTGTTCGTTTGATGAATTAGCTATTTCACCAACTAAAACTGCAGCTTTTGAAACTCCATCAACTATTTTGTTTAGTGCTGATGCAGTATCTTTAGCTATTGTCATACCGTTTTCTGTCTTTCTGACCGTTCCCTCTATTAAAGCGGTTGTCTCTTTGGCAGCTTGTGAACTTCTTCCTGCCAAACTTCTAACTTCATCAGCTACCACAGCAAACCCTTTTCCATGCTGTCCTGCTCTAGCAGCTTCAACAGCAGCATTTAGCGCAAGGATATTGGTCTGGAAAGCTATATCGTCTATCACCTTTATAATTTTAGATATATTTGCGGATGCTGATGCTATTTCATCCATTGATTTCAACATATCTTTCATCTGGTCATTACCTTCTACTGCATCTTTTTTTACTTCCATAGCAAGTTCGTTTGCTTCTTTGGCATTGACTGCGTTCTTTTTGGTTTTCTCAGATATTGTATCCATTATTGATGATAACTCCTCCACTGCACTTGCCTGCTCTGTTGTGCTCTGTGAAAGCATTTGAGATGAATCTGCAATCTGCTTTGAACCTGCTGATACCTGATATGCTGCATCACCAATATTAATCAACACATCATTGAAAGCATCTATAATGCGGTTTAGCGAATTCTTAATTTCAACAAAATCACCTTTAAACTCACTATTTATTGTGATATTCATATTACCTTCAGACATTTGAGATAGCACATATGTAATTTCACCGATATACGTCTTTAAGTTATCTACTGTTTTATTTAGTGCATCCTTTATTAGTGCATGTTCACCTTTGTAGTCTCCATTCATTTTGACCTGCAAGTTTCCTTTCTCCAATCCAGCAAGTACACTTGAAGCTTCGCTTATAGGGTCTATTACTGCATCTAAGGTTTTGTTTATACCTGAAATAATATCCTGATATAGTCCGTTGAAGTTTTCTTCTCTTCCACGAACTTGGAGTTTTCCTTCAATAGCTGCACTAGTTAAAGTATTTGCCTCATAAACAAGGCCTTTTATTGAGTCTACAGTTTTTTTGAGTGCAGGAGATAATTCATCCTCGCTGTCTTTAATATTCAACTCGAAGTCAAAATCTCCGACTGCTATCTTATTAATCGGGACAACAATGAATTTTTGAAGGTCATCAGCATAATGATCCATAGTATTTGCAAGTTGGCCGATCTCGTCTTTTCTGTTTAAATTCAATCGGGTTTTCAAATGTCCTTTCTCTATTTCTTTAATCATTGCTACTACTGACTCAAGCGGTTTTGAAATGCTTTTGATTACTATATAACCAAATATAAATATAAAAATAATCATAATAAATAAACCAATAACAATATTTGCAATATTATAGGATCTTTTCTTATTATATACTAATTGTCTCTCTTTTGTTGCTGTGTCTAATAGCATTGTAATTTCATCCAATTCTCCACGTGCCGTTTCGAATGAACCTTCCCACTCTTTAACCATACTTTTATTTTCAATTACTTTGTTTGAAATCGCAACCCAATTATCTATATCAGTATCGAATTTTTCAAAAAGTTGAAATGCTGTCAGATTGCTTGTTTTTCCTTTATAGTCAACCCATTCCTTATTGCTGTTTTCCATTATCAACTTTGAATTTGCAACTCTTTCTTTTGCGGTCTTAATATTATCGTTAAAAAATGCCTTTAGTTTCTCAAAGTCTTCCTTAGAATTGTCTGCTAAAGCCAGTGCTTGTACTGCAGTATATGCCTGATGCAAATCTCTGTCAGCTTCTAATATAGTAGTCTCTGCAGTTCTTGCAGATTGCTCCAAATTTAGTTGACTATTTTGAGTTGCACTACTCGATTGAACTGCAAGAACTCCAAAAATTGCAACAGCGAATACAATAAAACCTAAAAGCAGATAGATTTTTTTACTTAATGACAAGTCTGAAATCCATTTCATCACTTTCAACCACTCCTTTTATTTTATAAAGTCTGGAAAAGTACCAAAAATGATTGATAAACTTATAAAAAACAACATAAAAAGATATACCACTAAATATTTCGGATAACTTTAAACAAATACTTATACTTTTTATAAATTAATGAGAGGGAAGTTTAGGTAAGAGAGAAAGATGGCTGGATTTATTTAAGTTTACAAGGTAAAAAGCCTTGTGAAAGTTTGTATTATCAATGTGAAAGAGATGAGTTTAATGGCTTGAAAGAAAATTGGACAAAAAAAATAGGTGTAACAATGAAATATAAATAATCATATTTTATATCAAAAAATGATTTAAAAACTGAATAAGTTTCGCTATTGGGGGAAGTGTTAATGAGTCTCAAAAAAAGGAACATAACTTGTTTATTATTTACTGCTTTTGTTATTGCTTTATTTATAAATACTACAACTGTATTTGAAGCTGCAAACCCAGGTGATATTTTTTTGAGTAAGACAGCTAATCAGGTTCCGGTAGCTTGCAGAACCTACGAAGTTACACTAAGAATAAATGGCACCCCTGTCTCCGGATATGGAAATGTTGATGTCGCTATTGTAATTGACAAGTCATTAAGCATGAGTACAGATTTGAATGCTGTTGAAAATATAGCAAAGCAACTTACAAATACAATAAATACTGCTTCTGGAAATCAAGTCAGTATAGGAGGGCCTTAGTTTTGACGATGCAAAGGTACAACTCGATAATTTGATTGCAGCACATCCATAAACGTTTAGGTTTACAATTAAGAAATACTCAAATCAAATAGCTGGTAAGATTTATATTGGGGGCTGAAGTTTAGCCCCCTGTACTGCACGAGAAATGACCTTGGCGACTGTTATCAAGGTTCAAATCACCAAAAAGCATATCATTTTCAGTATCTTCAATTATTAAGGTGTCAGGTAAAGCATTAATAATTTCTTCATATCGGATGTTACGCTTTGATATCTAAAATTTAGGGCTAATTCAAAGGAAATTTATCAATCATGCCAAGCAGATACTGTCTCATATAAGCGAAATCTATGGCATTAAAGGTTCCACTTCCATCTACATCAGCAGCTTTATTGCCTGTATTATTAGGGAATGACTGAATGGCACCAAGCAGGTATTGTCTCATAAAAGCAAAGTCAAGGGAGTTGATTGCTTTATCACCATTTACATCACCATATATAATTGTGCTTGCTGTCGCCGTTGGTAAATTTGTATTGGTCGGTGTAACATTAGGCTTTGGAGTCATAGTCGGTGTGGTGGTTGAATTTGAAACAGAAATAAGTTCAATACCATTTCCTGTACCAAGATTTCTGGTATATTTTTTGTCATTGGCATTATTCCAGTGTTCATGGACTCCAAGGCTTTTCAAAGCAACTCCATCCGGTTTATAGGATGTTCCAGAAGGTGGAGCATCGATTTTTGCTGCTTCATGGAGGTAATTATCTGCATTCTTCAAAAGCGTCCATTGTGATCTCATAAAATCAAGTCCGACAGAATCAATAGCTACAGGATCTTGGGATACCAATATACTTGAAGGCCAATCGTTGTTGAATGGTGCACCTGTCCATTTTTGTGGTTTGCTGTTCCATAGGTTACCGGAATATAATCCATCAACTATGTAAAGAACGGTTTTGCCGCCAAGATTTTTACTTCCCATAAGGTCAACAATTGGAGTGTAGCTTGCGCCCGATTCATTCCAATCACGCAAATCAACATGTAATGATTTAATATCTCCAGTTGTCCCAACGAGATTTTTTCCACACAGTGTAACACCAGTATTTCCGTTTGATTCTATCCAGTCACTTTTTGGCATACCATGTCTTTTAAGTATTGCCATATTGATTAAGTATTTGGCATTAACAGCAGGAGAACCAAGCTTTCTGGAGTTTGCACTTGTAATTGATTTTGAATATGTAATGCTATTCTCTGCTAATGATGTATCATTATAAATTACATTTGGAAATGAGCCGCTGCATCTGGATTTAATAGGTGCAATATTCGTTCGTGAGGAATCAAATACTGTAATATCAGATTGTTTCACACCTACCACATTAACAAGATGATTTAATACAGCATAAACCATATGTGGAGTCTGATCAATCATATTACCTGAATATTTATTATTGAGATTTACCTTTATGGCAATTTTTTCACCGGAAGTATAACCTACATTTCCATTTCCCTTGTTATTGTTGCAGTATTTAAATAAAGCATCCCATGCAGAACTAACATCATTTTTATTTACTACTGAACATACAACTTTATCAAACATACTATTTACAACAGTCTGGTCGGTGTTATTATCCGAATACCAGTAATTTGAGCTACCATCCCATTTTGTTGCATTAGGATCATGTATCCATGAAACACGTCCCGCCATAATGCCTTTAGCTGTTCCAATTGGCTCATTTGCTGCTTGATCAGTATAAGGTTCTGCAGTCACTGCAGAAGCCTCTTTATTAAAAACATATGCAGAGGAAACTCCGGCTAAAACTACTGCAACAACCAATAAGGAAACTCCTGTTATATACCGATACTGACGAAGAAATTTTCCCGATTTGCGAAGAAGTACAGAAGAACCAAATATTCCTGTAAGCCACACAACAAAACTTGCAGCTAATGGTGCTGATGCACGTTGGCATGGATAACTGGCCCTACTAGGTTTGGGAATTACGCGAATTAAAAACCATATTAGAGCTACAAATCCGGTAAACGGAAACAGCCATTTTGACCACTTTTTTTTAGGTTTTGATCTTATTACTTTTCCTGTCTTGGGACAAACAAATACATCTTGTTCTTCTTTATTAAGCATTATAAGGACCTCCCTCAAAAAATATGAAAATTACAATATTGTTCATTTAATACTTCCTCTATATATGCGAAACTATATTTGATTTTTGAGGGTACAAATTGCAATTATAACTCCATATTCTTGAAAATGTACCCCACAAAAATTTATTTATAGCGCATATATAGACGTAGAGAAACATGACTTAGGGGGTGCAATGTTTTGAAAAAGTTTTTATCAACCATATCTGTAGCTGCATTTGTTTTAGTAAACTCTTTGCCAATCACTGTTTCAGCGGCGACAACAGATGCAACTTTAGTAAAATCAATAAACATTAGTGATGCAGGTTCTGCATGTCGATTGCGTCTAGGTGACCTTAACGGCGACGGCCGTCTGGATTTTCTTATGGTACAAGCTACTTCAGACAATCCAAGCCAGGTTAACGCTTTGACTGCCTTTGATCACACTGGTACCAAAATGTGGAAAATCGGAACCGACAACAATCAGTCAGGTACTGACCGCGACGAACCTTGCCAGATTTATGACATTGATAACGATGGTGATAACGAAGTTATTGCTGTTATGAGCAGAAAAGTCAAAATCTTAAACGGTAAAGACGGCAAAGAAGAAAGAGAGTTCAATCTTCCTGCAAATGATGCCTGTGATGCCATACTTATCTGTAACGTTTCCGGTAATACATATCCGTCTGACATGATCTTCAAGAACAGGTACGGTAGTGCTTATGTTGTGGATAAAAACGGCAAGCTTTTATGGTCTTTCAAAGGTACAACCGGGCACTATCCATGGAATTATGATTTTGATGGCGACGGCAAAGATGAAATTATGATGAGCTATACCATGCTTGATCATGACGGAAAATCACTATGGACTGCTAAAAATCCTATTGATCATGCCGATTGTGTCCAGATAGGTGAGCTTGACGGGAATTCCTCAAACGGTTTGGAAATAGTACTTGGTACACAAGGTGATTATACCGTTCAGGCATACAACTGGAAAGGAAACTTCTTATGGTGGAGTAACCAGTTGGTTGAAGGCCAGCAGGTTGTACTTGAAGATTTTGATAAAAACAGTCCAGGACTTGAGGTTTTTGGATTGGATCGTATAAATCGAAGTACAAACGGACAGGATGCTTTGTTTGCTTTTAATTCATCAGGAAAATTAGTTTGGAAAGAAAACCCTACCAATAAGGGAGGATATGCTACAGTTATAAGGAAAGTTTCAAATTGGGACGGCTCCAATACTCCGTATTGTCTGGCATACAGAAGGGGAGGCGGCGCTAAACCAGGTTTGTATGAAATTTCCGGCAATAAAGCATTCCAGTTTGCAACCGATGGTAATGCCGAAGTAGGTGATATTTGCGGTGACGGCAGCGAAGAGGTAATATTCTACGACAATACCAAACTTAATATCTATGCACATAGTGACGAAGATTATTCTCAACCTGCTCCACAACCAGGTAATACAAGAAAACAGATTAAACAACACTATAATTATTCCAGATATGTTTCAGGTGAATGTCTTAAGAACGGAAACCAAACTACACCTACTCCAACTAAAACAACACCGCCTACACCAACACCTACTCAAACCAATGATCTCAAAGGAGATATAAATGGTGATGGCGCGATAAACTCAATTGATTTTGCTTATTTAAGAAGTTATTTACTGGGTATAAATGTTCCATTTCCGAATGTTACTAAAACCGGAGATATCAATAATGACAATTTTGTTAACTCTATTGACTTCGCAATATTAAGGCAAATACTTCTTGGTATAAGCACCAATTATTAATTAATGAAAAATATTTTACACAAACATGAAGTTTTGATTTGTTTAACGTTAAAGCTGTTCTCAATTATACAAGTGCTAAAGAATGACTGAAAGATAACTTACACTTTTTCTAAGTGGCTATTTTGCTTCAAATAAGCCTTTAGCAAAAATAGTAGTGAAAGTTATATTTTCAGTTTTCAAAAACACTTGTAGATTCAATAATATAGATGTTTTTTCATGAAAAATATCCTACCAACCTTTAAAAAGGGATTTATTCCAAACATCCCTTTTATTTTTTTGCTCTTTTCTCGTAAATATAAGCGTTATTTTAATTCTCATCAAATTATTACATTTTTATAAACAATAACCAAATTTGCTGAAAAAACATTTTTAATACATTAATATAAAATGTGTATGGTAGTTTATGTAAAAAAATCCAGGAGGTGATTTATTAAAATTCTTTTGTTTAGTGTTTTAAACATGACTCATGAATAAATACACTATAAACTATTGCTTTACAGAGTTTCGAGGTACATAACATTAATTTTAGGAGGTCACATCATGTTGAAAAAAGCAGTTTCAGTAGTTACAATTGCCTGCATGTTATCATCAGCGCTAACCTTCAATGTATTTGCGCAGAATAAGGTGCCGGATAGGAGCAGCAAAAGATTTGATACTAATTTGAGCATTAATTCGAAAAGCCCCAGAAAATCTGGACAGTTAATTATTAAATATAAGGACAAGGCATCATTAAAAGCAAACAAGAGCTCTATAATTAAAAATCAGGGAAAAATTGTAGAATCAGAAAATAGTGGTTTGGCACTTGTAGAAATTAATGATGACAAACTTTCAGAAAAAGTCAGGATATTCAGACAAAACAAAGATGTTGAATATGTTGTTCCGAACTACATAAGAAAAGTTACTGAGTTTCCGGAGGATGATCCAAATGATCCTGATTACAAAAACCAATGGGCTCTACAAAACATAAAGGCAAAGGATGCATGGATTACCCTTGGTGATACTTCTTCTATGGAAGAAGTAAAGGTAGCGGTTATCGATACCGGACTGGATATTGCACATGAAGATTTGAAGGATAGAGTAACCGCAGGTTATGACTTTGTTGATATGGATGAAGATCCTTCACCTGGACCGGTTGACGAAGAACATGCTTCACACGTTGCAGGAATAATTGCGGCTTCTACAGATAACGGAATCGGGGTTGCAGGAACTGCTGGTAAAGCGCCAATAAAAATAATGCCGCTAAGAGTTTTAGAAGCCGGATCCGGTGATGATTTCACTATAGCAAAAGCTATATATTATGCGGCAGACAATGGTGCAAAAGTAATCAACATGAGTCTTGGCGGTTATGGTGAAAGTCCTTTGCTTACAAATGCGTGCAATTACGCTTTCAGCAAGGATGTTGTAGTTGTGGCTGCTGCAGGAAACAGTGCTGATGATACAAAGAACTATATTCCTGCATCCATACCTGGAGTTATTACAGTATCTGCTACAGATATTAATAATAAGACTGCGAGCTTCTCAAATTATGGAGCTGAAGTTAAACTGGCTGCACCAGGAGTAGATGTCCTAAGTACAATACCTGGAAATAAATACGATTCCTATAGCGGTACATCCATGGCAACACCAGTTATAAGTGCAGCATGTGCCATGTTGATTTCTAAAAACCCTTCACTTTCTGTCATTGAAGTAGAGCAATATCTTACTGATTCAGCACAAGATTTAGGTGATGCGGGTAAAGATATAAAATTTGGATATGGTCTTCTTGATCTGAATAATGCATTAAATATAAAAGAAATCAAACCTAGATTGGAAATAACAAATCTTGCAAATAAGAGTTCGGTATTCGATGTTGTTGACATACAAACGAGATTTACCTATCCTGAAAAGATTGTTAAAACAGATTTATACATTGATGAAACTGTTGTAGGGTCTGTAGAAAACACATCTGACGTCAAGCCTGAAGACGAGTCTGTTGTAAAAACTGATGAAGAGTCTGCTGAAGGTTCGGTTGACGAGTCAGTTGCTGAAGCTGTTTACGAAAATAAAATGTTTACAAACTTCGAGCTCGATACAAATAAGTTCATTGATGGTATGCATACACTCAAGGTAGTTGCAACAGATAAAGAAGATCAAACGTACACTAAAGAAATTAAAATTAGTATAAGAAATACCGTTTATACAGGACTTAGAGTAAAATTGACAAATGAAGGCGAGCCAGTTAAGGGTGGTTATGTTGAAGTTTATAACAAGCACACTGAAAATGGAGAAACATACTATGATTACATTTATTCTGGAATGACTTCTAAAAGCGGTGTCGCAATAATTCCAGGATCTACAGCACCAAACGGAAACGATTATGTTGTTGTTGCAAATTACGGAATTCAAAATGGCGATCAATATTCTTATGCTACAGAAGTAAAAGAAGCTAAAGCACCCGGTGTAATTGAAATGGACGGAAGTGATCTGGTGCCGGTTACCATTGATGTGGGGCTAGAAGAGCAGTCTTCCGATTTGTTTGCATCATATAAATTTCCTGGTTCTGAAAATAGCTTTGATTTCTTTATGTTTTCAAATACTGAAGGTGGCTTAATAGAAACATATCTAAATCCGGGAACGTATTCTTTTCAGGCAATTAGCTACACTGTTGAAGTGCTGGATGAAAATGTTTCTGGAAATGCAGGAATAGATGCTATATATCTTCTTAATACCGATGATGTTGAGGTGAATTCAGATAATTCATATATAGCAATGGATTCTGATATTTCAAATCTGGCTAAAGTAGATGCCTCATATAAGAATATCCACGGTTTTACAACTCAAGGTGGTTCTATTTCGTTGGGGCTTAAAGACTCACATCTTACCTGTGGATTCGGGGTTGATGATATGTTAAATCTGCCTGATGTATATTTGACACCTGGCAGCTATGTATGTGGTTTGGATATAACAGGGGAAAAAGATGGTCAATTGGCATACGTTTCTCTTCAAAGTACTGAGCTAGCGCTTGAAAGCGGTAATGAAAACTCTATAAGTTTTGGAGGCACACTAACAGGAAAAATTGAATTGGATAAGACTAAATTTATTCCAGGAGAAGAGCTTAATGTTAATAATTCTATAATTGATAGTTATGGCAATGAACTTGTATTTATGATTTCTGATTTTGAGGAATTATTTGGTTTACTTAATAATAAAAACATTTTGACTTATAAAACCGGAGCAAATAAAGTTAAGATTAGAACGCTTGACTCTGTTAGTAATGCTTTCAGAGAAACAGAAGAACCCGAAGAACCTGTAGAAATCGAGTTAAAAAGCCCAGTTACATTAACTCTTGTTGACAGTAAAGATAATGTGATAATGAGTGAAAATCTATTCTATTACTTTAGTGGTGGCATCTACATGCAATTACCGCAGAGTTTGGCAACAGATAAATATAAGTTGAAATTGGTTGCGGATCTTCCGTACTTGATTCAAGCCGAGACTTCGCTTAGCGTTAGTAGGGAAGTTAAGAGTGATGCTGTAAAGTTCATAATAGAACAACCGGATAAAACAAAAGCAACATCAGCTTCAGTTGAAGCAATAAACACATTGACAGGCGAAACCTACTATTTTGATGGCACAAACCTTCTAAATGGTGAAATGTTTGTTTCATTGCCAAAAGCAAATTATAAATTTGTTGTGACTTCAACTACTTATGAATCAAATGGTGAAATATCGGATACTGTAAGTAATGATGTTTATGGTGAGCTTTCTGTTGTTATGAATAACACCATATATACAAAAGATGGTAAATCTCCTGCGATTTATAATTTATCGTCAACTCAATTGCAGAAAGTCGATCTTTCGGCAAAAGATGAGGATGGAAAAACAATTGATAACCCAAGTGTTTATTTTATATCAATGCCTTGCGGTACATCAACCTATTCAGCATTGTTAGGTATTGATGCTCAAGCAGTTGGTATTGATATGGGCAAGATATATGTTTCTAAGGGAACTTATAACTTAGAAGCAGATATAATTTCAGCAGATTTATTATCAACAGAACGCATAATATTTAAGCCTAATGAGTCAATTGGTTTAAAAACAAAAAATCCTCAGCCAGTGGAATTTACTCCTGATAACCTTACTGAGGTTAGTCTTGATAGTAAGTCGGAGAAAGATGCTATTGATGTTGTTATAAGTGACTCAAAGACAGGTTTCAGTTCTTCATTAAGCCTTACAAAGGATAGAGCTGTTAAAGTATCAAAAGGTCTCTACGATTTGGACATTCTTTGTGCAAACGCAGAATACGGCAATTCGTACCTTTATGAATTGAAGTCACAGAAAGATTTTTCCGGTAAAAGCACTGTTATAAATTGTGGAACTGATTTTAGTATGTCAATAAAGCCAAACAAGTCAATTTACAAAGCAGGCGAAACATTAAAAACTACAAACACAATAGCAGACAAATATGGCAATAGAGTTGTTAAGATTTATGACAATAGCTATTTCTGGTTTTACTCCGAGAAAATTCAGTCTTCTAAAGGTAGAGTAATGTTGAGGAAAGTAAATGGAGAAATTAAGCTGTTTGATATTGTTACAAGAGAGTATATAGATATACCATACTATGATATAAGGGCACCTTTCATTAATATCAAGGATTCCTTCGATGATGTGATTTTCTCAGCAAAATCCCCGGATTTCTATACAAATTCTGCTATTAAGCTTGATCCACAATTGATAGAAAGCGGAATTTACAAGATAGAATTGACTGTAGACATAGACGCTGATGGAAATATGTCCGCAGAATCCTCATTTAAAGTAAAATAAAAACTTTGGGACAAAAGTATATACGTTTCTTGAATTTGAGAGGGCAACCATAGAGGAAGCCCTCTTTTATTTTAGAAAGTTGCAAAGCAAATCTTAAAGCAGCTGTTATATGTAAAATTCCAAATAGTGCGAGCAATAATAAAAATCAGGAGATGTCTTTTACTCTGAATTTTTTAATCGCAAAAATAATCATTACGGGAATATATGCCAATATGTAGATAAGCATCCATATGCTTGGAGTTGTGCCCGCTGTTCCGTTTACTAACCCAAAGGGATTAGTAATACCAAGGTTTGAGAATATTGATGAAAGCATTTGCCGGTATATTATATCAAAAGGGGAAATCAGGCTTGAAACAATTGCCCAGTTTACAAGGCCTTGATTTTTGAGAAGTGTGCCGATTTGTTCCATGACCCCGCCTATAAGTCCTAGAATGTAGATTGAAACAACAAATATTCCATTGCTTAGTGTTTTAAAGGAAGCGCTTCCGAAAATAGAAAGCGATAGAATTGCGATGGGTTCAAGCACGAAGAATAAAAGACCTTTTATTACATTCATAGGTTCGAGTGTTTTGACTATCGGCAGCTGGAAAATTGCACAGATTGAGATTATGGCTGCGAAAAGAAAAATACTGTATGATACTGTTAGGACTCCCAAACCAAGATATTTTCCAAGTACATAACTGGAGCGTTTAATCGGTCGGGTTATTACGGAATGTATCACACCGCTTTCAACTTCTGAAGAGATCGAACCGACAGAAACCATAATGGTGAGAAATGCTACAAGCATGCTTGAAAAGTAAAAACCGAGGAAGGATACTATTTGTGAACATACAACAATAATGCTTAATGTCTCTTCAGTGCCAATGTCTCTTTTTACAAAATAGGTGATTAACCCAAATATAATAAGATATATAAGAGTAAGGAGTGCAACGAGTAGGAGCAGTTTTTTTCTTAAAGCTTCCTTGAAGGTTGCTGTTGCTATTGTAATCATCTCTTATCACCACCTTCTACAAGATTTATAAATACGCTTTCAAGTGAGACTCTCTTTGGTGATAGCTCATATAACTTTCCGCCACCGTTAACAATTATTGAGGCTATATGGTGTATGACAGTTCTGTCCTTAATCTCCATTTGTACCATGTTGTTTGAATATGTAAGGCCGCTGTCAAAGTTCCTAAGTTTATTTAAGACCTCATTATTTAAGTCTTCTGCATGTATCTCAAGTATTAATTTGCTTTCAAGTATATCATCCATTTTTCCGTACTTAATTACCGAACCTTTTTTTATTATTGCTGCACTGTCACACACGGCTTCCACCTCACTGAGCAGGTGACTGTTAAGTAATACTGTTTTGCCCCTTGACTTAAGTACTGTCATTATGTCCCTTACTTCTTTCCTGCCTACAGGATCAAGCGCGGAAGTGGGTTCATCCAAAAAAAGAAGATCGGGGTCGGGAAGGAGGGCACAGGCTAAACCTATACGCTGTTGCATGCCCTTGCTGTATGTACCTACGCGATAGCGCTCATGGCCTTTAAGCTTGACAAGGTCAAGCACCTCTTCTATCTTTGATGAAGAGATTTTTTTATCTAATTTATACAGGGAAGCATGAAAGGACAGGAGATCTTCTCCTGTCATCCAATCCTGGTATTTGAAGTTTTCTGGCAGGTATCCGATTTTCTTTCTTACATCTACATCGCCAATAGGTTTACCGAGTACGAAAGCCTTGCCGCCGGTAGGGAACAAGAGCCCTACCAGCATTTTAATAAATGTACTTTTACCAGCCCCATTCGGGCCGAGGAACCCAAAAATATCACCTTCGCCTACAGATATTGTTATATCCTGGCAGCCAATTTTATTTCCATAATACTTTGTCAGCTTTTCTGTCTCTATTACCAATTAAGTCACCTCATTTTCAAAGTATTATCTCATCGACCTGGCAATATTCAGAATTTCGGCACTATCTATTCTTCCGGATACAGTATAGATAATACCATTATTACACCAGATGACCCATGAGTAAGGAAGATTTTCTGGATCGCTTTTATTGGAGGAAACATAACCTTTTACACCGTTTATATCAACTTCTGTCGATTCAGACTCTACCACAGGGATGTAAAGGGTGTTTTTCCAGTCTTTTATGGACTTTAACTGTGACTGCAGGTTGTTCGGAAGTATGGGCATCTCTACGACAGCATTATATACCTCATCAACATTTACACCTTCAGGGACTGTTATTTGAGGTGCTTTTGTCTGTGTAATTCCAATAGATTTGTTATCTATACGGTAGTTAATGGTTACCTGTGAAGCAAAATCTATATTGAAGGTTTTGCCGTCAATATTGTCAGGGAGAAGCTTTGTGGCTCCATAGGATTTCATTATCTGGTTTACATTATTTGCATTAAGTGTAAAGTCGATGGATGAAGGTTCAACAATATTAACGTTTGGTATTTCGCCGGAAAGGACGGATGGGAAAGTGACAGCAATATCAGAAAGTTTCTTTACGTCTTCCGGTGAAGAGGTCCTTTTCTCGCCGCCTTGCATCTTTATGCTTCCCATTTTGTCAAGGCTTATCTCGCCCTGACCGTTTGAAAGCTTCTGCTGGATCTGTTGTATGTCTTCAAGAGTTAAATTTATTCCTTTTACATTCTCAACCCTGAAAATAGACAGTGCACTTGCAAGTGTTGCCCTAACGGGTTGAACGGTAATACATACTGTGACTACCAATGCTGCACACGCTGCAGCGACAAACTTTCTATTCTTTAACATATGTTTAAACACTCCTTTATTGTGTATAATAATATTCTTGGTATTTACCTCATGCTGTGTGCTGCAAGGCACATTGCACTCTTCAAAGTGCTGCCTGTAGTTTTGGAGCTTTGCGAAAACAAAATCGTCATTTTCTTTGAGGACTGCCAGCAGATTTTTGCATTTATCACAGTCAGCAAGATGAGTTTCAATATTTTTTCTGACGCCTATTTCCAGCTCACCATCTATATAAGCCTGAAGCACATCATTTCCCGGACATTTCATAAAGTTTTTGCCTCCTTTAAATACAATTCCTTGAATTTTTCCTGAGCCCTTGAAAGGATTTTTCCGACAGAGACCTTTTCTATGCCTGCTATTTCTGCAATTTCGTTGTACTTATATCCTGAAAACTTAAGCAGAAGGCAAAGCCTATCGCGGTGATTGAGGAGGTTTAATATTTTTCTTGTCAGCCTAACCTCCGAGTCCTTAATTGCTATTTCCTCGATAGATATCACATTATTTTCGTCATGCTCCTCAGCTACCGGCTCTTTACTCCGCCTTGTCTTCTGGTCTCTAATATAATTGTAAGCAAGGTTGGTTGCCACTTTTGAAAGCCAGGCTCCTGTATTACCATGGTCCGGGGGAGAATTATAAAGCTTTATAAAGGTTTCCTGGGCTATATCCTCTGCTGACTGGACATCTCCGGTAAGATACGCGCAATGTCTGAAAACTACTGCATAATACTTCTCATAGGAAGTATTGAAGTCTTCAGGAACACTTTCAGGCTCCTTTTTGTGTATCGCATTAAACAGTTTTATATTTCTCCCTCCCAGTAGTTATTTATATTGTTAAACCGCGGTTATGTAGATAACCAAACCTGCAGATTTAGCTATCTGTAATATAAACACATAATAACACAGTTTTGTGACACCTTTATAAAAAGTTTTTATGATCACACTGTAATATCGGATTTTAACCTGTGTTAAATGTAATAGGTTTATTGTGTGTTGATGTGTTTTTGTGGAATATGGAATAGATTTCGAGTATAATTATAAAAGTGATTTTTTTACTAAATGGGTAACGAGTTTTATACATTCTTTGTTTATGATATATGAAATATAAGTTAAATTGGAGAAATATATGAACGATGAATTAAATCTTTATCCCTGCGAAGAATCTATTGAAGACGATATTGCTAAAGAAAGAATTATTAAGTCAATAGGAGATTTTATCGACAAACTTATATTGCTAGAAAAAGAACTGGGCCGAAAGGTTGCACAAGAATTTCTTGACTCTAAATCACTTGATTTTGCAAATATTTCCGATAATGATGCAATTGATTCTGTTGCCAATAAAATAGCGAACTTTTTAGACCTACCCAATAAAATACATGTAAATATAGACGATCTTTCCTTCGATACAGGTGGAAGTATTAGACCTACCTCCGACTATAATGTTACTATTAATCTCAATAAAAATTCACTAAAAATGAAAGATGCTGTGTTAGGTGTTTTGGCTCACGAATTGACTCACCAGTATCTTTTTAACCATGGAATCGACTTAAGGCATAAGTCAATTTTAGATAACGAACTATTAACCGATATTGCAGCGATATATCTGGGGCTGGGAAATCTAATTCTTAATGCTCATAGGAATGAAAAAACAGTATATAAAAATAAACAAGAAGTTACTTACAAGATGGAGATTGGCTATGTAAAAACTTTCTATCTTGGATTTGTCTATAAAACAATTTGCAGCATGCGAAACATACCAGAAAATGTTTATAATGCACAATTATCTTCACAGAGTAAAATTTACATTACTCAAGCTATGAATCATAATGAATTTTCACCATATTTAAAACAAAACTTTTTTGATGCCAATAACACAACTAAAACGTTAATGGATATAAAAGAGGTAATTTATAGTATTCAGGTGTTATTATCCGATATAGATAAAAATTTAAAAGCTGATGAAATTCGATCTGCTAAAGAAATTGAACCCTTCTTGGTAAAAACCCATCGAATGCTTTTTAAGTATTTTGAATATATTACAAATTTCTCACTAGATGATACACCAAATAGATGTTTGAAGTTTCTTTATAGCATGAAGGCGTATCAAACTTTAGAGGAAATGTTGGTTTGTTTAGGTACAGCATATAATTCGGCAAAATCATACTTAAACTATCTTACAGATATCCATATAAACCTAAATACAGCTTTAGTTTCAAGTTCTGAATCGAATATGTGCAAAGTTGTATGTAGAAAGGATGGAACTATATTTCCACAAATTACTGGGAAATCTCTATTTGTTGTTAAATGTCCAAATTGCGGTTATCAGTTTGTTGCAAGTACCGATAATACATTGAACCATGACAAAGTAAAGAACTTTATGTTTCTTTATAATGAACATTTTGTACATACCGAATCAACAAATAAAATAGTCGAGGATCAAGGATTTATCGAACCTATTTTCTCATTTTTAAAATCCCATACATACCTGTCACTTGCTCTAATATTTCTTACAATAGGAATAATAGTCCTAATTATATCGCATGTTTACTTTTCACTCATATTTTTTGCATTAGGACTTGTTTTTATCATTATCGACGTATTTAATCTTGCTGAGTTATGATATCAAACCCAAGGTATATTTCTTATCTTGCAGGCCCATTCTAACAGATAAAAGTAATACATTTCTACCCTGAAATCAACGAAAACCCTTGAAATCAAATCAAGAACTTTCGTTTTATCAAAACCATAGTGATCTAGTGGCATCTTCGCGTTTGTTTATTCAAATTTCTTTATTGTCCTTATAGTTCAAAAAAAGAAGATGGTATCTAAAAAATCAATCAAGATACCATCCTCTTTACTATCTTTTATAACTAATTTAATATCTAGTTTTTTTGGCAAAGCTAGTACTCAACTAGCTTTGCTAAAAAACATAAGTTTACCTTTTTTATTTATGAAGTTATAGAGCCCATCCATTCTTACTCTTGCCAATCCATAAAGAAAATACTTGGCTTCTTCATATATTGGCTCAATCTTTATTTTTCCCGTCTTGTCAATAAAGCCGTATTTGCCATTTACTTTTATGCGGGCCAAATCGTTAAAAAATAAATCAGCATCTTCAAATTGTGGAGAAATAATTACTTCACCTTTTCCATCTACATAACCATACTTACCGTCCTCGCAATAAACATTCATGTCATCGGGGCTATACAAAAAAATATACTCATCAGACATCGGACTAATAAGATAATTACCTTCAAGATCTATAATTCCATATTTACCATTTACTTCAACGGATAAATAATCGTCATAAGAATCAATCCCTAACATATCGTCGAATTTAGGTTCAATAACCCAATCGCCATTAATATTTATCGTCCCCCAAAGGCCATTCTCCCAGTCACCTTGACGTGCACTAAAAAAAACTCCTTCTTCTGTCTGCCTATATCCTTCAATGTGATCAAACTTAGGTTCTACTACAAAATTTCCTTTTCTATCAATTATTCCAAATAACTCCTTGCCTCCAACATCCTTTGAAACACTGGCATAATCTCCATAAAAAGAATCAGCAGATTCAAATTGGGGCTCTATTTCAAAATCACCATTTTTGTTTATATACCCATATTTACCATCTGATTCAACAACCGCTAGACTATTTTGAAAGCCGTACGAAAATTCATATTTTGGCTCAATTACAAAATTTCCCTCTAGGTCAATAAAACCGAATTTATCATTTACTTTTACATCTGCAAGACCTTCAGAATAAAAAATTGGCGACTCCGAAAAAGGTTTTATAATTTCTTTACCAGTAGAATCAATTATGCCCCATTTTTCAGTACCATTATCCAATACCAAAACACTTGCTGTTCCATCAAAAAATTCATCAATATGATTATATTTAGGTTCTACTACGTATTTTCCTTCCATATTAATTATCCCCTGATAGCCATTAGGAGCAATCATATTGAGAAGAATACGGTCCTCAAAAAACTGAGCATAATGTTTTGTTAACTCATCTGCATATTTGGGATTAATAGTTTTCCCTTTGTCGCTGATAAGAACTATTCGGTTATTATAGTAGACCTCTTTATCCAGGACCTGTTCTGCAATTACACGTATAGGCAAAAAAAGCCTTCCATTTAATATTTCTGGCACAACATCCATTTTTATATTTTTCCCATCCATGCTTAAAAGTGCTTTTTTCAAATCAATAAGATAAGCTTTTCCATTAATATCTATGGAAACGGTAGAATTTTTCCCATTCCACATAATACTTGCACCGCTGGCTTCAGTAATAAATCTCGCTGGCACCAATAGTCTACCATTCTTTATGTAAGGTTTAACCAATGTATTGTCATCATCAATTAATCTGTCATCCTTATTTACTAATGAAATAGGGCAATCAACCTTCATCATAATGGCATGATCAAGTAAATCATAAAACTCTTTCAATTTCTGCGGATTATTATATATAGAATCCTGTAGATCATCAGCATAGACTGCATTGGCTAGAAGCAAAGCAGTAATAATAAAAGTTATAAAAAACCTCGTAATTATTTTCATGTTATTTTATCCATCCCTTTTATAATTAATTATAACCAAAGTGGGTTACGCCCAAAATCCAATTTAAAACCAAACTTCCTTTGAACAATTGAAAAATGCGTTGCCAATCACTTATAATGAATTCGCTAAAAAACAAAGATAAGGATAAGGAGCAATTCTTGAATACATTATTACATAAATTTGAGGAACTAATCAAGGGGGGTTGAAGATTTTGACAGGTGGAAGCATAATTAACATTTTGAATTGCTGCGTTTTTGTGGAATATGGGATAAATTTCGAGTATAATTATAAAAGCGAGTTTTTATTGATGGATATAAAAGAGGTAATTTATAGTATCTAGGTGTTATTATCCAATATAGATAAAAATTTAAAAGCTGATGAAATTCGATCCGCTAAAGAAATTGAACCCTTCTTAGCAAATCTCTTTATTGTCCTTATAGTTCAAAAAAAGAGGATGGTATCTAAAAAATAATCCAGATACCATCCTCTTTACTATCGTTTGTAAGTACAGTTAAACTATAATCCTATAAATATAGGTGAAGGTGAGTTTGTGGTAATACGGGGTGGCGTCGAATCCAGGTCAATTATTCCGGTAACTGGTGTTATTTTGTTGCCCGATGAGTCCTGAGCATCAATTGTGTAAGTGTATTTGCCATCTGGAACAATTATGCCTTTTTCGTTCTTACCGTTCCAAGTTACCGAGTTTGTACCGGCATTTATATTTCTTTCAGCTACAGTTTTAACAAGGTTATTGTTTGAGTCATATATGTTTATTGTTACATATGCGGATCTTGACAGAGTAAACTTAATTGTACTTACTCTTGTACCATTTGCACCAAATGGGTCTGGAGCATCACTTACTGATGATACAGTTAGGTTGGTTATCTTGACTGTGAATAAACCTATTACAGTTGTAGACGCTGAATTATCGCTTTTTGCTGCAAGTATAACATATTTGTATGTTCCCGAAGTAACCATGCTGCCGGATGTGTTAGTGCCATTCCATGATGCCGAATTGCTGCCGGCATTCTTTGCAGTACCGTTTTCGAGAACTTTAATTAGGGTGTCCGTGTTATCATATATGGCAACAGAAACCTTTGCTGATGCAGATAATGTATATGTTACAACAGCAGTTTTATGTATTGATGGATCAAATGGATTCGGATTTATGTTGTATTTAGTTATAGTAAGTGCATCAGGTGGAGGTGTTTCCGGTGTGCCAGGTTTTGGTGTAGGAACTGTACCGGGATTTGATGGTGTTGGCGTAGGTGTTGAATCTGCCGGAGAAGGTGTTGTCGTTACGGGCTTAGGTGTTGAATTCACTGGAGCAGGTGTTGAGTTAACAGGCGTAGGAGTTGAACTGCCAGGTGCAGGTGTAATGGTTGTATTACCTGATCCCGATACTTTATAGCCGATTGATTCAAGCCATATACCTGCATAAGGTGCCTGCGTTGCTTCCAAGGTTACTTTTGCAATATTGGAGCTTCCGGAGGATATTTTTACTTTTACAGGTGTCAGGTCTTTATTGGTAACGCCCATAAACGTCTGTGTTTTACTTCCGACCATTTTGTTATCTGAATCGAGAGCTTTTACAACTACAGTTGAATATTGGTTATTTAGAAGTCGTCCTGAAGAAGTCGATTCGGGTAGTGTTGTTAACTCAACTTCAACGCTGCCTGCTGGTCCTTTCAATAGGTCAATAGTGACGGTTTCACTATCGCTTATACCGTAATCACGCTCAATGAAGGTTGGAGATATAAAGCCTACACATACTCCGGTTGAATTTCCTGAATCTCCAGAGATTTTGGTTGCAGTTACAAACCCATTTGGTGTTCCACTAAAGTCTATGCCTTTACTGTTTATCCAGGTTCTGTTGGCTTTTGCCTCGCTAGATGTTTTGCCGTAATTGGGATTATAGGTTATAAGCCATGCCGATGCCAGGGGGTCTTTCTGGAAGTTTGCATCATCGAGTGTTACAATGCTTGTGAGAGTCGTTGGATCGTATTTTTCAACTGATATAATATCAGATACCATAGGTGACTGATTGCCTGTAAGGTCTTCAGATTCAACTTTGTAAGTATAGGTACCGGCACTTACTATTCGTCCTGAAGAGTCTTTGCCATCCCAGGTTATCCAGTTTTCTCCTGCTTTCTTCAAAGATGCAGTTTCCAAAGTCCGGACTAGTTTTCCAGAACTGTTGAATATATTTACAGATACATTGGCATCTTCAGATATATTATAGAATATGGTTACTTGATTGCTGCCTGATGGTGTGAACGGTATAAGGCTTACTTTTGTTTCGGATATTATTGCGCCTGTCATATCAACTGTTATAGTTCCTTTTACAGGATATGCAGCATTTCCGAACAAATCTACAGCCTCTATAATATATGTATAGGTTCCTTCGGGTACAATGCTGTATGCCAGGTTTGTTCCATCCCAGGCTGCAGAATTGATTCCGCTTGTTATATTACCTTCGAATACCGTCTTTATAAGTTGGTTGGAATAGTCATATATATTGATGGATACTCTTGCGTCCTTAGTTATGGAGTATTCAATGGTATTAATACCGGTATTAGGATTAAATGGATCCGGACTGTCTTTTACCTCTGTAATTTGTGGCAATGCCTGTTTAAGCGTTATTATCCCGGATGCTTCAGATTGGTTTGACCCATCCGATGCAGTAACTTTTACAGTATATATACCATTCCCCGCTAAGGCACCTGATAGATTTCTGCCATCCCAGACAGCGGTGTTTACTCCGGACAGTTTTTGACTGTTAGTTTCAATTGTTTTTACAAGGCTGTTTGAACTGTCATATATTGTTATGTTTGTATAAGCCGGCTTTGAAAGAGTGTATACTATGGAGGCTGAAGTGTTGCAACCCGGTTCAAAAGGGTCGGGACTTATTGAGTTGATTTTAACCTTAAGAGTATCCGAACCAACTGTGATTGTGCCTGTCAAATGTGAGGATTCTTTTTCGTTGTTTGTGGTGGCGTCCAGCACATAGGTGTATATTCCGTCTTCAACTATTTTGCCGGAAGCATTTTTACCATCCCAATTGAAGCTCTGCGCACCTAGCTTGAGCTTTCCTTCATACAATGTTTTGATGAGTATTCCATTTGGGTCATAAATACTAAGGACTGCATTACATGGCTTGGAAGTACTGAAGGATATTGTGTTATAATTACTGCCTGTAGGGTTGAATGGATCAGGGCTATCAACGATAGTAGTTACAAGTGTATCAGATTTTATCACATGGATAGTTCCGCTTTGTGTTTGTGATTGAACTCCCGTACTTGAAACTGCATAAATCTTAAAAGTATATTTGCCGTCAGGAACGACCTCACCAGAGGAATTCCTGCCATCCCAAAAAGCTTGATTTGCACCGAAGTCTCTGGATTTAGCATTTTCAAGTGTTATTACAGGTAACATATTTTTGTCAAATATTTGTATAGTGGTTTTCGCGTTTGTGTTCAATTGGAAGAAAATGTTTTCTAAACCCACACCGGCAGCCTTATAAGGATTTGGACTGATGCCTATAATAGTTACCGTAGGGACATCGGTTCCAATTGATATTGTACCTTTAACTGTTGCGGATTTGCTTCCAAAAGAATCGGTTGCTTCTATACTGTATATATAGGTACCGTTAGCAACTATCTTGGCAGAATCATCTTTCCCATCCCAGTCCACTTTGTTTAAACCATAAGGAAGTTCTCTGTTCACGAGATTCCTGACAGTATTTCCGTTTGTATTCTGGATGGTTAGATTTACATTGGCTTTTTCGGATAATTTAAAGGAAATAGTATTGCTATTAGTTCCGTCAGGTGAAAAGGGATCGGGACTATCGCTTACATCTGTTATGTAAGGTGATTTTCCATTAATTATTAAAACTCCTGTAACAGGCTCGGCTTTGAGACCTACACGGTCTTCAGCTTCAATTTTGTATGTATAATTACCATCGGGTACAATAAACCCTGATGTACTTATACCATCCCATACAGATTTATTGATTCCGCTGCTTTTGAGAGTATTGTTTTCCATAGTCTTAATAATGGAATTCGAACTATCAAGAATATATATGCTTACATAAGCTTGCTCGGACAATGAATAAGAAAGCACACCGTTGTTGGCACCGGTTGGCGTGAAGGGATTGGGATTAAAGCTTGCACTGCTGATTTTAGGAACTTCAAAATCGACTGTTATGGATCCGGAGTATACCTGGCTTACTTTATTGGCGGCATTAGCAGCTTGTATTGTATAGGTGTATATGCCATTTTCTACAATCGTGCCAGATTCGTTTTGACCGTTCCAGCTTACAGAGTTGTGCCCTGTATACGCTTTGCTGTTTACAAGCGTTTTAATCAAGGTACCACTTTCGTTGTATAGGTTCAGAGTCATGTCAACATCTTTAGACAGAGAAAAGAATATCGTGCATACACTGGATCCATTTGGTGCAAATGGATCAGGAATATCAGATACAGAGTAAATTAAAGGGACGTTTTCATTGCTTACATTAATTAGACCTATTGCCGGAACTGCGCTTTGTCCCGCATCATCCACTGCATCTATTCTATAAGAATAACTACCGGCTGCAACTATTCTGCCGGACGAATCCCTGCCATCCCAGTTGACGGAATTAACTCCTGCCTGTATGCGGACTTTATTTTGCAGTGTCTTAACAAGCCTTCCCGTACTGTCATAAATGGATACGCTTATAAGACCACTCTCCGATAGCCTGTATGAAATGGTTGAATGATTGGTTCCTGATGGAGCAAAAGGGTTGGGGTTTGCATTATCCTCACTGATAATAGGCTTACCGGAGTCTGTTCGGATTGTTCCGGATACACTCTGGCTTTTTCCGTCATAAGAGCTTGTAGCACTGATTGTATAAGTGTATATACCATTAGCTACAATGGTTCCGGAACTGTCCTTTCCATCCCATTGTATACTATTTGCACCTGACTTTGCGGTATTATCATAAAGTTTTCTTACAAGAGACCCACTGCTGTTATAAATATTAAGCTTTAAGTTTGCATTAGCAGAAAGACTAAAGGATATTGTTGAGGTATTACTGCCATTTATTATAAATGGATCGGGGGAATCGGTGACTCCTGTTATAAGCTGGGTATCTCCACTGTTGTTTTGCCCTGTTACTGCTATGCTGCCGGTTAGTGGATCTGCTTTAAGACCGTCCTTATCCACTGCGGTTATTACAACTGTATAGCTTCCTGCTGGTACGGTGAAACCAGCTAAATTATTACCCTGCCAGGTTACACTTTGTGAACCTGCACTCTTTGAAGCATTGTCTTCTAAAGTTTTAATAAGGTTATTTGTCAAATCATAAATACGCACACTCACTGAAGCTGCTTTTGAAATACTATAGGTGATTGTAGTATTATTGCTTCCGTCAGGAGTAAATGGATTTGGAGCCGCTTTAAAATTACTGATAACCGGGAAGTCCAATTCACCTATGGAAATAGTTCCTGTTACTGTTTTTGATGGTTTGTCATATGCATCGATGGCATTAATTTTATAGGTATAGGTTCCGTTTTCAACTAACTGCCCATTGTTATCCTTTCCATCCCAGAAAGCTTTATTACTGCCAATGAGCGCATCTGTACTTCCAAGATCTCTTACCAATAAACCGTTTTCTTTATAAAGGGAAATATTTACAACAGCGTTTTCGGATACTGTATAGCTTATAGTATTTTGTTTATCACCCGTAGGATCAAAGGGATCCGGGCTGTCCATAACTGCAGTTATGGATGGATTTAAGCGTTCAACGATAATGGTTCCGGTAATTGGCTCTGATTCTAAACCCGCAAGGTCAACAGCAACAATTTTATAGGTGTAGACTCCATCGGGAACCATTTGTCCTGCTGAGTTTTTACCATTCCAATTGACAGAATATTCGCCGGCCTTTTTAAGAACATTGTTCTCTAAGGTCTTTACAAGTGCATCAAAACTATCATAAATTGTAACTGTTACATAACAGTCTTCAGAAAGATTATAACTTATGCCGCCTGCACCAGGTTCTGGTGAAGGCAGGGAAGACGGCACAGGGGTAGCAGCACCATCTCCTACTGTGAATAACACAGGAAAGAGCGGAATCTGGTTACCTTTTGAAGATGTTTCGCGTATTGTAAGAAGGTGACTTCCGTTTGTTAGCTTGGAGGTATCTAGATCATAATGAAAACCGCAGTTTGAGTTTCCATACTGTGGGAACATGGCACCAATGTCCAGCCTTGAATCGCCGTAGGTGGCGTATCCTATAAATTTATCGTCAACTAGAACTTCAATTGTGCTTACGCCATCAATATCTAAAAACCAACCGCTGATAGTATATATACCGCTTATAGGTTCAGCATTTATAGGCTTTTCTAAGTTCCCTAAAGGTTGAAGCAAAGGATCTGGCATCGGAATACCGCTTGGACCTGGTGTTGGCATAATATCAGGTGAAAGTCCGGGATTACTTTCTGGGCTTGGTGTAGGTGTTGGACTGGTACCTGGTTGAAGAGTACCTGAAGGAGTGCGGATTGCAGTCGAAGATGGGTTGGCTGTGTTTGTTCCTTCCGGCGGCGCAGGCTCAATAACCCGGATAGCTTCATAAACATCTACCAGACCATAGCCAAAGGCATCATCTCTTCCGGTTGAACCTATATCATAAGCGGTGCTCTTCAATATACTTTCAATTTCCGAGGGGCTTTTGTTGGTATTCAAGCTCCATACCAAAGCAGCAGCACCCGATACAAAGGGACACGCCATTGAAGTTCCCGACTTGTAACCATATGCACCGTCAAAAGTAGTGCTGTAAATGCTTAAGCCAGGGGCAGCGAGATCAATATAGGAACCATAATTTGAAAAGGTTGCTTTGGCGTTACTTCTGTCAGTAGCTGATACTGCAATGACGTTATTAAGAGCTGCTGGGTAAGAAGGTACATTTGTACTTGAGTTCCCTGCAGCTGCCACGATTAGAGCTCCTTTATCATAAGCGTAATTGATTGCATCCTGGAGGTAATTATCGTAGCTTGATGAACCAAGGCTTAGGTTTATTACTTTGGCACCATGGTCGGCAGCCCACATAATCCCTTTCCCAATATTGGACGTATAGCCTGATCCGGTAGAATCAAGCACTTTTATAGGCATGATTTTACTTTTACCGGCAACGCCTGCTATACCTTTAGAATTATTTATTATTCCTGCAGCGATTCCGGCTACATGTGTTCCGTGACCATTATCATCATCTATGCTATTGGTATTGTTTATCGCATTATAGCCATATACCAGGCTGGAAGCAAGATCCGGATGGTTAATATCAACTCCGGTGTCTGCTACAGCAACTACTATATCTTCTGAACCAAGAGATATGTCCCAGGCTTTGTCTGCCTTTATTCGTGGCAAACCCCACTGAAGGCTGTAATTTGGATCGTCTGGGGTACCTAAGGATTTATATATATAATTTGGCTGGGCGTATACTACTGAGGGATCTTTTTTTAACTGGGAAATAACACTATCCCTATTCTTGTTACTTCTGAATTTAACTTTCTTGGACTGAAGTTTTGTAATGCTTTCAGAGAGCTTCAAGTCATATTTTGAAATCAAACCTGAAACATTAGCTCCATCCTTAAATTTTATGAGAATTTCCTCTTCACTATAAGTAGAGGCAGCAGCACTTACACATGTTACGCTATTGAGTATGAAAGCTGTAACGGTAAGGATGACAAGAATAATTTTAAAGTGGGATCTTATTGGCAAGTACCTCATAATAGATCTCTCCTTTTTTCAGAGAAAAAACAGTGCTTCAACCGACCTGATTGAACCAATTCACAGGTCTCCCAAGTTTGATCAAAGTGGCTGTCTGATCTCAGGAATTTGATGAAAAGCATACTGGATAAATAATAGCGATTGTTCTACCAGGTACAATATCATTCTCCACACAAAAAAAGAAAAGTATATATTTGGTATGAAAGTGAATTATATTAATTGCACGAACATAAACAAAATTTTAGATATTATTATTGTATCATGTCAGGCAGAGTATAGAAAATAGTATAGAAGTACTATTATCAGATCCTTTGGTATGTCCAATAGAGCTTTACAATATGGATGCCATGCAGCATAAGGAATCAATCAGAGAATTGGCGTGCCTTGAAAATATTGTATAGAAAATAGTATAGAAGTACTATTATCAGATCCTTTGGTATGTCCAATAGAGCTTTACAATATGGATGCCATGCAGCATAAGGAATCAATCAGAGAATTGGTGTGCCTTGAAAATATTCAGTTGGTATGTACAGGGCATAGGGGATATTCTGAAAAGTTTAAAGAAGCAATTAGCCACTGGAGATAGATTAGGCATAAAACAATGAATTTCCGTATTCCGAAGGTTTGTTTTATTTTTATTCAAATTGTTGAGGGGGCGTATGCCCCCCAACAATTTGCAGGTCAAAAAATTTATTTATTACTTTCCTATTCCGTCACTCAATTCTAAACAATTCGATATAACTGCAAAAGCTTCTCCACGTTTAATATTATTTTGGGGTTTAAAAGTTCCGTCTGAGTACCCTTTAATAATCCCTTTCACAACAGCAGCATTAACATGACCTGCCGCCCATGATGGAATAACATCAGAGTCCACAAAACTTTTGTTATTTGTGCTTACAGGCTCTATTTTATATGCTATTGCTACAGAAGTAATCAATTCTGCTCTTGTTATTTTGTTGTTTGGTCTAAAACTACCATCTTCATATCCGACAAAAATTCCTTTTTCACTTAAAGCATTTACTGCTTGTATCGCAAATTCAGGTATGTCGTCAATATCCTTATAAGCTGCTTTTTTTGCGTATTCTGCATCAAGACCTAAGGCTTCAGCCAAAATAACTGCCATTTCAGCACGAGTTATTTCATTATTGGGTTTTATTGTACCATCAGGATATCCACTAATTATCTTTTTCGAGTAAAGACTATCAATATAATCCTTTGCCCAATGATTTATTGAATCTGTAAAAACAACGCTAGAAGGAAAATCACTACCCGGTTCTTCTGTCTTATCATTTCCAGAAGCAGGGGTATTGGTTGGCGTTGTTGGAGTAGCGATTGGTGTTGATGTTGGCACTTGTTTTGATTCTGAAGTTGATGATTGTACATTTATATAAAAAGGTACTTCAACAATTGTTGCGTTGTTCCACCTATCAATAATAGTGCAGCTAAATAAATGTTGTCCCGCATTTTGATTCTTAATTAAAAACTCATTTCCGTTTGTAGATGATAATTCAATATCATCAATTGCAGCAATGATAGTATAATTACTTTCATCTTCTGCAATTATTTTTACCGTATAATCATCCGATATAACCTGATTGTCTGACAAGTTCATGCTAACAATTTTAGGAGCATTTGTTTCATATGATATTTTGTCGTCTCTGATAATCCTTAAAGTCTTTATAGATTCATTACCTGCTTTATCTGTCGCCTTTATTGTATAAACATTTTCACCTTTAATAAGATTTACATTCAAATTGAAATGTGGGGCAGTACCTGCTTTGCCATAAGTTATATCAGCAATTTCGTCATTAATTGATACAATACAATCCTCAGACACAGAACCTGATATCTCAACAGTGTCAGTAAACACATTTTCAGTAAATTCATTGTCCAATATTATTTGAGGGTTTGTAAAATCACAATTTATAACATATTCACGTATTATTGAAGCTGTATCACCATATACACTATTGCTAACACTCGTGTTATATACACTCCCACTTACAGTGAGTTCATTTCTGCCCTCGGATAGCAATACATCAGATATTATAAACTTACTATCATAGACATTGGTATTATACTCGCTAGAGTTTTCACCATTTTCCACTTTCAATTCGATCCCTGCATATCCTGGAGAAGAACCCTCTATATCAATAGACTTTTTATTTGTTTGTTCTGATAGGTTTGCAATACTTGGAGCCCTTAACTTTTCACCGATTCCGACTACAAAAGGCGTATCTTCAAAATACACTTCTTTAGCGGATACCTTATATCCCCATTCTCCGGCTTCAGGATTCATAATTTGTATACCATTTGACAGAGTAGGATTCTCAATTGTAGCATATAAATTTCCATCAGGTTTGTACAAATCAATATTATAGTATCCGCCATAACTATCCATTGTCAGGATATAGTCACGACCTTCTTTGCAACTAAATTTAAATATCTGAGATTCTTCATTTTGATCTAGTGTTGAAAACATAGTACTGAACATGGAATAATCAAAAGAATTCAAAACATCATTAACATTGCTTTCAGGAATGTTTTGTGTAACTTTAAGAACAAGATATTCAAGTATTTTTGTCACTTCACTTGCTAATTGTCTTTCATTATGGAAAGTAGTATAGATAACCTTGCCCTTACCATACGGAAAGGAAACCAATAAAGGTTTATCAGTCTTTAAGTCGTTACTACTATAATCATAATAACTTCCCTTAACATGAGTTGTAACCTCCGAACTTACAGAGTCAATCACAACCCAACTACCCAAATCATAATTTATTTCTATATTATTCATTCCAATGTAATTGGCCATTCCCAAATCAGTAATTATTGCATTTACCTTTTGAGCACTTCCTATAGTAGGAGTATCCGGAAATAATAAATATCCTGGAAATGCTTCTTTCACATAAGCATACGCATAATCTGATGCGTATATTGTTCCGCCTTCTTCTACAAATTTCTTAATAGACGAAGCTGCATCAGTTGAATATCTAGAAGCAGATGAATTACAGTTTAAGAAAATAGAATCATAATTTTTAATGTTATCATATGTTAGCAGCGATTCGTCAGTTATTTGACTAAAACTTTTACCCATTCCAGTAAGAATACTGCCAATATCATCCCAGCCTTTTTGTGTAACAGCTAATGCATCTTCCCCATCATCTATTATAAACGGCTGGTAAGCAACACCAAAAGCCAGTCTAATTTGCTGTACCAATGTATTTGTAACAAAATCCAAATTAGTTATCACACCCAAAATCGGTTTTGCAGAAGTTTTGCCAGACGCTGGTTCTACCATCTGAAACCCACTATTTGTAGTTGTCTGAGAAGCACCTGCAGGGTCATACGCCTTTGCTTGAAGTATATGCTTTCCTTTAGAAAAATCTTTCTTCTTTATAAGAAATTTATACGGTGGGTTTTTACAAGTTGATTTTAAAACACCATCGACATAAAACTCTATCTTTTCAACCTTTATATTATCTGAGGCATTTACTTCGACTTCAGTATCAGCAGAAATCTTTGGACTTACGAGTTTTTTAAATGATACTTTAGGCGGCTCATTATCAAATTGCATTCCATGGTTATTGAAAATTTTCCATATTTCATATTCTTTTCCCTTTGCATATCCGTTCGCAAACCAATTTTTCCATAAGTCACAAAGACCTTGATTGTATTTACCTGTAGATGACACTTTTTGGTGTAACAAATTTTGTATATATGTAAAACTTTCAGTCAATGAATCATGAGCTTCATTAGTCGAATCGGTTATATCCCACAAGGTTGCAGAATTAGCATATTCATTGGCTTCATTTGGAACATTAGGATTTGGTAACTCAATATCACCTGATAGTACGCTACTTGAACTCGAATCACTGTAATTAGGTGAGCCATCGACATACTGTCCGAAGTATGTTGCCCACCCCTCTGAATACGCCAGACCCTTGTTGTAAATTCCGCTTCCTACGTGAGTTAACCCGGTTCCTTTTGGAGACTCTGCAAAATTACGCATTAAAAAGTGTCCATATTCATGCAAGATTACATTTGCATCCCATTGATCACTGTCCGAAGCAGTTGCCTGAACATACATTGTGTCTTTTCCACAGCGTGTTCCACCATTCTCTTCACCATTTCTCCAAATCACTTTAATTTTCGGAGGATAGCAGCCAAAATTGGGCTTACTATCAATCCATGTATCTGCCGCTTTATGAATAGTATTTACTATATGAAATGCACCATTTAGGCCTATATTAACATTTCCAAAATTATAATCCTTTGTAATGTTATCTACCTGTTTTGACTTGAATTCTGTAGTATCTTTAAAAAGTCCATCTTCCATAACATATGAAAACTCATCTTCGGCTTTAACTACAAAATATAGATCTAATCCCCCTGCAAGCCATCCATCATTCGCATTGACCCCTCCGAAAATAAAATTTCCATTGCTATCGGTTTTAGTAGTTCCCATCAAATGAGTGTGACCAATATCCTGATCATATAACTTCACAGTATAATTTTCTAATGGAGCTGTTTTTTCTGAGCCTGACATTGAATTTTTATACTTGTAAGTTAAGCAACCGGATACTTTTAAAGTAGTTGGTGCCGACGCAGCAAAACTGACATCAGCAAATATGATTTGCATTAAAAAGACTAAAATTACTAGTACTGAGTATTTCTTTCTCATTTTTTACTTTCCCCCCAAATTGTATGCTAACACCAGTCCTTATTACTGAAGTTAGTAAATCTAAAATAAATATTGCTTCATACTATCTATGAGCTGTACGTAAAAAATTTTTACATTTATTTCGTCTCTTAGAATAAAAATAAGAGGTAAATTTGCAACGTAAATACTTTTCAACGTTATATATAGTTATCTAATTTCCAACTTACATTTGTTTATTTAAAAAATGACTAAGCACTTTTTTTAGTTTATAACTTTTACCTCCTTTCCTGTAAGCCGGTCAAGTATAACAAACTCAGTAGATCGATCTGTTTTTGTAGAAACAAATATTATTTGATTACCTGAAATGAATATTTCTGACTCAATTATTCTGCTTTTATAATTCCAAACCTCTTTATAATCATTAATTCCGTACGCATATAAACTTCCATCAGTTCCTAACACGTACAATAAATCATCCTTAATTTTTATTGATTTATAGTATTTGCTGGCCGTACTTAAAGAATTTAACGGCTTTTTATTTATAATGTCATAAAAATTAATGGTTCCATCATCACATACAATTATCGCAATGTCATTATATATGTTTATCTTAATTATAGCCTTATTAGTTGTCTCATCGTAAGTTTTACTTCCTGTATTCTTGTCTAAAAAGTACACTTGACCTTCGGTGTGAAAGAAAACCAATGTATTATCAAAAAGAGCCATATTACAATATAAATCCCGTTGCTCTTTGTTTGTAGCATACGTCCAAATAGTTTTACCTGTATCTTTATTAAGAGATGTAATTGTACCTTCTGCATCACTAAAAATAACACTATTCTCAGAAGTGAAAAGACTAGGAAGTAATCTTGTCTTTGATTCATATGCCCAAAGTTCATTACCATTGGTAATATCTACAGAGTAAATCTTGTGCTCAATTGCCCCCTGAACATACTTAGAACCATTAAAACGCCATTGGAAAATGAGAGAATCTCCTGATGTAACAGGTTCTAAAAGTGCTGCGTTACGATACTTTTTTGACCACAATTTTTTATTACTCTCTTTGTCGAAACAACAAATCAAATCATTTTCTGTACTGACTACTATATATTTTTCATTATCATCCGCAAATATCCAACTAATACTACCGTCCAATCTCGATTTCCATAGTTTTTTACCAGTTTTTAAGTCTATATGTATCAATTCATTCCCGACTGCGAAAATCAACTTATCTTCACAAATATGACTTGAAGTATTCTTACCATAAATCGAGAATTTTTGATTCCACAAAACGGTTTGATTACTAATATCCAAACATTGCAATAATCCATCAATTGATAAACAAACCAGAAATTTTCCCGTTTGCTCACATATTTCAACAGAACTAGATTTAGTCTTATTACCTAAATTTTTTCCGTTATTACATGCAGTTAAATTTAATACCATTACAAAAATTAATAGTAATTTAATAATATTATTATTCAACATCTTAATGCACCTACCTTTTCAGTTGCGTTTTTGGAAATAAAATCTAGTCTTTATAATAGTATCAACACCACAATAACATAATCCATTAAAAAAGACCACCCAAAAAATGATTATTGCACTTTTTAGCAAGACTGATTAAGACACGTTTTTCTTCTTTATCAGTTTCATATTCCGAAGCTTTCATATATTCGTATTCAGCACATTTTCTAATATTATCAAGAGTTAATCGATATCCTGCAATTACAAAGCCAGGATTTTCTTTTATTTTGTTATTTCTAAAAAGTTCTAATACTTCGGATAAAAACTGGGCTTTTACCAGATGTACCAATCCATTTTCGACCAAGATATTATCAAAACATTTTTGAGCTGTTTTTATTGAATCAAGGTCAATATTAGATTTATCCAACATTAATACTTTTATAATCGATATATTTGCAAGAGTTGACATGCTATGGCTGTTAGGTACCAATTCAAGCAACTCAATTGCAAGCTTTTGGAGGCCTTCTCTTATTGCGCAGCGTGCTGCACCAAAACATGCTGTCGTATAATTGGGATCAACTTTTGCTACATGCTCGTAATAGGACTTTGCCAAATGAAAGTACCGCTCTGTTTCATAGCAATAACCCAAAACAAGCTTTGGAGCAAGTTCACCCGGGATCTCATTATCCACTTTTTCAAACTCAACTATTGCGGATTTAAAGTCATTATTTTTGATATAAAATAATCCGAGAACCCAGTTGACTTTCCAATTATATTTATCAATATGTGATAAAACTTTAATTTGCGATTCAGCCAAATCAAGATTTCCAATTTCAATATTTAGTTCACATATCCTAAATAATAACTCAAAGGTCATCTTTTCAAGATGTAATTCAGAAACTGAATCGGCTTTCTGACTGCTCATAATTGATTTAAGCCTCAAATGAGGGTCGTTTTCAGGAATGTTACTGTAAATGTCGGTAATTAATTTAGCAGAGCTGTCATTTAGATCAATTTTTACCGAGGGGATATATTTTGCATTAAATTTTTCAATCCCTTCAGTTTCATCAGCGTCTATAAGTTTATCATATGTAAAGAAATCACTTTTACTATACCTTGGATAACTTTCTAATGAAACGATTTCTCTTAAGATACCTTTCAATTGTGAAATCATTTCATCAGCTGTTTGATATCTTAGATTTGGATCATTATTAGTAGCTTTTAGTAAGAACTTATACAAAGACTTATTTTCTGATAGTATCTGTTGCTCTTTTGGTTCAGGCAATGAGTATTCGTATTTTTTTTGATAGTCAAATTTCATAATCATAACTGCAAGAGTTCTTCCAACCGAATATAAGTCAGAAACTTCAATAGGGTGTTGATCTGCTTCGGGAGCCATAAAGCCTCTGGTTCCGTATATTGCAGCATTCTTATCATCTACTTTTCTTACTCCTCCCAAATCAACCAGCTTGACATCCTCTTCAACCATACAATTATCAGGTTTAAAATCACAATATACAAAACCTCTTGAATGCAGATATGAAAAAGCGGGAAGTATTCTTATTATATAGCAGATAGCTTCTTTGACCGGAATTGTAGTATTTTCTTTTAGCATTGTGCCTATACTTTTTCCACCGCAAAACTCCATTACGATAAAACCTTCATTATTATAATTTATGAAGTCATAGATTTCTACTATATTCGGATGGTTTGTTGCACCTAAAACAATACGCTCATTGCGGGCTATTTCTACGGAACTATCATCATACTTATTAATCAGCCCTTTAATAATAACCCATCTTTCAAGGATTTTATCAAAGGCTAAGTATATCCAGTCCATTCCACCGAGTGCTACAGGGCCTTTGATTTCGTATCTGTCAAAAATAATATCGCCAGTTTTTAATGAAGGCATACAATCGTATAATTTGCCACAAGTCTTGCAAGTTCCAGAAGCTTCAGTTATCTTATGTTTACACCAGGGACAAAATATCTTGTTTTCCTGTAAGTAGGGCATTTTCATCAACAAACTCAACGGTCTTATAGGCTCGGGCGGAGAAATGTTAACTAAGCCTAAGCCGAGAGGATTATTTTTATCTATAGAGCGATTTATTTTTCTTGTATATGCCGGTACTAAAGGCTTTGAAGAAGCAAAAACTTGCGAATTGTTTTGATTGTCATCCGATAACTTAATTACTTTGTCTTCATCCGACTGTGGTCTTCCACATTCATCACAAAACCCGTCAATTACTGTACCGTAGCAATTTTTAAATTTACATTTAATCATATAATTATCATCCTTTTAGCACCCTTATATTATCATCAAAAATCCGCTTTTCACTGCCCAAAAGCAATATACATTCTTCATTTAACTTTGTAAGCCCGATTTTTACAGGTTTGTATTTGCCAAGCTTAAAATATTTTTTTAAATCATAAACCCAGGCATTTATAAATTCCATACGGGAATTGTCTAAGGGTTTTATCAAGGTTTTGCTAAGGGCTAATTGCCCAAGATTTTCACCAGTTATTTGTCTTGATTTTGAGGTTAAATTGTTTAGTTCTTTTATTTTACTGTCTACACTGTTAAATAACAAGTCAAGATAATTATATTCATCCGAAGCATCAGATAATTCAAGTTCAAATTTGCTAAACAGCAGGTTGATTTTATCTGTTACAGCTTGTATATCTAAAGGGTTCGTTTTCAATTCGAGGATTAATCCATCGAAATCAAATTTCGATATTGGGTAATTTAATATATTGGCTCTATTTTCAAGAGATTTGTAGCGTTCATTAGTTTTATTGCTTAAAATTTCTGCTTTTCTTACAGCATCGACAATTATTTTTATATTGTTGCAAATATTTTTGAATGAAAATTCCAGGTGCTCAAACATTTTTTCCGGTGTTATTTTTATTTCATTACATGTATTTTCGAATAATCCGCGTTCTTCGACAGGAACAGCTTTAGATGTAATTGTCAAAGAATCACCCTCAATTAGAGCTTTTATTTTTTCCATGTTACTGTTAAAAATGTGCTGGTTTTCACTTAATGCTTCAATACTATGTACTAAATCAGTCAGATTGGAATAATTAATAAAAAGGATATCTATATCTTCAATAATACTTAAGGCTTTATTCCTGGTAATACCTATAAATGGAGTATCACAAGAATTCAGCATTTCTGAAATCATTTTATAAGAATCTGAATTTTTTAATTCAATTATATTTTTGCCTGTGACAGAAATTTTATCAAGCCAGTTTTCTAAAATCTTTTTCATACTAAGAAATACTCCTTATCAAGCAGTTTCAAAAAGATACTATTAACCATTAATTCGAGTGCGCTGTAACAGAATTAATGTCAAAAAGCACTAGACCTTTTGAATTTTTATTCTTGTCCAAATGCCGATTATCAGTTCATCTTGGTCTTGTAGTGAAATATTTACGCCTGGTTCAAGGTCATTGCTATTTAGTTTTGTTCCGTTTAAAGTATTTAAATCCAAAACTTCGAGGTTTCCTTCTTTATTATATATTAATTTTAGATGCCGATGTGAAACACCAGGATCATTAATATTTATATGGGGAAAAATCCCTTGTTCAGTAGAACTCCTGCCTATTAAAGTCTCTTGTAAATCTAAGGGAACAACTATTGGAGATGCGTTTAAAGGGAATTTTTTAAGCAAATCCTTTTCGCAAAGTGCTTTATCATAGTTGATAACTATATTAAAATAAACCTCATGCTTATTAAATGTATTTCTTAATATTGTACGAGTTCCAATTGCCGGTTTGTAAGCTTCACCCATTACAAAGTTATATTTGCAAACCTCACAAAATTCAGATTTTTCAATTTTATCTATTCCACATTCCGGGCAAACAATGATTTCTTCTGCCATAAGAAACTATTCTCCTTAATATTACACTTTAATTTATTCGGCAATACGCCTTCTGACAGTTCTGGTACCGCCAAGGTCAAGTTCCAAGTCCGCCGCTTTGTTTTCTAATTTACCACTCGAACGAAGCCGTACTGTGCCTTCCGATTCATCGAGCACTTCAATTACTTTCTTAAGCCTCATTGTCGCTTCATCATTACCTGATTCATTTGCGAGTTTGTATGCTTTGCCAAGCAAGAGCGTTGCTTGTTCTGTATCTCCCATATTTTTTGCATCCAAGCCTTTTCGAATTGTTATAGAAAGTTCTTCTTGTCCTTTAAAATGTTCTACTTCTTCATTTTCTTTTGAAGATAAATCCACTCGAGAGGTCCATGTAATAACAACTCTTTGTCCATCAAATGTTTTCTCTTCATTATCCGTTATATAAGAAATTTTAGGCCTGCATACCAGCATTTCTTCACCTTCTTCTTGCGGTTCAACTTCAAAAGAAATATGATAGTCTCTGATTTCTTGCCCCCAAGGCCCTAAAGATATTTCATAGTTTTTTTCATCAACCGTTTTTAAATATTCAGTAATATCAAGTATTTCAGGGCTCATCTGCTTAATATTGTTAATTCTAATGGTTTTTGGGACTTGAAGTTTTAATGTTGCTTTTAAAATTGACTTTGAAAAAAGTTCACTAAGGGATTTCTGGAATTTTGAGGCCATTTCGTCAGGTGCTGTTATAGCTTCTGCTGTTCCGGCAAAATTATCTGCTATCCTTTTAAGTTCTTTTGGATTCCAGTCTGTGCCGAGGCCCCAACAGCTGAGGTGGAATTTACCCTTATTTCTTTTAAGAGCAAGGTTAAGGTTGTTAATATCTGACTGTGAGTTATTACCGTCAGTAACGAAATAAGCAATTTTTAAATAGTCATCATACCCCGCAAAAACCAATGAGGCTGTATTTAAAGGAGCAGACAATTTTGTTCCTCCGTATACTTTTATGTCCGCAACCAATATATGAGCTTTTTCTTTTGCCTCAATACTTGATTTCTCCATAGGAAATATAGTAGTAGTACTTTCAGAAAATGTGAGAATACAGAAATGGCAGGAATCATCAAGCAAGTCTATGCATGTATGGAGAGTTTTAATGGCATTTTCAATTTTACCGCCTGCCATTGACCCTGAGGTATCTATAATAAAAATAATGGCTTCTTTAATTTGTTGTTTATCGGATAAACCAAGTGCTTCTTCTTTTTCTTTTGCTTCAATGCTGATTATGGCATCAACTTTTCTAGACATAACAGGGAGGTAAGGGTTATAATAATTTGACATTTTAAAATCCATTTTTATTTCTCCATTCTATTAGGTAATATAACAATTTACTAAGGGATAAAACTGGTATTAGTATTTATAAATAGCCACAGTTATATCATCATTACTGCCAAGCAGTTTTGCTTTATCAACAAAGCTATTGCAGAGAATTAACAAATCTTCCAAGTTGTATTCATTAACATGGTCTATAAAACTATTATCATTTTCAAAACAATTCCACAGACCATCAGAGCAAAGAAGCAATAGCTGGCCCTTTTCAATCTCTGTTTGAATTATATGAATATCAACATCCTGGTTACTCGTCCCTAATGATTGAGTAATGCAGTGAACAAATTTATTTTCTAAAGCTTCCTTATAGCTCATTTTGCCAGCGCTTACTGTTTCTTCGAGCCAAGAATCATCAATTGTAAGTTTAATATCTTTGTCACATATCATATATGCTCTACTGTCTCCAACCCAGCCTATAGTAACGGTATTATTCACAACTAATGCAGCAACAACAGTACATTCAGCACTTATAGAAAAGCCTTCAGTACTATGCTTTTTTTGAATTTCGATATTAGCAGTCTCTATGGCATTTCTCATAACTTCCTTAGGGTCAGTATCAGGAGTATATTCCAATAATAGACCACAGACGGTATTAACTGCTGTAGTTGAAGCGTAAGATGCATCTTCTGTAGCTGAAACACCGTCAGACACTACCATAACGATATTTTCATCTTTAATAAGGACATTACCGTAATCCTGATTTTCACAATGATTTAAACCTATACTACTTACTAAAGCTAGATTTGGAGTGGCTGAAATTTCAAAATGATTTCTGGAATTATCCTTAAGCACTTTATTAAGTTTAGGTTTGCACAGAAGTCCACAGTTCTCACAGTATCCGTCAACATCAGGGCTGCTTTCGCCTTCTTTACAATTACATAATCTCATATTGGGTCTCCTTTATTATAAGCAATATACAATTATAGCTGCAATAGTATTTCTATAAATTAGGTAAAACCCCTGCTTTATTTATAAAAATTGGGTGCTGGAATTTCCAGCATCAGGTCCTGCTTGTTACCTAACAAATGAGGAAATGGGCGAATGTAATTAAATGGGAAATAAGACGTTATGGTTTATATCTATTTTTTTTAGATAGTTATACTTTACAGTTCCACAACTTTATTTGGTTTGGTTGAAATTATAGAGAAATATTTTTATGTCAAGAAAAATCAGAATTTTCTGATTTTTCTTGACGTAAAAATATTTGAAGAATATAATTTTGATATTGGAGGTGCTTGCCTATGAAAAGAAAAATTGAACAAAAACTTCTAGAATGGAAAGATAAATCCGACAGAATGCCATTAATAATCAATGGTGCTCGTCAGGTTGGAAAAACATATATATTGCGTGAATTTGGATATCGATATTATAAAAATGTAGTGTATATAAATTTGGAGATAAATTATGCAGTTGCTTCATATTTTACAGAAACAATATCACCGGAAAAGATAATTCGTTATCTTGAAGCGACAGTAGGAGAGGAAATTGTTCCAGGGCAGACTCTGATTATTCTTGATGAAATACAATCCTGTGAGCGTGCTCTTACATCTTTAAAGTATTTCTGTGAGGATGCTCCTGAATTTCATATAGTTGCTGCAGGAAGTTTACTTGGAGTTGCAATTAACAGGCAAAACTATTCGTTTCCTGTAGGTAAGGTGGAAACAATAACTCTATATCCCTTTGACTTTGAGGAATTTCTTTTTGCTATGAATGAAGAACTTTTGATTAAAGAGATAAAACGTTGTTTTGATGGTATGGAACCTATGCCTGAAGGCCTTCATAAAAAGGCAATTGAACTCTATCGCATGTATCTTATTATTGGAGGTATGCCAGCATGTATAAATGCTTTTAATAAAAACAAAAAGCTATTGGATGTTCCTAATATTCAAAAAGAGATTTTAGATAACTATATTGCTGATATGGCGAAATATTCAAGCAATACAGAAAGCGTAAAAATAAGGGCTTGCTATAATTCTATTCCAACACAGCTTGCAAAAGACAATAAAAAGTTTCAGTATAAGGTTGTGCAGAAGGGCGGAAGTGCTTCTGTATTCGGAGTATCTATTGAATGGTTGTCTCTTGCAGGAGTTGTTTTGAAATGCCAGAAGATTGAGCATGCTTTTGAGCCTATAGCAGTATATGCTGATTTGTCATCCTTCAAGCTTTATATGGGTGACGTAGGGCTTTTGGGCTTGAAATCGGGTATTTCTCATCAGAGTATACTTTCGGGTGATGGTAATATATTTGTAGGTGCTATGACTGAAAATTACGTTGCACAGGAATTGACAGCAAAGGGTTACAATATTTTTTACTGGAGCAGTGAACATTCAGCTGAGCTTGATTTTGTGATTCAGAAGGAAAACCGTATATATGGTGTTGAGGTCAAGAAAGGGGAGCATACCAAATCGAAAAGTCTTGGAGTGTTTAGTCAGAAGTATGGAGATGCTATTCCTATAAGAGTTTCTTCAAAGAACTTTGGTATGACAGATAAGGTCAAAGCAGTTCCGCTGTATGCTGTGTTTTGTATTTGAAGTTATATATTACATGAATCAGGAGACCTTTATGAAAAAAGCTTTAATGTATTTAATTATTTCAGGTTGCTTTTTTATACTTTTCGGATGCAGCAATAAAGGGAACATCACACAGGTTTCCACTGATACACCTGACAGTAACTCGGGTGAAATTCAATTACAACAGGTTACACCGGTAAAAATGGAGGTTACTGAAAATCCTACTGGAAATTCTTCACCCGCAGTTATGAATACAATCAGTCCTGAAAGTACTGCATGTTATGCCAGCCCGACACCTGCAAAAGATAATGATAAAACATATAAAGATAAGTGGGATAAACTTACAGAAAAATCGGGAGATAGCATAGAATATGCATATGATACTATTAATTGGCTGGAAGAAGCCGTCAATAAGGAGACCGACCCGATTTTATTTCTGTGTGAAGGAATGAAACATGAGAATCCCGTAATCCGATGGTATTGTGCAAATAAGGTTATTGAGTATTATAACAAGCCTGGCATTAAAAATGCCCTTGAGCCTTTGAACAGGCTCCTTAAGGATGAGAATTCTATTCAGGATTCTGCAGCTTTAAGTATTTCAATTATTAAAAGGACCTATAACAATAAATATCTGGTAAAAAGTCATAAAGGTAATAGATACCTGTTCACAAAATTTCATGGTTCAGGGTATGGTGATGGTAAACTATGGATTATTGACAATGGGGAAATCAATTGCATTGTTGAAAGTTATAGTATAGGTGATATCGGGTGGTCACCCGATGACAAATGGCTGTTTGCAAATCCTTATGGCAGGATTCAATCCGAAATGTTGGTTGTAAATGTTAAAAGCAGAGAAGTATACAACATTCCTCTGTTTCAATATATTTGCGATAACAGCGGCAAATTGGGCTACAAGGTGGGCAGCAACCAAAGACCGGACCCTTGGATCAAATTTATAGAATGGAACCCTGACAGCAGCAGGATTTTACTATCCTACTGGTTTCGTGATGACAACTTCACAGGTCAAAAAGGGATTGCTGTTTACAATATTGAGAAGCAATCCATTGAAAAGACAACTCCCTTGGGATCAACCGAAGGAGACTATGAAGTAGTTGATAAGCCGGCCGATTTTAGTTGGAATTAATTTTCTCATACTTTGTTAAAACTTTTGGGCTGAAATGGTTCTGCATAAATTTTGCTCACAATTATGCACAATGGAAATTCCTTTGTGCATAATTGTGTTGACTTCTGCACAAAACAGTAATAGAATTGTGCATAAACATGGTGCGTTGTGCAGAAAGAATGTGAAAGTGGGTGTTACAATGAGGGGATTTAACTATAAAATTATACAAAATGAGTTGTTTTGCAGCGAAATAATGAACCTCGTATCAGCTATACATGAGTTTAAAGGAAAACAGGAATTATTCATTGAAGCAAAATCGGACATCTTAAACTCAATGCTTGAGATTGCAAAAGTTCAAAGCACTGGTGCCTCTAACAGAATTGAAGGAATATATACTTCAGATGAGCGCCTTGATGCAATAGTTAGAGACAAGGCTGAACCTCGTAATCGTTCGGAATCGGAAATAGCAGGCTACAGAGAAGTACTGCAGTTGATTCATGAAAACTATGATTACATGACACCGAGAACAAACATTATTTTACAGCTGCACCGAGATCTTTACCAATTCAGTCCTTCAACAATTGGAGGACGGTATAAAAACTCTGATAACGTTATTGCTGAAACAGACGTTGAAGGCAATAAAAAGATTCGATTTGAGCCAATATCTTCATTTGATACACCGGAAGCAATGGAAAGGCTGACGGATACATTTATTGAGGCAATAAATGAAGAAAAGCATGACCCTTTGCTCCTAATACCAATGTTTATTTTGGACTTCTTATGCATACATCCGTTCAATGACGGAAATGGACGGATGAGCAGACTGTTGACTCTTATGCTACTGTATAGATCAGGATATATAGTTGGTAAATATATAAGTATGGAAATGATTATCGAAAAAACAAAGGAAACCTATTATGACGTGCTGCAGTCAAGTTCTCAGTTTTGGCATGAAGGAAAAAATAATTATTTTCCTTTTGTTAAGTATTATTTGGAGATTATTCTAAGTGCATATAAAGAATTTTCTTCAAGAGTTGAGCACCTGAAGAACCGGAACTTATCAAAGCCGGAGAGAATAAGGCTGCTGTTTGAAAATACCTTGAAGAGACTGTCCAAACGGGATATTCATGAAAAGTGTCCGGATATAAGCACTTCAACAATAGAGGTCACACTTAATGGACTGCTGAAGGACGGATATATAATAAAGACTGGAGCGGGGAAAAACACAGCATATATCAGAAATACTGATTATGAGAAGTGATTCTGTCCTTTTTATATGGTTAGAATTGCGGTTCATGCAACGCTGAGAGGGTATGTAAGGTGCATGAAGGATAGTGAAAATGCGAAAAGTTATATGGATTCATCGAAGTGGAAGTTGTTAAGGTCCATATAATTGCTTAATTATGTCATCATTATTTGCGTACTTGAAAGTTTCTTCTTTAAACACTGAATTCTCTTTGGTTGTAATCTTTTCAGCAGCTTTTCTATTCATTTCAGTAGTTGCCCGGGCAAAATCTTATGACAAGCTTCATAAAAATTTGCGTAATTACTGATTATAAAGATTCAAAACTGCGGATAAGGAAAGGTACGAAGAGGATTTTACCGATGAAGATGGAGAAATGCCGGACGAGATACCGGCCCCGGAAATCAATCGATTTATTTTCAACCAAAACACCGTTGATAACGTTATCAACGATCTTATGACAAATGGTTTGAAGGATGCAAGCGGTAATAGGTTGGGAAAAACAATTATATTTGCTCAAAACAAAACTCATGCGCAGTATATTGTTGACAGGTTTAATATTCTTTATCCTGAGTATAATGGCGAATTCTGCAAGCGTGTTGTGTGTGATGATGATTATGCCCAGGATTTAATCAAGCAGTTTAAAAATCCGTTGAAAGAGCCGCATATTGCAGTATCTGTAGACATGCTCGATACGGGAATCGATGTCAGGGAGATTGTAAACCTTGTGTTCTTTAAGCGCGTACGTTCAAAAATCAAGTTCTGGCAGATGATAGGCAGAGGTACAAGGATTAGGCCGGATTTGTTTGGAAAAGGCAAGGATAAAGAGAACTTTTATATCTTTGACTATCTGAGAAATTTCGAGTATTTCAGAGAAAACAAAAATGGTATTGAACCAACGGCAAATACTTCAACACAGGCAAGTATTTTCGCAAAGAGAGTAAGGCTGATTTTTCACATGCAGGACTCAGCGTTTAGTGAAGAACAATACCAGAGATTAAGAAATTCATTAATAGATGAAGTCGTTGGACAGATATTAGCACTGGTGCCTGAGAGGGTTGATGTGCAATTGAAGCGTAAATTTGTTGATAAATACAGGATGAAAGACGCTTTTCTATGCCTTACTGAAAAGGATAAGAGTGACCTTATTGAAAACATTGCAGATCTTGTATTTATGGATGACAATGATGATAAGGCTGTTGAATTTGATAATCTGATGTATGGCATGATGCTTGCCCAATTAGATAATAAAAGCATTACACGGTTAAAAAACACTGTTGTTTCAAAAGTATCGATACTTTTGGATAAGAAATCTACACTTCCTCAGGTTAAGGGAAAAATACCATTACTTAAAGAAGTGAGGGAAAATGAGTTTTGGGATAAATGCGATATTTTAAATTTTGAAAGAATCCGCACAGAGCTTAGGGAGCTTATGAAATTTGCAGTCTTAGACGGGCGCAATTATATTTATACAAACCTTGCAGATGTAGATCTGGAACGCACAGTAATGAAAAGCTTCCAATCTGACTATACCTTTGAGAATTACAAGCTGAAAGTCAACAAATACATAGAGGAAAACAAGGATAATATAGCTATTCACAAACTGAGAAACAATATTCCTCTAAGTGAAGGCGATTATAAGATGCTGGAAAAAATATTTACCGGGGAACTTGGAACTAAAGAGGATTATGAAAAGAATTTTCATGATACACCCTTTGGATTGCTTGTAAGAAGGGTTGCCAAACTTGAGAGGAATGCAGCTATGGAAGTTTTTTCTTCGTTTATAAATGATCAGAAGCTTAATGCAAATCAGATAGCATTTGTAAACAAAGTGATTGACTATATAGAGCAAAATGGTTATGTTGAGAGCATAGCTGAGCTTACCAGACCGCCTTTTGACAAGCCCCAAAGCTTTATCAAATTGTTCGATGAGGATAAGCGAAAGGAATTTGTTAATATAGTTAATGAGGTTAAAGACAATGCCACTAGAATTATAAGCTAGCGGAGATGGAAAGCTAACTATTATGATAGCAAGCTATTTGAACTGCCCTATGAGGTTTTTGGGCGATTTTTTTGCTCTTTCCATGTCGGCATTCTATGATTTTCGCCCGTAAATAGCCTTTAGCGTCAAGCCTGCTCCTGCCGCAGCCATTCCAAACATTATAAGACCCTGATAAAGTGATACAGGCTTAAAGTATATCTTCAATCCCATAATAATACCTAAAACAATCGTAACTAACCCCAATATGGTCAAAAACCAGCCAATAATTGACTTTTCATTAAAAAACAAGACTCCTACCCCTATGATAAAAGGTATAAGAACAATACCAAAAGGTGGAGTAAACCCCATTATGTCAAGAAGAGTAAAATTTGTATATAGGGTAGTATTTTGAAATATCAAAAAAATACCCCCACAAAAAAGTGCTAATCCCACAAGAAAATAAACGAACCTTTTGCCCAAGCTTTCTGACTGTCGATCTTTGTAAAGAATTTTCTGATTATCTTCATCATCTTTTACAGCCAAAGGGTTTATTTCACTATTTTTCTTCATATACACGCTCCTTTTTGTAAGGCTACTCTATATATCGAGGATTACAAATTCTACATGACAATTATATCATAAAGAATTAATATTCTGCAATTTCTATGAAAGAGATTTTAGTTAACTATTCATTGCAGCAAGTCTAAGCTTTTTTGTCAGGTTTTTGAGCCTTTGATACCCAGCTTTATAACCTGAAACATTTGAACCTGGTTCAACTGGTGCCTTAATTTCCTTTATTTCCTTAATTTCCTTTATTTCGACAGGGTGATTTGTTATAATAAGTTTAAACGTTAAGTCCTTTTATATTATAATGACACTAAGTAGCGATTCATAACCAGTTATTATATGCATATAGGCTGTTTTTTCAAAGGTAAATCCTTTGAAACTCTACAAAACTAAATTGGAAATGGGTTCTTACTTAGTCCAAAAAATTAAAATTCTATTAAACAATGGGGGGTTATGCATTTGAAAAAGAGTTTAGCTTTATTTCTTATGGTTATGCTGTGCTTTTCATCTTTACCGGCCAGTGTTATTTCTACAGCTCAAACTGCAGATGAAGAGAATATTTCAACATTCGACCTGGATTCAGTACCGAAAAACATTAAAAAAGTATTAAAGACAGATAATGTCAAAGGAATCACCAATATTGGCAAGACTGACCTTTATTCCATTGATGTTGTCAATACCGACGGCCAACACACCGTGTGTACTTATCAATTTCCGGTCAAATATGTTGATGATGGCGGCAGTATTCAATATATTGACAATTCAATCGTTTCACACAGCAAAAAAAGGAAAATAAAAGGGAAAAGTTTTGCCTATACGAACAAGGGGAACCGGATAAAGACCTATTTCCCTGAAAACATTGCTGAAGGCGTCCTTTTAAGCGATGACAAATACCAAGTATCCTTTTCGCCAGCCGGAAACATTAACAATGCTTATGCAGAGAATAAAGAGGTTTCTTTTAACAATGAAGTTGAAAATGTAGTTGAATATTCCAATGTGTTCGGCGAAGGTACAAAACTCCAGTACGTCCCTACATATACCGGATTAAAGGAAAATATCGTATTGGAGAAATATTCAGGCAACAATATATTTGAGTTTACAATTAATACAGATGGTCTTGTACCTGCTTTTGAAAGTGGCAATTCCATTCCACTGAAAGATCCTTCTACAGGAGAGATTGTATCAGTATTGGGGCAGGTTGATGCAAGGGATTCATATAAAGGCACTAATGAAAACAACGACAAGCACTTTACTATCAATAACAAACTCTCCATATCTCCTGCTGAAGATGAAAATACATATGTCCTTACTGTAACGGTAGATAAAGACTTCCTTGAAAGCGCCACCACCGTTTACCCTGTTGTTATCGATCCAATTCTATCGGTATACAGCTCCAACCACATGGATACTACAATTTATGCAGCCCAACCCAATACACAGAATTTTTATGCAGATGCATATAATTATGTTGGTAACCGTGGCGGCGAGTATGGCATCAATGCAGTTACTCTTGTAAAATTCAATTTTAATTCCAGTTCCCTGCCGACTACAATAAATCCTGACGCTGTCACAAAGGCTGAATATTTTGTGTATGAAGCGTCTGGAACGACTTACCCTACTAGAATTGATGCCTATCCCCTTGAATCAGCCTGGAGTGATACAACGGTAACCTACAACAGTTATTTAAGTAACAGTATGCGGAATATAAATTGGTTACTTGACTATAAAATAGTCAAGTCATCAGGTTGGTACAAATACAACCTTACATATATGTAAGCGTAAAATACAACCCGTCTACAATTACTACTCCTTCTGTTGTAAAATCTTATTATTAAGTCTGCAGGATTCAGGCAAATCATCCGACCAAGGCATTAAGGAATCCAGCACACTCTGATCTTTGACATCTACATTTGGAAGCGTTTCCAGCAAATAAGTCAGATATTCAAAAGGCTTAAGATTATTTGCTCTGGAAGTTTCAATAATACTGTAAATCATTGCACTTGAGGTAGCTCCGCTTGGAGTATTGCAAAACAGGAAGTTTTTACGTGATATAACAAATCCTTTTATACTCCGTTCCGAAATGTTATTATCGCAATAAAGTCTACCATCAAGTAAGTAATTATTAAGCTTATCCCATTGGTTCAAACAATAATTAACAGCTTTACCAGTGGCACTCTTAGGTGTAATTCGAGGTCTTTGCTGCTTGAGCCATTTGTAAAACTCATCCAATATAGGCTTGCTTTTTTTGAGTCTGCCTTCATATCTTTCGTCTGGGCTCGCATCTTCAAGCTCATGCTCAATACTATAAAGTCTGTTGCAAAATTGAAGTCCTTCTTTTGCAACACACGGTTTATCTTTAACCTCTTTTGGCAATGACTTT